>NZ_WWJY01000927.1 GCF_009865405.1 Streptomyces sp. SID3212 | reverse complement strand
GAGAGGCCGGCCGAGCCGGGGGCCAGCCGGTACGCGCCCCGGGCGCTGACCGAGCCCGGGCCCATGAGGTAGCCGCCCGCTCCCCGTACGTCGATGCCGGGGGCGAGGCGGCCGGCGGAGTTGGGGACGGTGACGTCCGGCGGGCCGGACAGCCAGAGGTGACGGCCCCCGCTGGGGGTCAGCACCGTGACCGTCTCCGGGAGCGTGAACAGGTGCTGGAAGGCGATCTGCTGGAGCGCGGTCACCGAGGCCGGGGTGGCTTCGGTGTACGGAGGCGTTCCAGGGGCCGGACCGGGAGAGGCTGCCGTGCCGGGAAACGGTGCCGTGCCTGCGGATGAGGCCGTACCGGGGGATTCGGCGCCCGTCGGCGTGACGTCCAGGTCGATGCCGATCAGGTGGTGCGGGGCCCGCCCGCACGCGATGCCGTACCCCGTGGCCCAGGGCGCCGCCGCGAACAGGGCCCGTACGGCGGCGGGGTCGGTGGTCGCGTCGTGCACGCCGTGGCCCGGGCGCCCGCACTCGCCGCGGCAGAGGCCCGGTTCGGGCTCGCCCCGGTGCGGCGAGGGCAGCGCGGGGAGCTTGGTGGGGGACAGGGGGATGACGGGGAGCCCGCGCTCGGCGGCGGACAGCGCGTGGGCGAGAGCCAGGGTGGCGGTGTGCGGGGCGGTGGTGGCCATGACTCCATGTTCGTACAGTTGTTCGAAGAAAGGAAGAGGGGGCCGGAGTGAGGGTGTCCGGGACGTGAAAGTTCGGATACGTACGGATGTGTGCCGAAACGCTTCGCCTCTTGCGGCGCCCGGGCTCGGCGGCCCGGCTGGGGTGATGTACCGCTTTGGGGGCGCAAAGCGGGTTTATCGACTTGTCCTCACGCTTGCGAGGGAATGGGGGGCTCCGGACTGGTTCACCGGGGATTCGGTGGGCAATCCTGAGTTCGCGACGTCGTCACCACGACCCGGGCGGTCGGCCAACTGCCTTGGGACAAGCCGTACTTCTCGTTCCTGGAGGAACTGACATGGCAAGCTTCCGTACTGTTCGCGTCATTGCCGCTGTCGCCGCGCTGCCCCTCGCCGCCGCGCTCTTCACCGGGGTGGCCGAGGCCGACAACGGCGGACTCGCGAACGACGGATCGAACGCGATCGTGTCCACGATCAGTGGCAGCGGTGTGGGTGGGAACAACTACGGCAATTCGACCACCACCCAGCAGGTGGCCAACGGCCCCGGCGCGTCCAACCAGAACAACACCGCCAGCGTGGTCGGCTCCGCCTTCACGGCGATCGACCAGTCCAACGAGAACATCTCGGTGTCCTTCACGAACCTCTGGTGACACGCGGCCCGACGGGGGGTGTGTGATCAAGGGGTGATACGAATTCCTGCGCGGCGGTGGTCCGGTCTTCCGGCCCCGTCGCGCAGGGCTTTGTCGTCCCGGTCGCCGTCACGACCGCCGTCCCGGCCGGCCCGGACCCTGCCCACCCCTCGCCGACCCTGACGGGCCACGTCACCTGTTCTCCACCTTCAGGAGGTGGGGCCGGCACCACCCCTACACCCTGAGGCGGAGACAGCTTCGGGACCTGGGGCCGATCCCCTGGCGGAGCCCCGCTCCTAGCGTGGAGCCATGACCACGCCTGTCTGCGCAAACGCCTCCACAGCCGTCAAAACGACCGCCTTTCCGCCCCACTCCGCGCACCCGCCCCACCCCGCGCGCACAGCGCACTCCGCGCACCCGGCCCGTTCGACCTACGCGCCGTACGCCTCGTTCTCGTCGTACGTACGCGCACGCGGCCCCGTCCTGCTCCGTACGGCACGCTCGCTGACCGCCAACCCGAGCGACGCGGAGGACCTGCTCCAGACAGCGCTCACCAAGACGTACGTCGCCTGGGACCGGATCGAGGACCACCGCGCCCTCGACGGATACGTACGCCGCGCCCTCCTCAACACCCGTACGTCCCAGTGGCGCAAGCGCAAGGTCGACGAATTTGTCTGCGACGAACTGCCCGAGCCGGTGGGGCTGCCCGAGCCCGACCCGGCCGAACAGCAGGTGTTGCACGACGCGATGTGGCGGGCGGTGATGAGACTGCCCGACCGCCAGCGGGCGATGGTGGTGCTGCGGTACTACGAAGACCTCAGCGAGGTGCAGACCGCCGAAGTGCTGGGCGTCTCGGTCGGTACGGTCAAGAGCGCGGTCTCGCGGGCCCTGGGAAAGCTCCGGGAGGATCCCGAACTGTCGCCGGTGCGTTGAGCGGGCCCGGCCCCTTCCCTTCCCGACTTCCCCTCGACTTCCTCGACTTCCCTCACCTTCTCGATTCCTCTCGATTCTTCTTTCGCTCTACTCCCGGGTAGTGACATACCGCGCGGTATGTGCGCAGAATCCTCGCAGCATCAGCGCCACGCCACAGTGTCAGCGCCGACCGGGAGGACGCCCGTGCTCAGCACCATGCAGGACGTACCGCTAACTGTGACCCGCATCCTGCGCCACGGGATGACCATCCACGGAAAGTCGCAGGTCACGACCTGGACAGGGGAGGACGAGCCGCAGCGCCGCAGCTTCGCCGACGTCGGCGTACGGGCGACACAGCTCGCCAACGCCCTGCGTGACGGGCTCGGGGTCACCGACGACGAACGCGTGGCCACGCTGATGTGGAACAACGCCGAGCACGTCGAGGCGTACCTCGCCATTCCGTCCATGGGGGCGATCCTCCACACCCTCAACCTCCGCCTCCCGCCGGAGCAGTTGGTCTGGATCGTCAACCACGCCGCCGACCGGGTCGTCATCGCCAACGGCTCCCTGCTGCCCCTGCTGGCGCCCCTCCTCCCGCACCTGCCGACCGTCGAGCACGTCGTCGTCTCCGGTCCCGGCGACCGCGCCCTCCTCGACGGGGCCACGGCCCGTGTCCATGAGTACGAGGAGCTGATCGCCGGCCGTCCCACCGGCTACGACTGGCCCGAGCTGGACGAACGCGCCGCCGCCGCCATGTGCTACACCTCCGGCACCACCGGTGAGCCCAAGGGGGTCGTCTACTCCCACCGCTCCATCTACCTGCACTCCATGCAGGTCAACATGACCGAGTCGATGGGGCTGACCGACCAGGACACCACCCTCGTCGTAGTGCCCCAATTCCACGTGGCGGCCTGGGGGCTGCCCCACGCCACTTTCATGGCGGGCGTCAACATGCTGATGCCCGACCGTTTCCTCCAGCCCGCGCCCCTCGCCGACATGATCGAGCGCGAGAAGCCCACCCACGCCGCCGCCGTCCCGACCATCTGGCAGGGGCTCCTCGCCGAGGTCACCGCCCGGCCGCGCGACCTGACCTCCATGGCCCGCGTCACCATCGGCGGTTCGGCCTGTCCGCCGTCGCTGATGGAGGCGTACGACAAGCTGGGTGTACGGCTCTGTCACGCGTGGGGGATGACCGAGACCTCGCCGCTGGGCACGACGTCCAACCCGCCCGCCGGCCTGACCGCCGAGCAGGAGTGGCCGTACCGCATCACGCAGGGCCGCTTCCCGGCCGGTGTCGAGGCACGCCTCGCGGGCCCCGATGGCGACTTCCTGCCATGGGACGGCGAGTCGGCCGGTGAACTGGAGGTACGGGGTCCGTGGATCGCGGCGGCGTACTACGGCGGCGCGGGCGCCGAACCGATCAGGCCCGAGGACAAGTTCAGCGAGGACGGCTGGCTGCGGACCGGTGACGTCGGTGTCATCAGCCCCGACGGGTATCTCACGCTCACCGACCGCGCGAAGGACGTCATCAAGTCCGGGGGCGAGTGGATCTCCAGCGTCGAGCTGGAGAACGCGCTGATGGCCCACCCGGAGGTGGCGGAGGCCGCGGTGGTGGCCGTACCGGACGAGAAGTGGGGCGAACGCCCGCTCGCGACCGTCGTCCTCAAGGAGGGCGCGGGCGCCGACTACACGGCGCTCAAGCAGTTCCTCGCCGGGCGGGTCGCCAAGTGGCAGTTGCCCGAGCGGTGGGCGCTGGTGGAGTCGGTGCCGAAGACGAGCGTGGGGAAGTTCGACAAGAAGGTGATCAGGGCGCGGTACGCGGCGGGGGAGTTGGACATCACGGTTCTGTAGGCGCGTAGGCGCGCAGGCGCGCAGGCGCGCAGGCGCGCAGAGGCGGAGGCCGTAGCGCGGGGGGCGGAGCGCGGAGGGCGAGGAGCGGGACGGGCGGTCAGTTCGTCCCGATCTTCGCGAGCAGTTCCACGATCCGGGACTGCACCTCGTCGCTCGTGGACCGCTCGGCCAGGAACAGTACGGTCTCCCCCGACGACAGCCGCGGCAGCTCCGCCGGATCGATGCCGACGGAGGTGTAGACGACCAGCGGCGTACGGTTCAACTGGCCGTTCGCCCGCAGCCAGTCGATGATCCCGGCGCGCTGCCGCCGTACCTGCATCAGGTCCATGACCACCAGGTTCGGCCGCATCTGCCCGGCCAGGGCCACGGCCTGGTCGTCGGTGGCGGCCCGCGCGACCTGCATGCCGCGCCGCTCCAGCGTGTCCGTCAGCGCGAGCGCGATCTCGTCGTGCTCCTCGACCAGGAGGACGCGCGGGGGGTGCTGCTCGCTGTCGCGCGGTGCCAGGGCCTTGAGGAGTACGGCGGGGTCCGCGCCGTACGCCGCTTCCCGCGTCGCCTGTCCCAGGCCGGCCGTGACCAGGACGGGGACCTCGGCGGCCACGGCGGCCTGGCGCAGGGACTGGAGCGCCGTACGGGTGATGGGGCCGGTCAGGGGGTCGACGAAGAGCGCGGCGGGGAACGCGGCGATCTGGGCGTCGACCTCCTCGCGCGAGTGCACGACGACCGGGCGGTAACCGCGGTCGCTGAGCGCCTGCGAGGTGGAGACGTCCGGGGCGGGCCAGACGAGCAGCCGGCGCGGGTTGTCGAGGGGCTCCGGGGGGAGTTCGTCGTCGACGGGGCGCGGCTGGGGGCGGTTGGCCACCTCGACCGCGCCGCCGGGACCGTCCAGCGGCTGGGGACCCTCGGCGCCCTCGTCGGGCGCGCCTATCGCGTACGAGCGTCCCTCGGGGTGGGAGGTGGGGAGGCGGGAGGAACCCTGGGGGTGGGACCTCTGGTTCGCCTCGGGGTGGTCGCTGTCGGGCGGGGTGCCGAGCTTGCGGCGGCGGCCGGAGCCGAGGGTGCCGGAGGGGCTGCCGCTGGCGCTGCTGTGGGCTTGGCCGCCCTGGGTGTCGCCGTGGCCCTGGCCCTGACCTTGGGTGTGGGCGAGGCCCTGACCCTGGCCCTGGCTCTGACTTTGCAGGGCTTGGCCCTGTCCCTGGCTGTGGCTCTGGTGGTGTGCCGGTGCCGGTGCCGGTGCCGGTGTCTGGGCCGGTACCGGTGCCTGCGTGGGCGGTGCGGACGGGACGTGCGCGACGGGTGGCTGGGCGGGCTGGCCCTGCGGTCCCGGGACGGGGACCGGGCCCGGCACCAGGCTCTGCCCGCGCCCTTGGGTCGGCTGGGCCGGCTGCTGGTGGGAGAACGGCACACCCTGGCCGAGCGTCCGCACGTTGAAGGCGCGGCCCTGGGTGGAGTCCGGGGACGATGCCTCTTCCGGCAGGGGCTGGGCGGGCGGGAGCGGCTGATGGGCGCCAC
>NZ_WWJY01000093.1 GCF_009865405.1 Streptomyces sp. SID3212 | reverse complement strand
GCCGCCGTCGCCGACCGCGTCCCAGCCGGTGAGCTTCACGGTGTTGCCCTCGGCGTCGGTGATGCCCCACACCGCCGCGTTCATCGAGCCGTTGACCCAGCCGGCCAGCACACTGGTGCCCACCCCGAACCCGAAGTCGTACGTGCCGCCGCGCCAGCGGGTCGCCGTCTCGTTGCCGCCCCACTCGTTGGCCCACGTCTTGTCGTGGTTCATGGGCGCCCGTCCCCAGTGCTTGCCGCCGTCGACGTTGGCGAGGCCCGCGCGGCCCGAGCCGAGATCGCGGAAGAGCGGCAGGCTGTTCTCGTGGATCATCGTGCCGACCCCGGTCTTGATGCCCGCCGAGACGGCCGCGTTGGCGAACGCCTTGAGCGCGTCCTTCCCGGTGAAGGGCTTGTTCTGCACGGCCGCCACGATCCCGTTCACCGCCAGGTTCGCGCCGAACTCCAGCACGAACTCCTGGCCGAACTCCAACGCCGCCTTGCCCGCGACCGTTTGCCAGTACGGCTGGTAGAGCGACTCGCCGATGTTCAGCGGCGTGCCGCTCCACGGCATCCGCTGTGCCTCACGGACGCGGCGGCCCCAGCCGCGCAGTTCGGTGAGCGGACCCCGGAAGTCGTACTCGTTCCCGGTGAGGTGGAGCTGGCCGCCGCGCGACTCGAAGACCAGGCCGCTGTCGGTGCGCTGGGCGAGGAGGCCGCCGTGGGCGTCGTAACGGCGCCACTGGCCGCGCCACGCGTCGGTCTCCAGGAACGTCCCGTCGCCGAGCGCCTTGCGCTCACGGACGACCGAGCCGTGGTCGAACTCCTTCCAGACGCCGTCCGCCGCCGCCACCTGGCCGTCCGCGCGGTACTCGCGCACCCGCAGCGGGCCGTTGGTGTGCACCGGCACCGACCGCAGGGTCGTGTCGGCGCCGCCCTGCGGGCGCAGCACGTCCTGCCAGTGCCGGGCGCCGCGCACCCAGTCGTCCTGCCAGGCGCCGCCGTGCCACCACTGGCGGACCTGCGTGCCTCCGCCGAAGTCGACGGCCCGGCCGTCGCGCCGGTACTTGGCGCTCAGCCACCGGTCGCCGTCCGCCCACGCGTCCACGTACCCGCCGCCGTCGAGCATGCGGCGCTCGCGCACCAGGTTCCCGGCCGCGTCGAAGTCGCGGAACGAGTCGTCCCACGCCAGCGCCGGGTCGGTGGAGCCACGGAAGAACTCCCGCCGCCCGGCGACCGGACCGCCGGCCCCGGCCACGTCGTCACCGGCCGCGTCCACCAGCTTCCAGGTCCACGCCGACGCGTCCGGATCACCCGTGCCCCGTACGAACAGGTCGCCCTGGCCCGCCACTCGGGGCGCCCGCGAAGGATGCTGAATACCCGTCAGGTTGCCGTGCGCGTCCCGCGTCACCCATGCCCCCGTCTCCCGGGGCTGGTGGGCGGCCGGGGGATCCGCGTACTCGCGGACCGTCCCGCCGGGCAGTCCCTCCCGTGCGACCGGCCACTGCCCCTGTGGCACACCGTCCACGGCGATCCGGTCCTCCCAGAGCGTCCGGCCGCCGGCCGGGCTCTCGAAGCGGTACCCGCCGCGCGGCGCCGCCCCGCCCTCGTGCCACGCCAGGGTCCCCGGCGTCGGGTCGTGGGCGGGCCGGGGCGCGTGGTCGCCGACCTTGAGCGTATTGCCGTTGTGCAGTTTGTTCGTGGAGCGTACGAAGTCCCCGCCCGCGCTCAGGTCGACGCTCCCGCCGTCCATCCCGACGTACCGCGCCCCGCCCCTCGCGTCCACGCCCGGCGCCTCCTTGCTCCACAGGAACATCTGGAAGCGGTTGTCGCCGCCGAGGTGGGCGTGGGTGCGCGGGGCGTGCCCGACGTCGGCCATGAAGTGGTCGCGGAACCACGCGGGCGGGCGCTGCTCGCCCAGCCGCTCGGTGCGCAGATAGGTGCCGGGCCCCATCTGCTCGTACTTCCCGCTCTCCTTGCCGTGCGGGGACTGGCGCTCCCAGAGGTCGGTGCGGTTCCAGACACCTTCCTGCGAGGCGAGTCGGTTCTCCTGGAAGTGCCGTGCGTCCTGCGGGAGATGACCGCTGCCCCACTGCCGCTGCACCACCGCGCCCGTGGCGTCGCGGTCCGTCCAGCCGCCGCCGAGGTCGTGGGTGCGGGGGCCCTCGGCCAGGTGGCCGCCCCCGCCGTCGTAGCGGTGCCAGGTCCAGGCGCCCGCGTTGTCCCGGACGGCCAGGACGTGGCCGGCGCCGTTGTCGTACGCCTGGAGGCCGTCGCGGTACTCCCGCACGGCGGTCAGACCCGTGCGGCGGTCGCCGAGGCTGGTGTGCGGGAGGTCCCGCCAGCCCGTACCGGCCGTGTCGTAGTGCCGGGTTCCCCAGTCGCGTAGTGCCCCGTCGTCGCCCCAACGCACCCAGACCGTGCGGCGGTTGAAGTGCCCGAAGCCGACGGAGTCCGTACGGCGGAAGGCGTCCAGCACGTCACCGCCGGGCAGGACGCGCCGCTGGAAGACCTCGACGCCCTTGCCGGTGGAGCTGTCCAGGCGCAGCCAACTTCCTTCGGGGCCGTACGACTTCACCGCACCCTGGTGGAAGGTGCCGCTCACGGCGCGCTCGGCGCCGCCGTCGGCTCCCACGCGGGTACGGTGCCAGGTGGCCCGGCCGCCGCCCGCCGGGAAGTCCACGACGTACTGGAAGTCGGTCCTGCGGCCGTCCTGGACGACGTTCACGCCCTGCCGCAGCGGGCTGCCGTCGGCCCGCACCTCCATGAACTCGCCCTGGCGGACGCTGTGATGACCCGCCCACTCGGTACGGGTGCCGGCGCCGCCCGGCAGCGGGGTGACCTCACGGAGCAACGCCCCGGACGCCGGGTCGAACACCTGGTGGCCGCCGCCGGGCAGCGCGACCTCGATCTGTCCGCCGGGTCCGCGATCGGCGGCGCGGCCCGCCGTGGGGGCGAACGGGTCGTCGACCCAGCGCAGGGTGCCGTCCGTCCGCAGGTCCAGATGGCCCGCCCCGAGGCCGTCCCGTCCGGTGAGGGGCATACCGCGCCCGGTGTGCGCGCCGTCGGGCCCGTACAACTGATGCCCGGGCCCCTGGCCGTCCGCGACGCGGAAGCCG
>NZ_WWJY01000926.1 GCF_009865405.1 Streptomyces sp. SID3212 | reverse complement strand
CGGAGGCGGCGCGGCGCAGGGCGGAGCGCCGGGCGGGGCGGATCACGGCGGGGGCGGTGGAGTTGGAGCAGCGGCTGGCGGATCTGCTGCGGGGCGGTCTCGCCTCGGCGGAGCAGGCGGGGTACGGACTGTGGGAGGAGACGGCGGCGCGGATGGTCGACGCGCAGGCGCCCGGTCTGGCGGGCCGGGTGCGGGAGTTGGGCGCGATACCGGGCTCGGGTCCGGGCTGGCCGGCGCGACTGCTGGAGGAGTCGTCGCTGCTGCATCTGCTGAACGCGGGCTGGCTGGGGCTCGACGGGCTGCCGGAGCCGCTGGCCACGACGGTCTGTACCCGGGTCGGTCTGCCGTCGCCGTCGTCCGGCGCGCCGGTGCGGGACCACTGGCTGGTCCTGGCGCAGTACGACACCTCGGACGGCAAGGTCGTCACCCGCCGCGTCTGGCTCCACGGCCGGGGCTCCGGCCGCTGGGCCCTGGTGCTGTCCTTCGGGGCGGCGGGCAGGTCCCCGCAGTTGTCCCTGCCGGTGGGGGCGGTGCTCGACGCGGAGGTCACGCCGCACGGGGGCGCGGGGCAGCTGCGCGCCGACTGGAGCGAGCAGTTCGGCGCGCCGTCGCCGGTGGACGGGCCGCCGCCCGGCGGGTCCACGTCGGACGCCCTGGCGGCGTACGGCTCGGCGCTGCGGGACGATCCCTGGCTGGAGTCCTGGCCGGTGACGCTGACCGACGTCATACCGGTGCCGGACCCGGGCGGCGGCTGGCAGGTGGCCGACGCGGACGGCGAAGGGGCGCTGCCCCTGGCGCCGCCGGTGCTCTCGCGGCCGGGCCTGTGGAAGCTGGCCGCGCTCTCCGGGGGCGGTCCTGTCACGGTCTTCGGCGAGTGCGGGCACCGGGGGTTCCATCCCTTGGCGGCGTGGTCGCCGGAGGCGACGGGGACGGTGGCGCTGACGTGAGCGGCGCGGGACGGGACCGCCGGGCAGGGCGGGGCGCGGGTACGTGCGGCCGCGCGGGGGGACGTGACGGCGTCCGGCCGTGCTGCCCGCGTC
>NZ_WWJY01000925.1 GCF_009865405.1 Streptomyces sp. SID3212 | reverse complement strand
GGCTGCCGCTCGTGGCGGGCGACTCGCTCGCCGCCGTGCTCTCGACCGCCTTCCTCAGCGAGGAGCAGCGCGACGCCGTCCTGCTCCCGCTGGTCCTCTGCGTGACGATGCTGAACGCGCTCGCCGGCCTCTACCGCCCCGGCCTCGTCCTCTCCGGCCTCGACCAACTGCCCACGCTCGCCGCCCGGATCGTGGTGTCGTGGTGCGCGGTCGCCGCCTTCCTCGCCGCCCTCCTCCCCGACCACGCCCTCGGCCTTCCGGCCCTCCTCGCGGGCGGCGCCCTGCAACTCGTCACCGCGTGTGCCTGCCGCTCCTTCGTCCACGGACGCCGCCGCGCCCTGGCACGCGACCGGCCGCGCTCCACCCTCGTCGTCGGTACGGTCCCGGCGGCGCGGCGCGTGGCCGCGCTCCTCGCCCAGCACCCCGAGTACGGGCTGAGGCCCGTCGGCATCGCCGCGCCCGCGCACGAGGAGGGCGGCGACGGGGGCACCCTGCCCGTGCTCACCTCCACCGAGGAGATCCACCGCGCCGTCATCCAGAACGGGGTGGCCGAGGCGGTGTTCGTCGACTCCGGTCCGGGCCCCGGCACGGACCACGGCACGGGCTCCGGTACGGACCTCGGCACCGACCTCGCCCTGGGCACCGACCTCGCCCTCGGCTCCGGCCTCGCTTCTCCCGCTCCCCCGGGTACGGACCCCTCCGAGCGCTGGGACCGCCCCGCGCTCGTCGGCCTGTTCCACGAGTACGGCTGTGCCACCTGGTTCGTCGGTACGGGTCCCGGGGAGCCGGCCCTCGCGCGGGGCGGCGCCCCGGGCGGCGGTACCGCCGGGTCCGGCGACATGGCCCGGCAC
>NZ_WWJY01000924.1 GCF_009865405.1 Streptomyces sp. SID3212 | reverse complement strand
GGCCGCGGGGCGTGCGGCGGCGGCGAAGGCCGCGGCCGAGCGGGCCGCTGTGGAGCGTGCCGCGGCCGAGAGGGCTGCGGCTGAGCGTGCCGCCGCGGAACGTGCTGTCGCCGAGCGGGCCGCTGCTGAGCGGGTCGTCGCGGAGAGGGCTGCCGCTGAGGAGGCGGCGCGTCAGGGTGCGGCCCGGGAGGCGGCTGCTGCTCGCGAGGCGGCCGAGGCTGCCGCGCAGGCTTCTGTAGAGGCTGGGCGTTCCGAGCCGCCCGCGTACCCGCCGCACGAGACCACGGTGGCGACACCGGCGGTGCCGGGCTCGCGCTTCCTTAAGAAGCCGGAGTTCGCTCCGGACGAGGAGACGCGCGAGGTCCCTGCGGTACGTCCCGAGCCGGCGGACGAGAAGCCGGCGGCGGGCTCCGACGCCGAGGAGACGGCGGTCATTCCGCAGGTCCAGGAACCGGCGGGGGACGAGACCCGGGTAATCCCACGGATCCAGGATCCGGCGGCCGACGAGACGGCGGTGATTCCGCAGGTACGGGACGGGCAGCAGGACCCGGCGGCGGACCGGCCGGGGGAGCGGAACGCGCGTGATCGCCGGGACTCCGAGGGGTCGGGGGACTCCGAAGGCCCGAGGGACGCGGAGGACCGGCGGGATCCGGCGGATTCGAAGGACGCGGCGGATTCGGGGGACGCGGAGGTCGCGGAGGACGCCGAGGATTCGCGGGGCCGGGACGGCTCGCCGGAGGCCGGGGGTTCGCAGCACGCGCCGGGTCCGCAGGACGCTCCGGGTTCACGGGATCCGCGTGATCCGCGCCAGTCGTGGGACGCGCCGGGCACGCTCGACCCCCGGGGCGGACGGGACGCCAGGGACGCGCGCGAGGTGCGCGCCACCGACGACACGGCCGTCCTTTCGCCGGTACGGCCCGTACAGGACGCCGTTCCGGCGGACAGGGTGCCGCCGGGCTTCTTCCGTGAGGAGACGCCGGATCCGGCGGGCGCCGAGAGCGCCAACGAGCGCACGCGCGAGCTGCCGCAGCCGTATCCGGACGGCGGACAGGGGCCGGTGGCCGGATACGCGCAGACGCCGCCGGAGGCGGAGCGTCCGCGCCGCCGTTCGGACTGGGCGGAGGAGACTCCTTTGGACGACCTCCCGACCCTGGCCGACGAGCTGCTCGGCCCGCACGACGACGACCGCGACGAGAACGGCGGACGGCGGCGGCGCCGCTAGGGCGTGTCCGCGAAGTGGGGTCGTCCGCCCGGAGGGCGGGGTTCGCGGTGTCCGGCGGATCTTCGCGGATGCGCGGATCGGCCTGCGGATGATCTTGGTGGGGCCGGGAGTGTCAGACCCCGGCCCCACAATGGATTCCGTACGGCACACCACGGGCCGTACGGCATGCATACGGCACCCCCGCGCCGTACGGCATGCACACACACCGGCACGGCACGGAGGTGATGGCGGCACATGACCGTATGGGACGACCTGGTCGGGCAGGAGCGCGTCCAGGCGACGCTGGCGGCGGCGGCGCGGGACGCGGACGCGCGCGTCACGGCCGAGGCCGCGGG
>NZ_WWJY01000923.1 GCF_009865405.1 Streptomyces sp. SID3212 | reverse complement strand
GTGGTGCTGGCCCTCGCGCCCGGCATGCCGGCCCGGCTGGCCGAGCGGTGGATCCGCGAACTCGCCCGTACGCACTACGTGGTGACCTGGGAGAGCCGGGGCCTGTTCGCGGATCCCGGCGAACCGGCGCCGGGCGACTACGGTGTGCCCGCGCAGGCCGGGGACCTCCTGGCCGCGATGGACCGGGCCGGCGTGGCCCGGGCCCATGTGGTGGGACTGTGCGGCGGCGCCGTGCCGGCCGTCACCGCCGCCGCGCTGCACCCGGACCGGATCACCTCGCTCAGCCTCTGGCACGGCGACTTCGACCTCGGCCCGGACAGCCCCAAGACGGACCACCAGCGCAATCTCCAGGCCCTCATGGCGATGGCGTGCTCCGACCCCGGGCTGGCCGCGACGATCCACGAGACGCTCTGCCGGTCGATCGGCGACAACGTCCCCGCCGACCTCGCCCACCTGGTGCTCTACCCGTACGCGACGGCCGAACTGTTCGCCCGCTACTGCGCGTTGAACAGCGCGGTGATGGGTGAGGACCTCCGCCTGCGGCTGGCCGGGCTGGACCAGCCGGTGCTCGTCGTGACCAGCACGGACGACCACACCGCCCACCCCGGCGGATCGGCGGCGGTGGCCGCCGCGCTGCCGGGCGCGGTGAGCCTGGTCCGACCGCACGGCGACCACATCTCGGTGTTCCGGGGAGAGCCGGAGCTGTTCGAGGCGGTGGCCGGGTTTCTGGCCGAACACCCGCTCTGACGCGCTGATGTGACGTTCCATCAGGTCGACCCGGGGCGTCCGGGGCGCCGCTCCCCGCCGCACCATCCGGCTCGCCGAGCCGGGCACCGCACACCCCCCGCCCCTGCCGCGAAGGAGGATCCCATGAACCACGACGACCTCGCCCGCTCGGTCGTCCGCCTCGTCGGCGAGGTCAGGTCGGGGGGCGCGGAGCTGTCCCTGGACACACCCCTGCGCGAGTACGGGCTCGCCTCGCTGGCGGCGACCCGTCTGGTGCTCGGGATCGAGGCCGCCCACGGGGTCAGGATCGCCGTCGACTGGCTCGGGGCGGGGGCCACCACGCGCCAACTCATCGACAAGTTGGCCGAGTCCGTCCCGCCGTCCCCCGGCGCCGACCGCCCGGACAGCTCCCCGGCACCGTCCGGGCCGGATCCCGGCGGGGAGCCGTTCCCGCTCACACCCGTCCAGCAGGCCTACCTGGTGGGCCGGGACCCCGACCTCGGCCCGGACCCGGTGGGTTGTCGGCTGTACCGCGAGTTCGCCCTGCCCGCGCTCGACCCGGTACGGCTCACGGCCGCCTGGCGGCGCCTGGTCGCGCACCACGACATCCTGCGGATCCTGATCGATGACGACGGCCGCCAGCGGATCGCCCCGGAGGCGCGGGCCGACATCCCCGTACACGACCTGGCCGGAGCAGAACCGGACACCTTCGCCCGGCACGTACGGGAGGTCCGCGAGCGGCTGACGGACCCGGCGCCGCTCCAGGCCGCCGGCTGGCCGCCGTACACCGTCGAGGTGTCCCTGGGCCCGGACGGTGCCGGGGTCGTCCACCTGGACATCGACGCCATGCTGACGGACGGCCACGGCCTCGGTGTGCTCCTCGACCACTGGTGGCTCGGCTACGAGCGGCCCGACGACCCGCTGCCTCCCTCGGCCGTTCCCCTGCGTGACGCCGTCCTGTCGCTGCACGCACGCCGCTCCACCCCCGTCCACCGTGAGGACCTGGATCACTGGTGCGACCGGCTTGCCCACCCGGCGCCCGCCGCCCCGGCGGCGGCCCGGACACGCCCGGAGCCCCGCCCCGGC
>NZ_WWJY01000922.1 GCF_009865405.1 Streptomyces sp. SID3212 | reverse complement strand
CGGGCGCTGGTGGTCGCCGGCACGGGGTTCGCGGCCGGCGGGCTGCTGCTGTTCCTCGCCGTGGGGGCGGTACGGGGCTACACGCTGGACGGCCTGCCGAACGACGGCGACCGGGCGGCGGCGGCCGCGGTGTACGACGCGCTGACCTCGTCACTCCGTACGACGTCCTGGGTGGTCCTCGCCTCGGGACTCGCGGTGGCGGTCGTCTGCTGGTTCGCGGGGACGGGGCGGGCCGGGCGGCTGTGGCCGCGGCGGTGGAACCGCGTGCGTCGGCACCGCTGAACCGCCTGCTCGGCAATGTCCCCGCACACCGTCCCACCGGGCGCTTTACTTAGTCTTTATGCCAATTCATTCGTCCCAAATTTCCCTTTTGGGCCATTTGGCGCATGGTGGGGATATGAGCCAGAACACAGCACACAGGCCCCCCCACACGGGCATGGGCAACGGATCGAGCGCGAGCAACGGAACTGGCATGGGTACCGGGACCGGAGCAGGCACCGGTATGCACGCGGGAAGGACAGCGAGCCGCTGGGTGGGCGGAAGCTTCATGGCAGGGATCCTGATGCTCGTCGCGGGTGCCACGGAGATCCTCCAGGGCGCCGTGGCGGTCAGGTCGGACAACGTGCTGAACCGTGTGACCGGCTACGCCTACGCGTTCAACCTGGACGCGTGGGGCTGGATCCACATCGGGCTCGGCATCCTGGTCGCGGTGGTCGGCCTCGGCATACTCGCCGGGTCCAGGCTCGCCCGCTGGGTGGGGCTCGGGCTGGCGATGGTGAACCTGGTGGCCCAGTTCATGTTCCTCTTCTACCAGCCGGTCTGGGCCGTGGTGGGCATGGCGCTGTCGGCGTTCATCATCTGGGCGCTGACCACGGACCGGGTGACGTCACCTCAGATGCGGTGACCCTCGGAGCCGTACCGGCTGATTCAGCCGTACCGACTGATTGACCGTCGACCCATCGTCCGTCACTACGGGCATACCTAGGGACAGCAGCCTCTTGGCTACTGTCCCTGTATGCGTGCCCGGTACGGCACGAGGTGCCCCACCGAGCGACAGCCCCCACCGAGCGAGAGGCCGGCCCCTTGGACAGCACGGGCAGCGACACCGTCGTCCCGCACCAGCTCGGCCACCCCTCCTCCGCGCCGCCCACCGCGCGCCCGGCCCACCAGCGCCTCCTGATCTGGGCCAGCGCGTTCTTCCTCGCCGCCGCGACCCTGCTCGTCGCCTGCCGCGCCGCCGGCGCCGACGCGGTCACCCCCGTACCGCAGCTGCTCGCCTTCCTCCCCTGGCTCCTCGTCCCCGCCGGCGCCGCCCTGCTGCTCACCGCCCTGCTGCGCTGGCGCGCCGGGGTGGTCTGGGCGCTGGTGCTGCTGGCCGGGACGGGGTGGTTCGTGCGGCCGTACGACGCGGGCGCCACCGGGCCGCGCGGTCCGGCGCTCGCACGGGTGGACGTGCTCACCTCCAACGTCGAGTTCGGGCAGGCGACGCTCGGGCTGATCGCGGCGATCCGCCGGGAGAAGCCCGACCTGGTCTTCGTCCAGGAGTGCGAGTTCATCTGCGCGCGGCTGCTGGACACGGAGATCCCGCGCTCGGCGTACCCGTACCGCCACGTCGTGGAGGCGAGCGGCGCCGAGGGGTCCGCGATCTTCTCCGTCTTCCCGCTCACGCACACGGCGGGGATCGACGGCACGCTCGCCATGCCCGGCTCGGACGCGCGCATCGGCGGCCGTACGGTCGGGCTCCAGCTCGCCCACCCGCTGCCGCCCGTTCCCGGCGGGGTCGACGACTGGCGGGAGGAGCTGGGCCGGGTCCGTACGTACGCCGCCGCGCACCGGCGGGGGCCCGTCATCCTGGCGGGCGATTTCAACGCCACCCGCGACCACGCCGCGTTCCGGGACGTCCTGGACGCGGGCGGGCTGCTGGACAGCGCCGCGCTGGGGGGCGCGGGCCGCACCCCGTCCTGGCCGTCGGACGCGCCGCGACCGCTGGGCGCGCAGATCGACCATGTGCTGGTCAGCGACGACTTCTCGGTACGGGACGCGCGCTTCCTGGACCTCGCGGACACCGACCACCGATCGCTGCTGGTGAGCCTGGAGCTGCACGGGAAACAGCACGCAAAATAAGCACCACCGAGGTGCGCTCGCGGTCGGGGATTGCGAGGATCGGAGACATGAGCACCCCGCAGAGCGGCGACAACCAGATCTTCCGGAACATCAACGACCTGGTCGCGGAGGAGCGCGCGCTGCGCGACCGCTCGACCGATCACCTCGGCCTCGGCGCCGAGGACCGCGAGCGGCTCCGCGCGGTCGAGGTCCAGCTCGACCAGTGCTGGGACCTGCTGCGCCAGCGCCGCGCCAAGTCGCAGTACGGGGAGAACCCGGACGACGCGGCGGTGCGCCCGGCGAGCGAGGTGGAGGGGTACCAGGGGTAGTACCTGGGGCAGGGAGTGCCGGGAGTGCCTGCCGGGGGCGGCGATAGGCGAAGCTGACCGCCATGGGAGAGAACCCGAAGTCCCGGCCGTGGTCCCGGCGCCGGTCAGAGCCGTCGTCCCGGCACCCGCCCCGGCCGTCGGCCGGGCGCCCGTCCCGGCACCCCGGTGCCGTCGCGC
>NZ_WWJY01000921.1 GCF_009865405.1 Streptomyces sp. SID3212 | reverse complement strand
GCGGCGGGGTCGGGGTCGGCGGCCGGGCCGGGGTCGGTGGCCGGGCCGGGGTCGGTGGTGGGGCGGCGGGTGTACGGGTCCAGGGTCGTCGTCCTGGCCGGGAGCGGGGCCAACGGCGGCGACGCGCTGTACGCGGGGGCGCGGCTGGCGGCCAGGGGAGCGCGGGTGTCGGCGGTGCTGCTGGCGCCGGACCGTACCCACGAAGGCGGCCTGTCGGCGCTGCTGGGCAAGGGCGGACGGGTCGTGGACGACCCGTTCGAGGTGCTGGCGGTGGCTGATCTGGTGCTGGACGGCATCACGGGCATCGGGGGGCACGGGGGGCTGCGGCCCGACGCGGTGCCGGTGGCGCGGGCGGCGCGCGGGGGGAGCGGGGTGATCGTCGCCGTCGACCTGCCGAGCGGGGTGGAGGCGGACAGCGGTGAGGTGAAGGGGGAGGCGCTGCGGGCGGACGCGACGGTGACCTTCGGCGCGTACAAGCCGGGGCTGCTGATCGACCCGGCGCGCGAGTACGCGGGGGCGGTGCGGCTGGTGGACATCGGCCTGGGCCCGTACCTGCCGTCCGTACCGGAGTTGGAGGCGCTCCAGCACGCGGACGTGGCGCGGCTGTTGCCGAAACCGACGGGCGAGAGCGACAAGTACCGGCGGGGGGTGGTGGGGATCGTGGCCGGTTCCGCGAGGTATCCGGGTGCGGCGGTGCTGGCGGTGGCGGGGGCGCTGCGGGGCGGTGCGGGGGCGGTGCGGTACGTGGGTCCTGGCGGCGATGCGGTGATCGCCCGCTACCCGGAGACGCTGGTGCACGACGGCCCGCCGTCGAAGGCGGGCCGGGTGCAGGCGTGGGCGGTGGGGCCGGGGCTGGGCGACGGACCGGGTGTGGCGGACGTCCTGGCCTCGGACGTCCCGGTTCTGGTCGACGCGGACGGCCTGCGGCTGCTGGACCCGGCGACGGTACGGGCGCGTACCGCGCCGACCCTGCTCACCCCGCACGCGGGGGAGGCGGCGGCGCTGCTGGGGGTGGACCGCGCGGAGGTGGAGTCGGGCCGGCTGGCGGCGGTACGGGAGCTGGCGGCACGGTACGGCGCGACGGTGCTGCTCAAGGGCTCGACCACCCTGATCGCCTCACCGGACAGGTCGGTGCCGGTACGGGTGAACCCGACGGGCACACCCTGGCTGGCGACGGCGGGCAGCGGCGACGTGCTGTCGGGCCTGGCGGGCTCACTGCTGGCGTCGGGCCTGGAGGCAAGGGACGCGGCATCGGCGGCGGCCTATTTGCACGGCCTGGCGGGACGCTTGGCGTCCCGGGGGGCGCCGGTGGCGGCGCATGAGGTGGCGGAGGGGGTGCGGGAGGCTTGGAGGAGTGTGCAGG
>NZ_WWJY01000920.1 GCF_009865405.1 Streptomyces sp. SID3212 | reverse complement strand
GCCGTGTCCACGGGGTCTCCGCGCGGACCGGGCGGAGACCGGATTCGGCGACGGCCGGGTGCGGCGGGTCGCAGTCGAGTGTGGGTGCCAGTCGGCCGTACCTGAGTTGCAGCAGCACCTTCGTGAGCTGTGCCATGCCGGAGGCCGCCTCCAGGTGCCCGACGGCGGGTTTCACGGAGCCGACGTACAGGCCGCTCTCCGGGCCGTACGCCTCACCGAGCGCCATGGCCTCCAGCGGGTCGGCCAGCGGGGACCCGGCGGACGCCGCCTCCACGTACTGGACGTCCCCGGGAGACAGACCGGCCCGGTCGAGCACGCCGCGTATCAGCCGGTGCTGCGCGTCCCGGTCCGGCGTCGCGTACGCGCCGGCGGAGCTGTTGGTGTTGATGCCGGAGGCGAGGAGCACGCCGTGCACGCGGTCTCCGTCCCGGAGCGCGGCTTCGAGCGGCTTCAGGACCACGGCGCCGACGCCCTCGCCGGTGACGATCCCGTCGCCGTCCGCGCTGAAGGCCCGGCCGCGGCCGTCGGAGGAGAGCATGGCCGCCGCGGACAGGGCGAGGTGGTGGGAGGGGTGGAGCACCAGGCTGACCCCGCCCGCCACGGCCGCCGCGCACTCCCCGCTGCGGAGTGACTCGCAGGCGAGGTGGAGCGCGGTCAACGAGGAGGAGCAGACGGTGTCCACGGCGATACTGGGCCCGCCGAACCGGTACACGTGCGAGACCCGGTTGGCGACCGACCATGTCCCGGAGGGCGGGGCTTCCCGGTGACCCCTGCCCCAGCGCTCCAGGGACAGCTGCTGGTACGGGGATCCGCTCACGCCGGCGAACACGCCCACGTCCGCCGTGCCGGCCCCCTCTCGGAGACCTTCGGCCGTGCTGCCGGAGTCCTCCAGCGCCTCCCAGACACACTGGAGGAACAGCCGTTCCTGAGGGTCCATCCGTTCCGCCTCGCGAGGCGAGATCCGGAAGAGACGCGGGTCGAACAGGTCCACGCCGTCGAGGAAGCCGCCCCAGCGGTGCGGGGCGCGGCCGGGGGCGTCGTGGTGCTCGGAGCGCGTCCAACGGTCCTCGGGCACTTCGCGGACGGCGCGCCGGCCGGTGCGGAGGTTCTCCCAGAAGGCGTCCAGGCTGTCGGCTCCCGGAAAGCGGCCGGCCATCCCGATGACGGCGATGGGCTGAGGGGGCCGGGTGTTCGGCGGCGTCCCCGGCCGAGCGTCGGAGCGACCGCCCGGTACGAGTGCCGGTTCGGCAGCCGTCCGGTCCGCCTGTCCGACAGGCGCGGAATCCCGTACGCCCGCGGGCGCCTGGTCTCCGTCCACCGCCCGCCGATCGGCGCCGGTGGAGTCCGGCGGCGCGTTCGTGCCGTCGCCGGCGAACTTCCCCGCCGCGGCCAGCACCTCCGCGACGGAGCCGATGGTGCCGCCGAGGAACGGCAGCGGGCCGATGTCCGCACCCAGTTCACGTTCGACGCGGTCGGCGACCTCCATGGTGATCAGTGAGTCGGCGCCGTAGACCTCCAGAGGCGCGGCCGGCTCCAGCTCCCGTACGGGAATGCGCAGGACCTCGGCGAACGCGTCGGTCAGCCAGGCCACCGCCCGGCTCAGG
>NZ_WWJY01000919.1 GCF_009865405.1 Streptomyces sp. SID3212 | reverse complement strand
GCCCCGAGCCGTCGGCCGGGCAGGCCCGTCCCGCCCCCGCCGTCCCGCCGGGCGTCCACGCGGCTCCGCAGGCCTCTCCCGTCCCCGCCTTCCCGCCGGGTATCCATACGGCTCCGCAGGCCCGTCCCGCTCCGGCCTTCCCGCCGGGCACGTACGGGGCTCCGCCGCCCGGACCGCCCGCCGCCTCGCTCGTACGGCGTCTCCTCGCCCCGGCCGGCTCCCTGGCCGCCGTCGCCGGGGCCTTCACGTACGTCGGGCTGATCGACCCGAACCGCCCCGGCCACTACCCGGTCTGCCCGCTCTTCGCCCTCACCGGCCTCTACTGCCCCGGCTGCGGCGGGCTGCGCAGCGCCCACGCCGTCGCCCACGGCGACCTGGCCGCCGCCTTCGGCGACAACGCGCTGGCCGTCGTGGGGTACGGGGTGGCCGCAGCGCTCTGGGTGCTCTGGACGGTCTCGTCCGTACGGGCCGGGACCCGGCGCCCGCTGCCCCTCCCGCGCCGTCCGGCCGTGTGGTGGGCCGTCGGCGGAGTCGTCCTGATCTTCACATTGATCAGAAACCTGCCGTTCGGCTCGTCGCTCGCTCCGTGAAGGCCCAGGTCGTGGCAGGCTCGGGAGCCGGATGCGGGTCCTGGGACCAGTTCCGGATAGCATCGATATGGCTGATCCTGATTCAGTCGGGCTCGACCGGCCGACCTCCTCGGCCGACCTGATCACAACCCTCCCGGAAGGGGGCCGCTCCCGTGAGTGTGCTCGACGAGATCATCGACGGCGTGCGCGCCGACCTCGCGGAGCGGCAGGCGCGGGTGAGCCTTGACGAGCTCAAGGAGCGCGCCGCCAAGGCCCCCGCAGCCAAGGACGGTGTCGCCGCGCTGCGCGGCGAGGGGGTGCACGTGATCTGCGAGGTGAAGCGCTCCAGCCCCTCGAAGGGCGCGCTCGCCGCGATCGCCGACCCGGCCGGGCTCGCCGCCGACTACGAGGCGGGCGGCGCGGCCGTCATCTCCGTACTGACCGAAAAGCGCCGCTTCGGCGGCTCGCTGGCCGACCTGGAGGCCGTCCGGGCCCGGGTCGACATCCCGGTCCTGCGCAAGGACTTCGTCGTCACCTCGTACCAGCTGTGGGAGGCGCGTGCCTACGGCGCCGACCTGGTGCTGCTCATCGTCTCGGCGCTGGAGCAGGACGCGCTGGTGTCGCTCATCGAGCGCGCCGAGTCGATCGGGCTGACGCCGCTGGTGGAAGTCCACGACGAGGACGAGGTCGAGCGGGCGGTGGCCGCCGGGGCGAAGATCATCGGCGTCAACGCGCGTGACCTCAAGACCCTCAAGGTCGACCGCGGCACGTTCGAGCGGGTCGCCCCCGAGATCCCGGACGGCATCGTGAAGATCGCCGAGTCGGGGGTGCGCGGTCCGCACGACCTGATCGCTTACGCCAACGCCGGGGCCGACGCGGTCCTGGTCGGCGAGTCGCTGGTCACCGGCCGTGACCCGAAGTCCGCGGTGGCCGACCTGGTCGCCGCCGGGGCCCACCCGGCGCTGCGGCACGGAAGGGACTGACCTCACCGTGTCCGACGCCGTCGCCGCGCTGCGCGAGCTGCCGCTGCCGTCGCCCCACG
>NZ_WWJY01000918.1 GCF_009865405.1 Streptomyces sp. SID3212 | reverse complement strand
GCGCCCGCCCCCGGACCCGCCCCAGGACCCCGCCCCGGCGACGCGATCGCCTTCGCCGCCCCCACCTCCTGCCGCAACCCCGCCAGCACGCTCTCCTCCCTGTCCGTGGCTCCGGCCCCGTCCCCGCCCGGCTCCCCCCGTACCTCCACCAGCACCTCGCTCGACCGCAGCCGCCCCGCCATGTCCGTCAACTGGTCCGCGATATCCGCCGCCTCCGCCAGGGCGGGCGCCCGCGCGCCGTACGACACGCGCACCCGCGCCGCCGTCGTCGCGTCGACGATCCGTTCCGTCGCCACGACCAGCGGCCACCAGGCCGCCGCGCGCCTGCCGACGGGCGGCGGTTCGGTCAGCGCACGCTGGAATTCGGTGCGTACGGTCGACAGATCCCGGTAGATGCGCCGCCGCGCCCGCTCCACCTCCGCCTGGTCCGCGGTCCTCCCCGCCGCGTCGGGCATGCCGAACGCGCGCCTCACGTACTCCGCCGTCTCCTCCACCGCGTCCGCCAGCCGGTGGCCGAGGCGGGTGTGCCAGCTCTCCGGCCAGAGCAGATACCCCGCGACCAGCACGATCGCGCAGCCGATCAGGCTGTCCACCAGCCGGGGCGCCACGAGGCCGAAGCCCTGCCGGTTGAGGACGTCGGAGATCAGGAGGATCACCGGCGTGATGGCCGCCGTCTGGAACGCGTACCCCTTCGCCGACACCGCCGGGATCAACGGCGCGAGCAGCGCGACGACCAGGACGTCCCACCAGCCGATCGGGACCTCCGCCAGCACCACCCCGGCCACGACCAGCCCGACCGCCGTGCCCAGCGCGCGCAGCACCGCGCGGGAGAAGACCGAACCGAAGTCCGGCTTCAGTACGAAGGTGACGGTCAGCGCCACCCAGTAGGACCGCTGTACGGGGATCACCGCCACCAGCGTCTGCGCCAGGCCGATACAGAGCGCGAGGCGCAGCCCGTACCGCCAGGAAGCCTCGGAGAACAGCACGTCGCGCGTTGTACGGCGGACGCGGACGCGGAGGGCCGCCGGGCGGCCGAGCCGGTCGTCCATCGTGGCGGGGTTGCCCGGATCGCCGTCCGCCTCGTGCACCACCGCCGCGACGTGCCGCAGCGCGGTGTCGACGGCCCGGTCGGACGCCGTCCTGGGAGGCGGCAGGTCCAGCACCCCTTCGCCGGTACGGCCCTCGGCGACCAGGTCCGCCAGGTGCCGTACGGCCCCGGTCACCTCCGGCGGCGGCGTACGGCCCCGCAGGTGCGCGGCCTCCACCAGCGGGATGATCACGTTGAGCTGCGCGAGCAGCCGTACGAGCGGGCCGCGCCAGCCGTGGTCGCCGGCGCGGCGGGCGAGCAGCAGGTCGTACGCGTGGTTCAGGGCGAGGGTCACGGCCCGGCGGCGGCCGTCGAACTCCGGGTCGGGCGCGGCGGAGGCCTCCAGCAGATCGGCGGTGGCACGGTACGTCCCCGCCACCGCGGCCCGCTCCGGCACGCCGGCCCGGAACGGCCAGGCCAGCAGCGAGAGGAAGAGGACGAACAGGCCGCCGAGCACGATCAGCAGCGGCGGCTTCCACCACGGCGCGGGCAGGTCGAGCCCGGCCCCGACGACGGCGTTGAGCAGGAGGAGCAGTCCGCCGAACGACGCCACCGCGCCGATGGACGAGATCATGCCGGACACGAGCGCGACGAGGGCGAGGACACCGACGGCGGCCCACTCGTGCCCGAAGACGAGCGTGCCGAGGGTGACGCCGATCGCGGCGAAGAACTGGGGGACCGCCACATGGAGGATCCGCATCCGGTACGCCTCGGCGGTGTCGGAGAGGACACCGTTCAGGGCGCCGAGCGCGACGAGCGCCCCGTTCGCGCGCTGGTCGGTGCCGAAGCCGACCGCCAGGGGTGCGGCGAGGGCGACGGAGGCGCGGGCCACGGCGGGCCAGCGGATCGGGGCGGGCTGGGGGCGGAGGTTGTCC
>NZ_WWJY01000917.1 GCF_009865405.1 Streptomyces sp. SID3212 | reverse complement strand
CCCTCGCCGCGCGGACCGGTGGTGCCGCTCGCCGCCGACCCCGGCGTGTGGTCCGCCGGGGTGGAGC
Source organism: Streptomyces sp. SID3212 (assembly GCF_009865405.1). Lineage (GTDB taxonomy): Bacteria > Actinomycetota > Actinomycetes > Streptomycetales > Streptomycetaceae > Streptomyces. The sequence continues at coordinate 2,172 of NZ_WWJY01000917.1, read as the reverse complement.
TGGGGCGGCTGATGACCGGGATCCAGCTGCGCGGCGCGCACGGCGGCGTACGGCACCGGCTGCCCGGTGGCCGCCGGCCCTACGTACGTGCCACGGTCCCCGACCGCCCCGAGTCGCTCGCGTACGACCCCGGGGAGGAGGTTCTGTCGCTCGGTACGGGCCGCGTCGCGCCGGTGCCCGCCGGGGCCTGGGACTTCATGATCGGGGGCGTACGGATCCTGGAGCTGTGGTTCGAGCGGCGTGCCGGGCTCCCGGAAGGAACCGAGCCGGGCACACTGGCGGCGATCCGGCCCCCGGGCTGGCGGCGGGAGTGGACCTCGGAGCTGCTCGACCTGATCACCGTACTGGCGCTCCTCGCCGAACTGGAGCCGCGCAGGGAGCAGTTGCTCACCGACCGGCTGCTCACCGCCCCCACCCTCACGCGCGACGACCTGCACACGGCCGGCGTCCTCCCGCCCCCGGCGGCAGCGCGCCGCCCAGCGTCCGTACTGGACCACCACGAAGAGGGCCCGGAGGGCCAGTTCGCCCTGATCTAGACGCGTGGGGATCGCCCGTCCGGAACGCCGGTGGCGGTCAGGCCTCGTCTGCGGCGGGGACAAGCAGCTGGGGGTCGATGTCCGTCACATCGTCCGCGGAGCCCAGCTTGTCCGCCGCCCACATGAGCCGGTCGTACTCGTCCTGCCCGAGCGTGAGCCGATACGAATTGACCGTGTTGACGAGGTAGTCGACCGCCATTTCCGATTCGTCGCTGTCGACCATGCTCCGGACCGAACCGAGGGCGGGCACGTGTGTCCCCCGGGCCAGGGCCCGCTGCTCCACCGCATCGGCCACCGAGCGAATGACGTCGTCCGCTGAACTGTTCACGAGCCGTCCCGTACCCCGCGCGCCTGCCCGCCGAACGAGTCCAGGACGCGGTCCAGGGCCCGTTCGAACACCGCGTCCAGGTCCACCGGTTCGGACGCCGACGTCATCAGGGCCGCCAGGCGCGGGAAGCGGCCCGAGGCGATTTCGCGGCCCAAGTAGGCCATGCGGACCGCCTGTTCCTGTTCCGCCGACCACGGCAGGGTGCGGTTGCGTTCCGCCGTCTGGAGTTCGTGGGCGACGAAGGTGGTGACCACCCCGCTGATCATCGAGATCAGCTCCATCTTCTCGCCGGGGGGCAGGTCGAGCGGATCGAGGCACGCGAGGCTGAATTCGAGGTACAGCAAACCGTTCGGGGTGAAGCCGTAGTTCGACGACATCACCGTCGACATCCAGGGATGGCGGTGCATCATCGCGCGCCCCCGGTGCGCCAGCGCCGCCGTGTCGGCCCGCCAGTCGCCGGACGGCTTCTCCGGCAGCGGGAACTCCCCCGCCGCCGCGTCGAACATCAGCTCGTACAGATCCTCCTTGCGCGGCACGTAGTTGTAGAGCGACATCGTGCCGCAGCCCAGCTCGGCCGCCACATGGCGCATGGAGACGGCCGCGATGCCGCCCTCGTCGGCCAGTTTGACCGCCGCCGCCGCGATGTCGGCGCGGCTGAACGCCGGCCGGGGGCCGCGTCCCGCCCGCTCGGGGCGGGTCCAGATCACTTCGGGTTCAGCAGGTCGCCCCGCCATCGCTCATCACCTCGCCCACCATCGTAGTTACGTACAGCGTACGTAGTTTGATACGGTGGGCCCATGACAACTACGTACGCTGTACTTAGTGAAGGTCTGGAGAAGCGATACGGCGATGTCCACGCCCTGAGAGGCCTGGATCTGGCCGTGCCCGAGGGCACGGTCTGCGGGGTGCTCGGGCCGAACGGGGCGGGGAAGACCACGGCGGTACGGGTGTTGACGACGCTCACCCGCGCCGACGCGGGGGGCGCCCGGGTCGCCGGGCACGACATCCGCCGGGAGCCGGGCGCGGTGCGCCGGGCCATCGGGGTCGCGGGGCAGTACGCGTCGGTCGACGGCGATCTGTCGGGCCGCGAGAACCTCCGGCTCTTCGCCCAACTGCTCGGCGTCCGGGGCGCGGCGGGCCGCGCCCGCGCCGACGCGCTCCTGGAGCGCTTCGAACTGGCGGACGCGGCCGACCGGACCGTACGGACCTACTCGGGCGGCATGCGCAGACGGCTCGACCTGGCCGCCGCCCTGCTGACCCGCCCCCGCGTGCTGTTCCTGGACGAGCCGACCACCGGACTCGACCCGC
>NZ_WWJY01000092.1 GCF_009865405.1 Streptomyces sp. SID3212 | reverse complement strand
ACCCCGCGCGGCCAGGTCAGCGCCGGTGCGAGCCCGCGCGCCGCACTGCCCGGCCGGGACGGCGGACAGGGTGGACAAGGCGGCCAGCGGGGCGGGAACGGAACGCCCCAGAACCCGCAGCGCCAGGGTTCGGCCCAGACGGGTCGGAACGGTCAGCCCGGCCAGCCCGGTCAGCCCGGCCAGCCCGGTGAGAACAGCGTCTTCGGCGGTCAGAACACGTTCGCGGGCCAGGGTCAGAACGCCGGCCAGGGCCAGGGCCGTAACGACGGTCCCGGCGCGTCCAACGGACAGCAGGGCCAGAACGGCTTCAGCGGCCACGCCCAGAACGCCTTCCAGCAGGGCGGCGTACCGGAGCGCAGCCGGCAGCTGCCGCCCCCCGGCGGCCCGCGCGCCGAGCTGCCGGGCGGGAACCCGCAGCCGCAGAACCGCCAGCAGCGCCCCGAGACCACCAGCTGGGGCACCGGGCAGCAACCCGCGCAGGACGCCCCGCGCGGTCACGAGGAGCACGAGAACACCGGCCAGTACGCCCGGCCCCAGGTCTCGCAACAGGGGCCCGGCACCGCGGAGTTCCCCCGGCCCGACTTCGACGCGCCGCGTCCCGGGGCCGACAACGGACAGCGGGGTGGCGGGCAGCAGGGCCAGCCGAGCCAGCAGGATGCCGCCGCCACCGCCCAGTTCCCCCGGCCGGACTTCAACGCGCCGGCGCCGACCGGCTACCAGCCGGACTACAGCGCCCAGCAGGGCGGCTACCAGCAGCCGGGTTACGGCAACGGCCAGCAGCAGAACTACGCCGCGCCGCCGAACTACGCCCCGCAGCAGGACTTCAACGCCCCGCGCCCCCCGGCTCCCGCCGCGGCACCGGGTGCGCAGGGCCGCGGCACCGGCCAGTTCGACCCGTACGGTCAGCCGCTCAACGGCCGCAACGGTCAGGACGGACCGGGTTACGGCGCCCCGCGCCAGCCCAGCCTTCCCCCGCAGCCCCAGCACGAGGCGCTGCCCCCGGCCGGTCCCGGCGACGGCCGTACCCCGCTGTTCGACAACCTGGAGACCAACTGGTTCCACGGTCAGCAGCCGGGCGGACAGCAGCAGCCGCCCCAGCAGCCCCCGGCGCCGGTCGCCCCGCAGCAGCAGGCTCCGGCCCCGCTGCCGCCCGCGCCCCGGCGTGACCCGATGCCGCAGCGTGAGCCCGGTGCCGGTCTGATGGGCGCGGGCGCGCCGAGCAGCAACGGGTTCGGCTCGAACAGCCCGGCCGCCAACGGCTCGGGGGCCAACGGTTCCAGTGCCACGTCCTCCTGGCGCACGTCGCCCAACGACGAGCTGGTACGCCAGGCCGAACGGGTCAAAAAGCCCCAGGCGGGCGGTATCACCACTTCAGGTCTGCCCCGCCGGGTGCCGCGTGCCAACCTGGTGCCCGGTACCGCGCAGGAACAGAACAACACGGCCGGTCCGCAGGTTTCGCGTGCGCCGGCAGACGTACGCGGCCGACTGACCAATCTACGCCGGGGTATTCAGCAGGGTCGTCAGGCGGGCACAGCCGGTCCGGCGAACAACAGCTTCAACCTCGGCCCCTCTCACCAGCAGGAGCGTTAGTTGAGTCCGATGAGTCAGGCCGCTCAGAATCTGAACTGGTTGATCACCAACTTCGTGGACAACACCCCTGGGGTGTCCCACACGGTGGTGGTCTCCGCGGACGGACTTCTGCTGGCCATGTCCGAGGGCTTCCCCCGCGACCGAGCCGATCAGCTCGCGGCCGTGGCGTCCGGGCTGACCTCGCTGACCGCGGGGGCGTCCCGGATCTTCGAAGGCGGCCCGGTCAACCAGACCGTGGTGGAGATGGAGCGCGGCTTCCTCTTCCTGATGTCC
>NZ_WWJY01000916.1 GCF_009865405.1 Streptomyces sp. SID3212 | reverse complement strand
CGCTCGCCCCCGCCGCGCCAGGCGCCCCCGCGGCCGGGTCCGTGCCCCTCACGGCGGCGGTCACGCCGGACCGGGTACGGGCCGCCGTGGTCTCCGGGATAGGCGAGGTGCTCGGGGTCTCCGCGCACGACGTGGACTTCGCCGACCACCTCAGCGACTACGGCTTCGACTCCGTGAGCGTGCTGACCCTGGCCGTCCGTCTGGAGACCGATCTGGGGGTGCCGGTCAGCCCCACCGTCCTGTACGCCGCACCGGATCTCGCCGGTCTGGTGGAGCTCATCGCCACGGCCGGACCCGGTGCGACGAATCCGGTGCTCCCGGGGCGGACACCGGCCGCCGGATCCGCCCCGGTCCCACCGGTGCCCGTCCCGGTTCCCGAGCCCGTGCCGGCGTCCTCGGCACCGGACCCGGCACCGGACCCGCTTCCGGACCCGGTTCCGGCGCCCGTCGAGCGGACCGGCGTCGTGGCCGCTTCCCGTACCGGTCCCGAGCCCGTCGCGATCGTGGGCATGGCCGGCGCCTTTCCCGGCAGCCCCGACCTGGAGACCTTCTGGGCCAACCTGATCGCGGGCCGCGATCTGGTGGGCACCGTCCCGGCCGGGCGCCCGGACGAGGCGGCTCCCGGGGGAATCGGCGGCTTCCTGAGCGACATCGACCACTTCGACGCCGAATTCTTCCGGATCTCGCCCCGTGAGGCCGGCCTCATGGACCCCCAGCACCGGCTCTTCCTGCAAACGGCCTGGCGGGCCGTGGAGGACGCGGGCCACGACCCGCTCGGGCTCGCCGGCAGCGACACGGGAGTGTTCGTCGGCGTCGCCTCGTCGGAGTACTCGCAGCTTCTGCTCGCCCGCGGTGTTCCGGTCGACGGGCAGATGGCGACCGGCAACGAACACAGCATGCTGGCCAACCGCCTCTCCTTCCTGCTCGACCTGCACGGCCCGAGCGAGCCGGTGGACACCGCCTGCTCCAGCAGTCTGGTGGCCGTCCACCGTGCGGTCCGGGCGATCCAGGACGGCGACTGCTCGGCCGCCCTGGCAGGCGGTGTCAACCTCATCCTGAACACCAACGGTTTCCAGGCCTTCGGCAGTTCGGGGATGCTCGCCGCCGACGGGCGCTGCAAGAGCTTCGACCACCGGGCGGACGGCTACGCGCGGGGCGAGGGCGTCGGCACGCTGTTCCTCAAGTCCCTCAGCCGCGCGGAGGCGGACGGCGACGCGATCCACGCGGTGATCCTGGGCAGCGCCGTCAACCACGGCGGGCGAGCCACCTCCCTCACGGCGCCCTCCCCGACGGCCCAGGCCGCCGTGATCAGCGGCGCACTCCGGCGTGCCGGGGTCGGGGCCGACACGATCGGTTACGTCGAGGCGCACGGCACCGGCACGGTGCTCGGTGACCCCATCGAACTGCAAGGTCTCACCAGGGCATTCAGGCAGAGCGGGTGGAACGGCTCGGCGCGTGACTGCGCACTCGGCACGGTGAAGACCAACGTCGGTCATCTGGAGACCGCGGCGGGCGTCGCGGGCGTCATCAAGACCGTTCTCGCCATGCGGCACCGCATGCTACCGCCCCTGCTGCACCTGGACCGCCCCAACCCGCTGCTGGAACTGGAGAGCAGCCCGTTCCACCTGGTGGACACCGCCCGCCCCTGGGACAGCCGCACCGTGGACGGCCGGGAGGAGCCGCGCCGGGCCGGTGTCAGCTCCTTCGGCTTCGGCGGCGCCAACGCCCATGTGGTGCTGGAGGAGTACCGCGGCCGGCCACTCGCACCCGCCGCCCCGGCGCCCCGGCTCGTCGTGCTGAGCGCCGTCCACGAGGAGCAGCTGACCGAGTACGCCGCCGACCTGCTGGCGCACGTCGAACGGGCCCTGTTCCGGGGTGCCGACGGGGACGCCGATCTGGCCGATCTGGCCTGGACCCTCCAGACCGGACGCCCCGAACTGCCCTGCCGACTGGCCCTGGTGGCATCCAGCAGGCAGGAACTCACCGCCCTGCTGCGCGCCGTGGTCGAGGGAGCCGTACCCTCCGACGGCAGCGTCGCGCTCGGCCGGGCCGACGGCGGGGCCGACATCGCGGCGCTCGTAGGCCCGGATCCCGCGCGACTGCTCGCCTCGGGAGCGGAAGAGGGCCTGCGCCGCATCGGCTCCCTCTGGGTGCGCGGAGCGACGACGGACTGGTCGGCGCTGCACGGCGGCGGACGCCGACCGGTCAGGCTGCACCTGCCGACCTATCCGTTCGCCCGGCACCGCCACTGGCTTCCCGGGACCGCGGTCACGACGGCGCCGACGGTCTCCGTGGCGCCGCCGCCCGCCGCCGAGCCGGTGCTCGAGACCCGGCCGGAGCC
>NZ_WWJY01000915.1 GCF_009865405.1 Streptomyces sp. SID3212 | reverse complement strand
GCGGCCCGTACCGTCGCACGGGAGGCCGGCGTCGAGCTGACCGTCCGCGCCGGGCAGCACGAGCCGTGGCACCCCGGCCGGTGCGCGGCCCTCTTCGCCACCGTGGACGGCGAGGAGACGCTCGTCGGCCACGCGGGAGAGCTGCACCCGAGGGTCGTCAAGACGCTCGGGGTGCCGGACCGTACCTGCGTCATGGAGATCGAACTGGACCTCCTGGAGCGGGCGGGCGAGGGCCCCGTCCAGGCACCGCGGATCTCCACGTTCCCGGTCGCCACCCAGGACGTCGCGCTGGTCGTCGCGCACGACGTGCCGGCCACGGCGGTGGAGGAGGCCCTGCACCAGGGCGCGGGTGAACTGCTGGAGTCCCTGCGGCTGTTCGACGTCTTCACCGGCGAGCAGATCGGCGAGGGCCGCAAGTCCCTCGCGTACGCCCTGCGCTTCCGGGCGCCGGACCGCACGCTGACCGTCGAGGAGGCCACGGCCGCGCGCGACGCGGCGGTGGCGCTGGCGGCCGAGCGGACCGGAGCGGTGCTGCGCGGCGCGTGAGGCCGGCCTGAACGACTGGCGCGGCGCGTGTGACGCCGGCCTGAACGCCTGAACGCCTGAACGACGAGGGGCGCTTCCGGATCTCCGGAAGCGCCCCTCGGTCGTCCGGAGAGGCCCCTCACTCATTCGGGTGAGAAGCCGGGACGAGGTCGCCGACGGGCCGGAGTGATCGACACAATCGTTGCGGCCACGACGGTCGAGGGACGTCCGGACCGGCCGAGGAGGCCCGACGGCATGATCCGTACCAGGGCGGCGGGGGACACGCGGGCGATCGCGCCCGTCCCGCGGCGTGTTGTCGAATGTGTGGTGCTGGGCCTCTGGCTGGTGCTGGTCGTCCTCTGGGAGCTGACCTGCCCGCTGGAGGAGGAGGGCGACGGCCTGGTCCGCCGCACGGTGACCTGCGCGGCGTTCCTGATGGCGGTGGGGTATCTGCTCACCGGTGTACGGCGCGGTCCTGTCCGGGAGTTGCGCGAGGCGAGGGCGGTCGCGCGCGCCACCCAGGACGTGCTGCTCAGGCCGCTGCCCCCGGCCGTCGACGGGCTGACCCTGGCCGCCCGCAGGCTCTCCGTCTCGCACGGCGCCGACGTCGGCGGCGACCTGTACGAGGCGGTGGCCACCCCGTACGGCGTGCGGATCGTCATCGGGGACGTACGCGGGCACGGCCTGTCCGCGATCGGCGCGGTGGCCGCCGTCCTCGGCAGCTTCCGGGAGGCCGCGCACGACGAGGCGGGTCTCGACGGGGTGCTGCGCCGGCTCGACCGCGCGTACCAGCGCCGGTTGCGGGACCTGGCGCGCCCGGAGCACGCGGCGGCGGGCGGGCGGGAGCCGGTGAACCCGGCGGCGGAGGAGTTCGTCACCGTCCTGCTGCTGGAGATCGGCGCCGACTCGGACGTACGGGCCCTCAACTGCGGCCATCCGTGGCCCTATCGGCTCGGGCCGGGCGCCGTACCGCTGTCCACCGTCGAGCCGCTGCCCCCGCTGGGCGCCTTTCCGCTGCCGGACGACCTCGCGCCCCTGGTCTGCGGGCGGCTGCTGCCCGGGGAGGCGCTGTTCCTGCACACGGACGGGGCGGAGGACGCCCGCGACGCGGCGGGCCGGTTCTTCGGCCTCAGGGACGCGCTCGTACGGTCCCTGGCGGGCCGGCCGCCCGGGGTGCCCGTCTCACCGGCGCACGTGGCGCGGCAGGTGCACACGGCGCTGCTGCGGCACACCGGCGGGCGGATCACCGACGACGTGGCGCTGCTCGTCCTGCGCAACGACCGGGGCGACCGTACGCGCGTCCCCGCGCCGACCGGCGAACCCGCGCCGCACCGCGCCCGTACAGAACCCTCCCGCCGGTGAGCGACCCGGAGGGACGTGGCCCTGTCGGCACTGTCGGCCCTGCCCGCTTCGTGCGAGACGCGGCCGGCGCGTCGTCCGTCCCACCGTGGAGTGTCGGGCAGGCCGGGGGGACGGACGACGCGGTGACGGGCCGCCGCACTGTACGAGGGGGAGCCGGCGGCCCGGCCGCCTCTTGCGAGACCACCGAGTCAACCGTGCCGGGCGGTCCGGCGGCAGCGTGTGCGGGGCACGGATCCGTACGTTCCGTTCACACCCCGTGTGAATTTTCCCGTACATACCGTCCCTTGTCCCACCGCACAGGTTCTATTGTGGGCCTGCCAGTCATCGGAGGGGCACATGCAGCCCAACACTCTGCTCGACTCGCTGTTGGACGAGGCGGGCATCTCCCACGCCGGTCTCGCCGCCCGGATCAACCGCGCCGGCGATGCCCGTGGTCTCGCGCTGCGGTACGAACACACCGCCGTGGCCCGGTGGTTGAAGGGGCAGCGGCCACGCGGTCAGGTGCCCGACCTGATCTGTACGGTCCTGGGCGACCGGCTGCGCCGCCCGCTGACCCTCGACGACATCGGCCTCGGCGCGCCCGGCGCGTACCGCCCGGCCGGCACCCCGCTCTCCGGGTTCGTCGAACGGGCCGCCGCGCTCTGGCGCTCCGACGAACAGCAGCGGCCCCACCTGGCGGCGGCCCCCGCCGTCACCGGGACGCCCGCCGTCATGCCCGTATGGGAGTGGGAGAACCCTCCCGAGGACACGGACGTCTCGCGTGCGGGCCGGACCAGGGTCGGTCCGGCCGACGTCGAGCTGCTCAAGTCGGCCCGGGCGCACTACGAGTTGATGTACCGAAGATCCGGCGGGGTCGCCACCCGCGCCCGGGTGGTCGGCTTCCTCAACGCCGAGACCGCGCCGCTGCTGCGCGGCTCCTACGGCGACGCACTGGGCCGGCAACTGCACCGGGCCACGGGCGGACTGGTCGCGGTGGCCGGCATCTGCGCGTACGACTCCGACGCCCACGGCCTCGCCCAGCGGTACTTCCACCAGGCGCTGCGGCTCGCGAAGGCCAGCGGCGACCGGGGACTCGGCGCCTATGTGATCGCGCTGCTCGTCAACCAGTCGCTGCACATGGGGGAGTACCGTCAGGCTGTCGCCTTCGCGGAGGCCGCCCTGCGGGCCGCCGGACCGCGCATCACGCCCGCGCTCACCGCCGACCTCTACGCGATGCAGGCCAAGTCGTACGCCCATCTCGGCGACGGCGGCAACGCGTTGGACCGCATCCGGCGCGCGGAGAGCGAGGCGGAACGCATCCGGCCGGGCCACGAACCGGACGAGACGGGCTATGTCCAGCCGGGCCTGGTCAACGTCCAGGTGGCCGAGGCGCTGCTCAGCCTCGGCGATCTGGCGGCGGCGCGGGCGCACGCCACGGCCGCCGTGGGCACCCCGGCGCACGACCGGGGCAGGATCCACCGCCTCGCCATGCTCAGCCACATCGAGCTGCGGCAGGGCGAGCCCGACCGGGCGGCCAGAACCGCCGCCGAGATGGCCGAACGTGCGAAGGGGATGGAGTCCCAGCGGCTGCGGGACCGGCTGCGCGCGGTGCGCGGCGAGTTGGTGTCCAGCGGTTCCAGCGAGGCCGGGGAGGCGGCCGCGCTGATCGACGAAGCGCTCCGTGTGCCTCTGTAAGCCCCCCGGTAAGCCCCCTGCGCGGACGACGTGTTGCTGAGATTCAGCAGTGAGGTCTGCTGCGATGTTGCCATCAACGCGTCGGAAGGTGGCAGAAACGTGCAGTGGACGAAACTAAGCGAACAGACTGTGTATGAGAATCGCTGGTTCCAGGTCAACCTCGCGGACGTCGAACTTCCCGACGGCCGCCACCTGGACCACTTCCTCATCCGGCTCCGCCCGGTCGCGGCGGCCACGGTCGTCAACGAGGCCAACGAGGTGCTGCTCCTCAGGCGCCACCGCTTCATCACCGACAGCTGGGGCTGGGAACTGGCCGCGGGGGTCGTCGAGGACGGCGAGGACATCGAACGCGCGGCGGCGCGGGAGATGGAGGAGGAGACGGGGTGGCGGCCGGGACCGCTGCGCCACCTGCTGACGGTCGAGCCGTCGAACGGCCTCACCGACGCCCGCCACCACCTCTACTGGGCGGAGGAGGCCACGTACACCGGGCCGCCCGAGGACGACTTCGAGTCGTCGTGCCGCGAGTGGGTGCCGCTCAAGCTCGTACCGGACATGATCGCCCGGGGCGAGATCCCGGCCGCCAACATGGCGGCCGGGCTGCTGATGCTCCGTCACATACGGCTGGGCTGACGGGGGTT
>NZ_WWJY01000914.1 GCF_009865405.1 Streptomyces sp. SID3212 | reverse complement strand
AGGTCGCCGGTGCGGTACATCCGGGTGCCCGCCGGGCCGTACGGGTCTGCGGTGAACCGCTCGGCGGTCATGGCCGGCAGCCGGCCGTACCCCTGCGCCAAGTGCGGTCCTGCGACGTACAGTTCCCCGGTCTCGCCCGGGGCGGTGTGGCGCAGCTCGGCGTCCAGCACGTACATCGAGGTGTTCGCCATCGGAATGCCGAGGTGCAGGCGGTCGAGGGTGCGGACCTCGGGCGTGAAGGACTGGTAGCTGCAAAAGACCGTCGCCTCGGTGGGTCCGTAGACATGCACGACCGTGGTGTCGGGGCAGTGGTCCAGGACCCGCTGGAGGGCGGTGGCGGACAGGACGTCGCCGCCGGTCCAGATCTCCCGCAGCAGCGCCAGGCCGTCGATCGCCTCGCCCGCCATCGCGTCGAACAGCGCGGTCGTGAAGTATGCGGCGGTCACCCCGTGGCGGGCGATGGCCTCGCCCAGCTCACCGATGTCGATCTTCGGCGCCGACAGCACGACGGCCAGCCCGCCGCGCAGCAGCGGGACCCACAGCTCGTACGTCGAGGAGTCGAAGGGCAGCGGCGAGTAGGCGAGGACCCGCTCGTGCGCCGTGGCCCCGAAGCCCGGGTCGAGGGCCAACTCCACCACGTTGCGGTGGGTGTTGACGACTCCCTTGGGGGTGCCGCTGGAGCCGGAGGTGAACATCACGTACAGCGGGTGGTCGGGGTGGACCGTGACGGCGGGCGCGCTGGGCGAGAGGTCGGTGGCGCTCGCGTCGGTGAGCCGCAGGGCGGTCAGGTCGCCCGCGAAGCCCGTCTCCGCCTCGGGGCGGTCCGTCACCAGCAGGACGGCCCCGGTGTCACCGAGGATCCAGGAGAGCCGTTCGGCGGGCTGGCGGGGGTCCAGCGGGACGTACACACCGCCGCTCTTCATCACGGCGAGGACGGTGATCACATAGGCGAACGAGCGGTCGAAGAGGAGGCCGACCGCGTCGCCCGGCCGCACACCGGCGCCGATGAGCCGGTGCGCCAGCGCGTTCGCCGCGTGGTCCAGCTCCCGGTAGGTGAGCCGGCGGTCCTCGTGGACGAGGGCGACGGCATCCGGGGTGCGGGCGGCCTGCGCGGCGAAGAGATCGTGCAGCGCGCCCTCGGGGAGTGCCAGCGCCGTGGTGTTGTACGCGGCGACGCGCGCGGGCACGCCGGCGCCGGGGGAGAGAGCGGGATCTTCTTGCGGTCGGGACATCTCGACACCTTCTTGGTAGCTCGGATCTACGTGGTCTCGCGGCGTGCCGGGAGACCGACGGAGCCACGGTGGATGACGTGCGGATGGTGCGAAGTCGCGTGCGAAGTCAAAGAGACATGCGGGGAGTCAGCCGGTACGGGCCGTCAACACGCCCTCGGGAGGCAGCAGTACGTCGTCCGCCTCCAGGGCGTTCGCGCGGTACTTGCCCAAGGAGCTGATCAACAGGCGGAGTTCGAGGGCGATGCTCTCGGCCAGCCGTACGAGACCGGCCTCGCCGTCCTCGTCCACCGCGAGCAGCGCGGCCCGGCCGAGTCCGACGGCGCGCGCGCCGAGCGCCAGCGCCTTGGTGGCCCTGCCGCCCTCCCAGATCCGCCCGCTGGCGAGCAGGCAGTGGCTGGTGGGTCCGATACGGGCCAGGCACTCGCCGAGCGGCAGTCCCACCTGGCCGAGGAAGGCGTTCGGCGCCCAGGCGGTGCCGCCCTCCGCGCCGTCCACCGTGACGGAGTCCGCGCCGGCCGCCCACGCGGTGGCCGCCGCGAGCGCCACGTCACGGCCGGGGTGCAGCTTCACCCACACCTTCACGCGCGGGAAGTTGTTGCGCATCAGCCGGATCTGCTGGCGCAGGATCTCCTCGGTGAAGGTGCCGGGGCTGCTGATCCGCAGGACCGCGTCGGTGTCCGCGCCGAACACCGCGTCCGTGGCGTACTGTTCGGCCACCCGGCCCGCCGCCTCGCGGCCCAGGACCGTGAGACCGCCGAGGCCCGGCTTGGCCCCCTGGCCGACCTTCAGCTCGAAGGCCAGCCGCCCGGTGGCGAGCAGCGGCTCCGTGACCGGGTCGCTGTAGACCAGGTTCCACACCTCGGCGTCCGCGTCCTCGGTGGACTGCTGCACCACCACCCCGCCGTACTCGTCGTCCGCGGCGGCCGTGTAGGCGGCGATCCGGCCGAGCAGCGGGGAGGCGTCGGCGTCGGACGACGCGCGGTAGCCGTTGACCGGCACCACGTTCTCGCCGATGACCATCGGGATGCCGAGCCGCCCCGCCTGCCGTCCCGCCGCCTCGCCCAGGTCGTGGCTCGCGACCTGCGTCGAGCCGAACGCCGACACGTACAGCGGCAGCCGCGACGTGAACCCGCCGATCACCGTGTCGAGTTCGACATCCGTGTACAGCGGCTCCCTGGCCAGGTCGATGAGCTTCTTCAGCCGCTCCGGCATGAACACCGGGGGCACGATCCTGGCCCGCTCCAGCAGGTCGTACGGATCGTGGCCGGCCGGAGCCGCGCCCAGCAGGCCGGAGCCGTACGACTCCAGCGCGGGGAACACGGCCGCCGCCCCGTTCCTGGCCCGGTGCCGCACCTGTTCCTCGGGGAAACCGGCTGCGCTCAGTACGGTGCTCATGCCGACACCACTCCGGGGAGCTTCGGGTAGGCGCTGGCCTCCCAGGCGGCCGTGCGGCCGGTGACGTACCGGGTGAACCGCTCCAGGCCGATGCCGAACCCGGAGCTGGCGGGGATGCCGCGGCGGGCCAGGTCCAGGTACCAGCCGTACTTGGCCGGGTTCTCACCGGTCTCGCGCATCCGCGTGACCAGCGCCGCGTAGACGTGCTCGCGCTCGCTGCCGCTGGCCAGCTCGCCGTACCCCTCGGGGGCGATCAGGTCGAAGTTCCGCAGGACGCCCGGGCGTTCGGCGTCCTCCTGGTCGTAGAAGCCGCGCGACCCCTTGGGGTAGTCCACGACGAAGAAGGGACGGCTGGACTTCGCGGAGAGGATCTCCTCGCCCTCCCAGTCGATCTCGGCGCCCGGGTCCTGCGGGTGGCCCAGCGCGACCAGGTCGGCGGTCGCCGCCGCGTGGGTGGTCCGGCCGAACGCCCCCTGGACGACCTCCCGGAACGCGTCCTTGTCCCGGCCGAGGAGTTCCAGCTCGCCCGGCATCTCCCGGACGACCTCGCCGACGACGTACGCCACCAGCCGCTCCGCCAGCTCCATCGCGTCCTCGCGGCCGGCGTCCCTGATCTCCACGTCGATCTGGTGGAACTCCGCGAGATGGCGGTGCGTGACCGCCGTCTCCAGCGGCTCCAGGCGCACGTTCGGCGCGATGTAGAAGATCTTGTCGAAGGCCATCAGCGACGCCTGCTTGTAGAGGATCGCGCTGGTCATCAGCTTGTACTTGTGGCCGTAGAAATCGATGTCCACCTGTTTGGAGCCCCGGATGCCCGGGTCGGTGACCGGTCCGATCACCGGCGGCAGCAGCTCCTGGAAGCCCTGGCCGGTCAGGAAGGCCCGGGTCGCCGCGAGCATGCGGCTCTGCACCCGCAGCGTGGCACGGGTCGGCTCCGCCATCAGGTGCTGGTCGGGAGAGGTCGGGAACGAGGGCGTGGTGCGGCCGTCGCGCTCAGCGATCGTACTGGTCATGGTGCTACCTCCTGGGTGTGCTGACGGTGGGCTGCCGGGCGACGGGCCGCCGTGGGAAGCGGGGGCCGGGAAGAGGACGGAAGCGGGGGCCTGGAAGGCGCGTACGACGCTGAGGAAGGCGGAGAGGGAGGAGCCGAGGGAACGACCCGGTCGTGCCGGCGCTGCACGAACGACAGCGCCTCGAACAGCCCGGCGGCCGTGAGCCGCCGGCCCCGGTCGGTGACGTGCCCGATGGGCATCGCCCCGATCTCGGACCAGGTCAGCCGCCCCGACGCGTCGATGTGGCTCCGGCTGCGGCCCGCGTTGTCCGGGTGCAGGCAGAACGGCACGTCCAGGTAGCCGCGGGCGAAGGCCTTCAACAGGGCCTGGCCCAGGTCACCGTCGAGGCCGAGCACCGCGTCCACCAGGGCGCGGGCCTCCGCGTACACGGCGTTGTCCGCCGCCTCGCCGGGTGGGACCGGCACGGACCCCTCACGGGCGCCGGGCCGG
>NZ_WWJY01000913.1 GCF_009865405.1 Streptomyces sp. SID3212 | reverse complement strand
ATGACGGCGGCGGCCTTGGCCGCCGGCGGTGCGGGCGGCTCGGTGGGCGCGACGGGGGACGCCGCCTCCCGTGGTGACAATGCGGCCGGTGCGCCCGACGGCGCCCCGCCCCACGGAACCTCACCGCCTCAGGCGTCCGCCGCCGGTTCCGCCCCCGTCGAAATGGCGTCCGCGCCCGTGCGGATCGCCGACGCGGCGACGGTCCGGCTGCTGCGCCGCGGTGACCGGGTCGATGTGATCGCCACGCCCACGGCCGGGCTCGACGGGGCGGAAGAGCGCGCCGGGGCCCGTGTGGTGGCGGCGGGTGCCCGGGTGACGGAGATCCCCGACCCCGCCGGCGGCGAGGGGGACACGGACCGGCAGACGCCGACGGAGGCCGGAGCGCTGGTCGTTCTGTCCGTGCCGCGCGCCACCGCCGCCGAGCTGGCCGGGGCGGGCGCGGTGTCCCCCTTGGCGGTGACGCTGTGCTGAGTCGTACTGACGAGCTGGCGGGTCCCCTGATCGCGTGTGCGGATTGGACAGCACGGGCACGCGCTGTCGTAGGTTGCGGGGCAGTTGGTCGTCCGCGCAGATATGAAGAAGGGCTCACTCGTGAGCAAGGACAAGGAGAGCGTGCTGGCGGGCTTCAAAGCCTTCCTGATGCGCGGGAACGTGATCGACCTCGCGGTCGCGGTGGTCATCGGCGCTGCCTTCACGAACGTGGTGAACTCGGTCGTGAAGGGCGTCATCAACCCGCTGGTCGGCGCGTTCGGCACGAAGGACCTGAACAGGTACCACTCATGCCTGAAGTCGCCGTGTTCCACGGACGAGGCGGGCAACGTCGTCGAAGGCATCCCGATCATGTGGGGGACGGTCGTCAGCTCGGTCCTGACCTTCGTGATCACGGCGGCCGTCGTCTATTTCCTGATGGTGCTGCCGATGTCCAGGTTCCTCGCCCGGCGGGCCAAGCACCAGGCCGCCAAGGAAGAGGTGAAGGAAGTCATGGAGGTGAGCGAGCTGGAGGTGCTGAAGGAGATCAGGGACGCCCTCGTGGCCCAGCGCGGCCCGGGGGACAGTGCACCCAGCGCTCCCGCTCCCAGGACGCCCTAGCCTTCCGCCGCCGGAGCGTGCCCGGCGGTCGCCCGGATCAGATGTGGTGGGGCGGCTTCTCGTCCAGGAAACGGGCCAGGTCTGCGGCGCTGTCGCCGCCCCCGGTGGGCCGCTCCCCCCAGCCGCCGTCCGTGTCGTCCGAGGACTGCTGGTCCAGCGGATCGTCGAAAACCAGCCCCGGGCTCGGGCGGGGCGGCTTCGGACGGGACGGCCGGGACTGGTCCGCGGCCGGCTCGGGGGTGGGGGCGCTGCTCATACCTCCAGAGTACGGTCACGGAGGTCCGGCCCGGATCGGCGGCCGGGCGGGCCCGTGCGCGCGTCCGGCCCGGCCAGCGGGGCCACCTCTGCTGTGCTGGGCGCATGACGTCGATCAACGCGGCAGGCCCTCTGCGCAGGATGACCGCGCGCGGCCGGGACGAACCGGACCGCACCGCCACCCCGCTGGAGCTCTTCTTCGACCTGTGCTTCGTGGTGGCGGTCGCGCAGGCCGGACTGCAACTGGTGCACGCGCTCGCCGAGGGCCACCCGGGCACCGGGATCATCGGCTACCTCTTCGTCTTCTGGGGAGTGTGGTGGGCCTGGATGAACTTCACGTGGTTCGCCTCGGCCTACGACTGCGACGACGTCCCGTACCGGGTCGCGACGCTGGTGCAGATCTGTGGGGTGCTGATCTACGCGGCGGGCGTGCCCCGCGCTTTCATGGACGACGACTGGGTCGTCGCCGTCATCGGATATCTGGTGATGCGGGTGGCACTGACCGGGCAGTGGCTGCGGGCGGCAGCCTCCGAGCCCGCGGGGCCAGCCAGGACGGCCGCACTGCGCTACGCGGTCGGGCTGGTGATCTGCCAGGGGGCGTGGGTGGCGCTGCTGACCGCCCCGGAGAGCATGCGGCGCTGGCTGTTCGTCGTGGTCGGGGTGGCCGAGCTGCTGGTGCCGGTGATCGCGGAGCGAGCGCATGAGACACCCTGGCACCCGCATCACATCGTCGAGCGGTACGGGCTGTTCACCCTGATCGTCCTCGGCGAGACGATGTCGGCCGCGACGGTCGCCGTCCAGTCGGCGCTCGACGAGCACGAAGCCGTCGGGAAGCTGCTGCCCATCGCGGGCGGGGGCATCCTGCTCGTCTTCGCCGCCTGGTGGATCTACTTCGCGGTTCCCGCGCACCAACGGCTGACCAGCAACAGGGAGGCCCTCCCGTGGGGATACGGTCACTTCGTGATCTTCGGGTCGGCCGCGGCCATCGGGGCGGGGCTGGAGGTCGCGGTGGAGCATGCGGTGGGGAAGTCGCACATTTCGGCGGCGGCGGCGTCGGCCGCCGTGACCGTTCCGGCCGCGCTGTTCGTGATCACGGTGTGGGCGCTGCACGCGAGGCACTTCAAGACGGGTACGGCGCAGCAGCTCGTGCTCCCGGGCGCGGCGGTGGTGATCATCGGCTGTACGTTCGCGGAGGTGTGGGCGGTCCTCTCTGCGGGGGTGGTGGCGGCGACGGCGGTCGCCGTGGGAGTGACGCTCGCCGCGCGGTCCGCGCGCGTGGCCCGGATCTGAGGAAGGGAACGATGCGCATGGCAGGCAACGACGCACTGACCGACGTGGCCGGACTGAGGGTCGGCCACGCCCAAGTGCCGGGGGCGCTGGCCCTCACCGGCACCACCGTGGTCCTCGCGCCGGAGGGCGGGGTGGTGGCGGCGGTGGACGTACGGGGCGGCGGGCCGGCCACCCGGGAGACCGACGCCCTGGATCCGCGCAACATCGTCCGGCGGATCGACGCCGTCGTGCTGTCGGGCGGCAGCGCGTTCGGGCTCGACTCCGCGGCGGGGGTGATGGCGTGGCTGGAGGAGCGGGGGCGCGGGGTGCGGGTCGGGCCCGATCCCGCCCAGGTGGTGCCGGTCGTCCCGGCCGCCGGCATCTTCGACCTGGGGCGCGGGGGCGGCTGGCTGATCCGTCCGGACGCGGCGACCGGGCG
>NZ_WWJY01000912.1 GCF_009865405.1 Streptomyces sp. SID3212 | reverse complement strand
CGTCCAGCGTGCGGTCCTCGCGTACGTTGGGGTCGACCACCAGCACCGAGCGCTCCGCCGCCGCGCGGGCGGTCGCCGCCACCGCCTCGGCCGCCGGGGAGACGACCGCGGCGAGCCCGCCCACGTACACCGCGCCGAACTCCCCCGCCTCCGAGGCGCGTTCGGCGATGCGGAAGGTCGCGGTGTCCTGGAGGTGGAAGTGGTAGCCCGTGCCGTCGGGTCCCGGGTCGGCGACCGCGAGGGCGGTGGGCAGCTCCGACCGCCCGCACAGGCCGAGTTCGGTGCCGGCCGAGACCAGCCGCTCCTCGATCGCCCGGGCGAAGCCGTCGCCGCCGAGTGTGCCGGCGAACCAGCTGGGCGTGGAGAGCGCGGCCAGTCCGGCGGCGACATTCGCGGGCGCGCCGCCGGGCTGGGCGTGCTGGGTCAGCCGGTCGTCCGGGGACGGTACGAGGTCGATCAGCGCCTCCCCCATCACCAGCACGGCGCCGGGCCCACCGGTCACGGCTCGACCACGATCTTGCGTCCCTGGCCCGCCTTGAACCGGTCGAGCGCCTCGGGGTACGACTCCAGCGGCATCCGGTCGCTGATGAACACCGCCGGGTCGAGCACGCCGCCGGCGAAGAGCGCGGCGGCCCGCTCGTAGCTGTGCAGCACCGCCATCGAGCCGGTGATCGTGATCTCCTGGTTGTAGATGCGGTACGGCTCGATGACCGCGGTCGTCGCGTAGTCGGCGACCCCGAACTGGAGGAACGTACCCCCCTTGGCGACCCGTCCGAGGCCGTCCTGGATGGCGCCGGCGTTGCCGGTGGCGTCGATGACGACGTCCCAGCCGCGCGGGGTGTCCAGCTCCTCCGCGGAGGCGGCGGAGCGCGAGACGCCGAGGGTGGAGGCGGTCGCGAGCCGTTCCGGGTTGATGTCCAGGATGTCGACGGAGGCGGCGCCGGTGCGCTTGGCGAGCTCCAGCATCATCAGGCCCATCGTTCCGGAGCCGTAGATCAGGACCTCGGCGCCGAGCGTGGAGCGCAGGACGTCGTAGCCGCGTACCGCGCAGGACAGCGGCTCGATGAGCGCCGCGTCCTTCACGTCGATGTGGTCGGGCAGCCGGACGCAGTTGGCGACGGGCGCGACGGCGAACTGGGCGGCGCCGCCGGGCTTGCTGACGCCGATCGCGTTCCACCGCTCGCACAGGTTGCCCCGCCCGATCCGGCAGTAGTGGCACTCGTGGCAGTAGAGCGAGGGGTCGACGGCGACCTTGTCGCCCACGGCGAGTTCGGTGACGTCGGAGCCGATCTCCACGATCTCGCCGGCGAACTCGTGGCCGGGGACGATCGGCAGGGTGGGCGCGAACTCGCCCTGGAGGATGTGCAGATCGGTGCCGCAGAGCCCGCAGGACGCGACGGCGACGACCACGTCCCGGGGGCCGGGGGTGGGGTCGGGCACCGTCGTGACGGAGACCTTGCCGGGGGCTTCGATGATCGCGGCCCTCATTTGACTGCTCCAAGAGAGAGGCCCTGGACCAGTTTGTCCTGGGCGGCGAAACCGGCGGCGAGCACCGGCAGGGACACGACGACGGCGGCGGCGCACAGCTGGGCCAGGAAGAGGCCCTGGCTGGTGACGAAGCCCGTCAGGAAGACGGGCGCCGTCTGCGCGGTGACACCGGTGAGCACCCGGGCGAACAGGAGCTCGTTCCAGCTGAAGATGAAGCAGATCAGCGCGGTGGCGGCGATACCGGGCGCGGCGACGGGGGCCACCACCCGGGCGAGGACGGTCGGCAGCCTGGCGCCGTCCATCTGCGCGGCCTCGATGATGGAGACCGGGACGTCCGCGAGGAAGGACTGCATCATCCATACCGCGATCGGCAGATTCATCGACGTGTAGAGGATGACGAGCAGCCAGATGTTGTCCAGCATCCCGACGTTCTTCGCGAAGAGGTAGATCGGCAGCAGCCCGGCGACCACCGGCAGCATCTTGGTGGACAGGAAGAAGAACATCACGTCCGTCCACTTGCGGACGGGCTTGATGGACAGCGCGTACGCCGCCGGCAGGGCCAGCAGCAGCACGAACAGGGTCGAGAACAGCGAGGCGGTCAGGGAGTTGATCAGCGGCGGCCAGGGGCTCGCGCCGCCGTCGGAGCCGAAGAACACCTTGTAGCTGTCGAGGGTGAGGGGGGCCGTGAACGAGGGCGGGTTGGTCGCCGCGTCCGTCTCCGAGTGGAAGGACGTGAGCAGCATCCAGAGCGCCGGCAGGCAGAAGCCGAGCCCCACGACCCAGGCGAGCAGGCCGAGGCCGGCGGAGCGCCGCCTGGCCCTGCGGGTGGCGGGCGCGTAGGCCGTCGTGGCCGGGGCCGCCTTCACGGGGGCGGTGGTGGTGGTCATGCGCGGCTCGCCTCCTCACTGAAGAGGGACGAGACCACGCGGAGGGCGAAGGTCGCGATCACGATGGTGCCGATCACGACGACCACTCCGGCCGCGGAGGCCAGTCCGTACTCGTGAGCCTGGTAGAAGGTCTGGTAGATGGTGTACGGCAGGTTCGCGGTGCCCAGTCCGCCCGCGGTGATGGTGAACACCGCGTCGAAGTTCTGCACGACGTAGATGGCGCCGAGCAGGGTGCCCAGTTCCAGGTAGCGGCGCAGGTGGGGCACCGTCAGGAAGCGGAACATCTGCCAGGTGCCCGCGCCGTCGAGGCGCGCGGCCTCCATCATGTCCAGCGGCTGGCTCTGGAGTCCGGCGAGCAGGATGAGCATCATGAACGGCGTCCACTGCCAGACGAGGGACGCCTCGACGGCCAGCAGGGGCATGTCGGTGATCCAGTCGGGCTGGGCGGGCGTGGAGTCGCCGAACAGCCCGGTGAACCAGGCCCAGCCCCCGTTGAGGAGACCGTACTCGGGGTTGTAGAGCAGGTGTTTCCACATCAGCGCCGCCGAGACGGGCACCAGCAGGAACGGGGTGATCAGGAGCGTGCGGACGAATCCGCGCCCCAGGAACTTCCGGTTGATCAGGAGCGCCAGCAGCAGCCCGAGCACCACGCTGACGATCACGACGGTCGCCGTGAGCAGGATGGTGGTGAGGATCGACTCGCGCAGGGACTCGTCCGTGACGACCGTCCTGTAGTTGGACAGCCCGGAGAACGCGCGCTCGTCGGGGGCGAGGGAGTTCCAGTCGAAGAGCGAGATGAACAGCGTCGCCACGAAGGGCAGTTGGGTGACCGCGATCAGGAAGATCAGCGCGGGCAGCAGGGGCG
>NZ_WWJY01000911.1 GCF_009865405.1 Streptomyces sp. SID3212 | reverse complement strand
CGCCCGCGCCGGCCGTTCCGCCTCCCGCCCCGCGACGAAGGCGCCCAGCAGCCGCGCCGCCGCGGCCGTCGCCTTCGCGTACGCGGCGATCGGCAAGCCGTACGTCTGGGGCGCGACCGGCCCCGGCTCCTTCGACTGCTCCGGGCTCACCCAGGCCGCCTGGTCCGCGGCGGGCGTCTCCCTCCCCCGGACCACGTACACCCAGATCAACGCGGGACAGCGTGTCCCCCGCTCCCAGCTCGCCCCCGGTGACCTGGTGTTCTTCTACTCGGGCATCAGTCACGTCGGGATCTACGTCGGCGACGGGAAGATGATCCACGCGCCGCGGACCGGCACGAACGTCCGGATCGCCCCGATCGACCAGATGCCGTTCGCGGGCGCCACCCGCCCCGTGTAGCGCGGTCCGCCGGGCCCTCAGCACATCCGCCGGCACGCCCGCAGCAACCCGGACGCACCGCCGTCGCCGGACTGGCCCCCGCCGGGATGCCGCTCCCCCGCCCCCGGGTCACGATGAGCGCGGACGCCCACCGGTCCGCGAGTCCGTGAAGGGGAAGCCGTGATACGTGTGACACGCCGAGGACGGAGAGCCGCCGTGCGGGCCACGGTTCTCGGCGCCGGGGCGCTCTTCGTCCTCGCGCCCGTCGGCGTCACCCCCCGGGGCTGCGGCGAGCTCTCGGGGGGCCGCCTCTGCATCGAGGGGCCGATCGGCGGCGAGGGCGGGTTCACCACCCGGTACGTCCAGCACGACGGCGGCCCCGACCTCGCCGTACGCCTCGGCTACCAGCGCAAGGACCGCCGCGTCACGGCGTTCGCGGACTGGTTCGGTACGCGGCGCACGCGCGACGGGGTCGCCGCGCTGGGGGGCCGCCTCGACACCGAGCCCGGCGAATGCATCCGGGGGGTTCTGCTGGACGCCCGGGGGCAGGCGTACGTCACCCAGTGGCAGTGCTCGGACTGATCCGCGCACACCCGCTCACGGACAGCCGGTCCTCAGACCAGCCGGCGCGCCGTCGCCCACCGCGTCAGCTCGTGCCGGTTCGACAGCTGGAGCTTGCGCAGGACCGCCGAGACGTGCGACTCGACCGTCTTCACCGAGATGAAGAGCTGCTTCGCGATCTCCTTGTACGCGTACCCCCGCGCGATCAGCCGCAGCACCTCCCGCTCCCGCTGCGTCAGCCGGTCCATGTCCTCGTCCACCGGCGGCGCGTCCGAGGACGCGAAGGCGTCCAGGACGAACCCGGCCAGCCGGGGCGAGAAGACCGCGTCCCCGTCCTGCACCCGGAAGATCGAGTCGACCAGGTCGGCGCCGGTGATCGTCTTCGTGACATAGCCGCGGGCGCCGCCCCTGATCACCCCGATGACGTCCTCCGCCGCGTCCGACACCGACAGCGCCAGGAACCGCACCGGGCTCTCCGCCGCCGCCATCAGCGGCGCGCAGCGGCGCAGCACCTCGACGCCGCCGCCGCCCGGCAGATGGACGTCGAGCAGGACGACCTCGGGGCGGGTCGCCGTGATCACGGCGACCGCCTGGTCGACGTCGGCCGCCTCGCCGACCACCTCGACGCCGGTCTGCTCGGTACGGCCGATCTCGGCCTGCACTCCGGTACGGAACATCCGGTGGTCGTCGACGAGCACCACACGCGCGTGCCGCCCCAAGCCGCCCTCCGCCGGACCTCCCGCCGGACCCGCGGTGCCTTCGGCCTGTACGCCTTCGCTGCTCATCGTCCCTGTCCCCTCGCCGTCGCCCTGCTTCGTGTCCTCACCCGTACGGTACGTTCCGCCTCCCGCACCGCCCTCAATCCGCCCGCTCCATCTCCAGCTCGACCTCCGTGCCCCCGTCCGGCACCGCCCGCAGCCGCGCCGTCCCCCCGTGCCGCTGCATCCGCCCGATGATCGACTCCCGCACCCCCATCCGGTCGTCCGGCACCGCGTCCAGGTCGAACCCGGGCCCCCGGTCCCGTACGGAGAGGAAGACCGTACGGCCGTCCACCTCGGCGAAGACCTGCACCGCCCCGCCGTCGCCGCCGTACTTGGCGGCGTTGACCATGGCCTCGCGCGCCGCCTGCATCTGCGCGGCCAGCCGGTCGTCCAGCGGGCAGTCGCCAACGACGACCACCTCGATCGGCACCCCGTGGTAGTCCTCCACCTCCGCCGCCGTCCGCTTCACCGCGTCGGCGAGGGTGGCCGGTTCGTCCGCCTCCTCCTTGCCCGTGCCCTCCGGGTTGTAGAGCCAGGCGCGCAGCTCGCGTTCCTGGGCGCGGGCGAGTCTGCGGACCTCGCCGGGCTCGTCCGCGTTGCGCTGGATCAGCGTGAGGGTGTGCAGGACGGAGTCGTGGACGTGTGCGGCGACCTCGGCGCGCTCCTGGGCGCGGATCCGCATCAGCCGTTCCTCGGACAGGTCCTGGGTCATCCGGACGAGCCAGGGCCCGAGGAGCAGCGCGACCCCGGCCACGACGGCTATCGCGCCGGTCAGGACGTTGCCGAGCTGGGCCGCCGCACCCCTGACCACCATGAAGACGGCCAGCCCCAGGCCGACCAGCGCCACGCCCGCGAAGCCGCGCGCCAGTTGCAGCACCCTGCGGCGGCGGCCGACCTCGGTCCAGCGCGCCCGGCGCGCGTTGTCGGCCTGGCGCCAGACCAGGACGACGCCCGCGCCGATGAGCAGGGTGGGCCAGATGTAGCGGTCGGCGTGGTTGCGGCCCAGATTGACGTTGCCGATGAACACCCCGGCGCCTATGACCAGCGCGACCAGCGCGAAGACCTGCCCCTTGTCGGGCTTGCGCAGCCGCCGCCGGCCGTCGGGGCTCGTCTCGAAGAGCGAGCGCGGTTCGGTAGCCGTACCGCCGACGCCGAGCGGGACGACGATCCAGAAGACCGCGTAGAGCAGCGCGCCGAGTCCCTGGGCGAAGAAGAGGCCGAGGAAGACGAGCCGTACCCATACGACCGGCAGCCCCATGTGCCCGGCGAGCCCGCGGGCCACCCCGCCGAGGAGCCGGCCGTCGGCGCTGCGGTAGAGCTTGCGCGTCGGCTGGTCCTCCGGCGCGGGGGCGCGGGAGTACGAGGGCGGGGCGGGGCGGGGAGGGGCGGCCGGCATGCCTTTGATGGTCACACGGCGGCGCGGCTCCTGGCATCAGGGTCGGGTCCCTGACGGGACCCTGAGCCGACCCTGAGCCGGGGGACCGGCCCGCCCCGTACCGGAAGCGGTACGCGAGGCCGTACCCGAGCCGCATCCGACGGAGGGACCGCCGGCGAATATCAGGGAGAGCCCAGGGTCGGAGCGGGTGGAGGCACGGCTCGCGCCCGGTCACCATGGAGCTATGACCCCGCCGCCGTCCCAGCCGCCTCCCGCGCCGCCCGAGTCCCCGCCGGGCTCTCCGGGCTCCCAGGGGTCCCCGGGCTCGCAGAGCTCTCCGGGGCCCCAGGCGTCCCCCGGATCCCCGGAGGCCCCGGCGGCCCCCGCCACCGCGCCCGGTCCGCACCTGACCCGCAGCCCCCGCCAGAAGGTGTTCGCCGGGGTGTGCGGAGGCCTCGGGCGGTACTGCGACGTCGACCCGGTCATCTTCCGGATCGTCGTCGGGGTGCTCTCGGTGACCGGTGGGATCGGTCTGATCTTCTACGGCTTCGCGTGGCTGCTGATCCCGCTGGAGGGCGAGGAGGAGAACGAGGGCCGCAGGCTGCTGTCGGGGCGGGTCGACGGCGCCTCGCTCATCGCGGTGCTGCTCGCGCTGATCGGCTGCGGGCTGTTCCTGTCGATGGTGGGCAACGGCGGCACGCTGGGCTTCGCCGCGATGCTCTCGATCGCGGTCGCCGGTTCGGCGGTCTGGTCCCACCGGCGCCGGGGGGCCGCCCCCGCCGGCGGCCCGCTCGACCCGGCGACGGCACACA
>NZ_WWJY01000910.1 GCF_009865405.1 Streptomyces sp. SID3212 | reverse complement strand
GGAGACCCCCCGCGTCAACCCGCCCCCCGCCCCGCCGCATCTCCTCCTCCACGGCCCGCACCAACAGCCGCTCAGCCTCGGCCCGATGACTCTCCCGCATGAACGTCCCCCTCCGGATTGCCATGAGAACCCCATTGTCCAGCGCACACACCACGAGCGCGAGGGACCTGGGCGTCCTGCTACACGGGCCACGCCGCGACCACGTCGTGGGGGCGCCAGACCAGGTGGACGCCGTCCTGGGGTGTGAGGCCCGTCGTGCCGTTGAGGGTGGCGATCACCAGGCCGCCAGGGCCTTCGGTGTAGCCCGGTACCTGGGCCGCGGACTGTTTCAGCGTCACCAGGTCGTGGTGGTCGAACGGGGTGTTCAGCCACTTGACGGAGCCGGCGAAGAAGACCGTGCGGGCCACCGGGGCACGGTCCGTTCCGATCAGGTCGATCTCCGGGTCGAAGCGGCGGTTCCACCAGCCGCCCACCGCCTCGGTTTCCGGCCACGGGAAGTCGGTGGTGCCGGCCGCGAGGGCGAGGGATTCGCGGATCAGGGGTTCGACGGCCCGGCCCCGCCAGGCCGCCCAGCGGCGTTCGATCACGCGGAAGGCCGCCTCGGGCCGGCCGCGGCGGGTCTGTTCCTGGGCGGCGCGCAAGGCGGCCAGGTAGAGCCGTAGGTTGCTGTCGGCGACGCGGTGGAGTGCGGGCTTCCCCGGCTTGTCGGACAGGGGGTGGTCGACGGCCAGGACGCGCTTCTCCTCGGACAGCTTGCGCAGGAGCGGGGACAGCACCCCTGACGGAAGAGCCGCGCTCTGGCTTCCCGCGGTGGCGGCGATGTTGGCGTGCGTACGGTCTCCGCTGCCCACCGCTTCCAGCACCTGCCGGGCCTGGTCGGGCGCGGGGAACTCCGCCATCAGCGTCGCTTCCGGTACGCCGAAGACCGGTGAGGCGGGATCCGCGCACTCCGCCTCCAGGAACGCGAGGGCCGGAGTGCCGTGCGGCCAGGCGCGGAGGACGCCCGGCAGGCCACCGGAGACCAGATGGGCGTCGATCGCGTCGGCGGCGTCCAGCCCGAGGGCGCTTCCGGTCTCCGCCGGGCTCAGCGGACCGAGGACCAGATTGTCGGCCCGGCCGTAGAAGGGCCGGTCGTAGGCGGTGAGCCGTTCCATCATGTGCAGATCGCTGCCCAGCAGCAGAAGCAGGACCGGCTGCCGCGCCAGCAGCCGGTCCCACGCCGTCTGGAGCGCTCCGTCGAAGACGGAGTCCTGCTCCGCCAGCCAGGGAAGCTCGTCCAGGACGACCACGCTCGGTACGCCGGGCGCGGCCGGTGAACCGGCGAGGGCCGCGGAGAGCAGCCGGAAGGCGTCCGGCCAGTTGGTCGGGGCGCTCGTGGGAATGACGGCGCCGGTATCCCCGGTGGGGTCGGTGTTCCCCAGGGACGAGGTCCGCAGCTCGGTGTGGAAGGCCGCGAGTGCCTCCAGGGTGGGCGCGCCCTTGGTGGCGCTGAAGAAGACGTAGGGAACCGCCGCCCGGTCGCAGAATTCCTGGACCAGCCGCGATTTCCCGACCTGGCGCCGACCCCGGACGGTCAGGGCGCGCCCGGACCCGGTCGCGACGACCCGGTCGAGCCGTTTGCGCAGCAGCCCCAGCTCGGTGCTGCGGCCCACGAAGGGGGTGGCTGCCATGGCCGCTCCTTGGTAGATCTCATCTATGTAGATCTGTTCTACATAGATTCAGTCTACCTAATTGGGCGCGTGCGGGGGAAACCGTTCGCGGCGCGGCCCTCGGGCAGGATGGGGGCATGGTGAACCGACTCGCCCATGAGACCTCTCCGTACCTCCTCCAGCACGCCGACAACCCCGTCGACTGGTGGCCCTGGTCGCCGGAGGCGTTCGCGGCGGCGCGTAAGCGGGATGTGCCGGTGCTGCTCAGCGTGGGGTACAGCAGTTGCCACTGGTGTCACGTCATGGCGCACGAGAGTTTCGAGGACCCGACCACCGCCACGTACATGAACCGGCACTTCGTCAACATCAAGGTCGACCGCGAGGAGCGGCCCGATGTGGATGCCGTCTACATGGAGGCCGTGCAGGCCGCCACCGGGCACGGCGGATGGCCCATGACCGTGTTCCTGAACGCCGACGGGGAGCCCTTCTACTTCGGTACGTACTTTCCGCCCGCCCCCCGTCAGGGCATGCCCTCCTTCCCGCAGGTCCTCGAAGGCGTCACCTCCGCCTGGACCGAGCGGCGTGACGAGGTCACCGAGGTGGCCGGGCGGATCGTGGGGGAGCTGGCCGGGCGGTCGCTCGCGCAGGGTGGGGACGGGGTTCCCGGGGACGAGGAGCTGGCGCAGGCGCTGCTCGGGCTGACCCGGGAGTACGACGAGCGGCGCGGTGGGTTCGGGGGCGCGCCCAAGTTCCCGCCGTCGATGGTGCTGGAGTTCCTGCTGCGCCACCACGGGCGTACTGGGGCCGAGGGGGCGCTCCAGATGGCCGCCGACACCTGTGAGGCGATGGCCAGGGGCGGGATCTACGACCAGCTCGGCGGCGGCTTCGCCCGGTACTCCGTGGACCGGGAGTGGGTGGTGCCCCACTTCGAGAAGATGCTCTACGACAACGCGCTGCTGTGCCGCGTGTACGCCCACCTCTGGCGCGCCACCGGCTCCGACCTGGCGCGCCGCGTCGCCGTCGAGACCGCCGACTTCATGGTCCGTGAACTGCGTACCGCCGAGGGCGGGTTCGCCTCTGCCCTGGACGCCGACAGCGAGGACCCGGCGAGCGGGAAGCACGTGGAAGGGGCGTTCTACGTCTGGACCCCGGAGCAGCTGCGCCACGTACTGGGCGACACGGACGGGGAGTTCGCTGCCCGGTACTTCGGCGTGACCGAGGAGGGCACCTTCGAGGAGGGGGCCTCCGTGCTTCAACTGCCCCTGGGAGAAGGGGTGGTGGATGCGGGGAAGGTTGAGGGGGTACGGCGGCGGCTGCTTGCCGCGCGCGACGAACGGCCCCGCCCCGGCCGCGACGACAAAATCGTCGCCGCCTGGAACGGGCTCGCGATCGCCGCGCTGGCCGAGACCGGCGCGTACTTCGACCGGCCCGACCTGGTGGAGCGCGCCACCGAGGCCGCCGACCTTCTCGTACGGCTGCACATGGACGACGCCGCGCGACTCGCCCGTACGTCCAAGGACGGCAAGGCCGGCGCCAACGCCGGGGTGCTGGAGGACTACGCCGATGTGGCGGAGGGGTTCCTCGCGCTGGCTGGGGTGACCGGTGAAGGAGCGTGGCTGGAATTCGCCGGTTTCTTGCTGGACATTGTGCTGGACCAGTTCGTCGCCCGGGACGGCGAGGGCGGGCGCGGCACGCTGTACGACACCGCCCACGACGCCGAGCGGCTCATCCGGCGGCCCCAGGACCCGACGGACAACGCGACCCCCTCCGGCTGGACGGCCGCCGCCGGCGCCCTGCTCTCGTACGCGGCCCACACCGGCTCCGCACGCCACCGGGCCGCCGCCGAAGGGGCGTTGGGTGTGGTGAAGGCGCTCGGCCCCCGCGCGCCG
>NZ_WWJY01000909.1 GCF_009865405.1 Streptomyces sp. SID3212 | reverse complement strand
CGCGCGACGCGCTCGTCCTGCCGGGGCACGCGGTGTCGGGCGAGCTGACCCTGGACCTCGGCGGCGCGCGGGTGCTGCTGGCGAACGTGGGGCCCGGCCACACGGCCCACGACCTGGCCCTGCTGGTCCCGGCCGGGGACGGCTCGCCGCCGGTGCTCTTCTGCGGGGACCTGGTGGAGGAGTCGGGGGAGCCGCAGGCGGGGCCTGACGCGATCACGGCCCGGTGGCCGGCCTCCCTGGACCGGCTGCTGGCGCTGGGCGGGGAGGACGCGCTGTACGTGCCGGGGCACGGGGCGATGGTGGACGCGGGGTTCGTACGGGCCCAGCGGGACGCGCTGGCGGTACGTTTCGGCGTGTCGCTGTAGCGGGCCTCCCGTCCGTTTATCGTCTTGGCCATGCGCAGCTACAGCCCCGACCTGACCCCTCCGTGGAAGAAGCCGACCCCGGCGACGGAGGTGCCCGCCGAGCCGGATCTGGTGGTCGAGGAGGTGGCGACCGGGTTCTGCGGCGCGGTGATCCGCTGCGAGAAGACGGCGGAGGGGCCGACGGTGACCCTGGAGGACCGCTTCGGCAAGCAGCGGGTGTTCCCGCTGGCGGTCCGGGGCTTCCTGCTGGAGGGCCGGGTGGTCACGCTGGTCCGCCCGACGGCCGGGGGTCCGGTACGGCCCACCCGTACGGCCTCCGGATCGATCGCGGTCCCCGGGGCGCGCGCCCGGGTGGCCCGGGCCGGGCGGATCTATGTGGAGGGCCGGCACGACGCGGAGCTGGTCGAGCGCGTCTGGGGCGACGACCTGCGGATCGAGGGGGTGGTCGTGGAGTACCTGGAGGGGGTGGACGACCTCCCGGCGGTGGTCGAGGAGTTCGCCCCGGCGCCGGACGCGCGGCTGGGCGTCCTGGTCGACCATCTGGTGCCGGGTTCGAAGGAGTCCCGGATCGCGGCGGCGGTGACGGGCGCGGACGTCCTGGTGGTGGGCCACCCGTACATCGACGTCTGGGAGGCCGTGAAGCCGTCCTCGGTGGGCATCACGGCCTGGCCCCGGGTGCCGAGGGGCGAGGACTGGAAGACGGGCGTGTGCCGGGCGCTGGGCTGGCCGGAGAACACCGGGGCCGCCTGGCAGCACATCCTGTCCAGGGTGCACTCGTACCGCGATCTGGAGCCGGCGCTGCTGGGCTCGGTGGAGCGCCTGATCGACTTCGTGACGGAACCGGCCCCCTGAACGTCGGGCGTCCGCGAACTCAGGCCTCCCCCGCCGCGTATCGCCAGAAGTCGCGCATGAGGGCGGGCGGGGTCGGACCGGACATCGCCCGCTGGGTGAGCAGGATGCTGACGGCGCCGGTCG
Organism: Streptomyces sp. SID3212; assembly: GCF_009865405.1. Classification (GTDB taxonomy): domain Bacteria; phylum Actinomycetota; class Actinomycetes; order Streptomycetales; family Streptomycetaceae; genus Streptomyces. The sequence continues at coordinate 2,497 of NZ_WWJY01000909.1, read as the reverse complement.
ACGGGACGACGTGCGCGGCGGTGCCCGTACCGCCGACCCAGCCGTACCGCCCCGGCACGTTCCACGGATCGACGGCCTTCACGTCGACCGAGCCGCCGTAGCCCCAGCCCTGGCCCTCCAGGAACAGTTCACCGGCGGCGCGCTGGGCAGGGGTCAGGTGGTCGGTGGTCATCAGCCGCACCGACTCGGCCGACAGCAGCCGCTTGCCGCCCACGCTCCCGCCGCCGAGGAGCAGCCGGGCGAAGGCGTACCAGTCGTCGGCGGTCGAGACGAGCCCGCCCGCGCCCGAGGGGAACGACGGCGGCTCCTTCCACTGCCCGCCGGGGGCGTCGATCAGGGTGAGGTCGTCGCGGTAGGAGCTGGTGAACCGGTCGGCCCCACCGGCCGGCAGGGAGAAGCCGGTGTCATTCATGGAGAGCGGCTCGAACAGCCGCTCGGCCAGGAACTCGCCCAGGGGCCGCCCGGCGACCCGGGCGACCAGGACGCCCTGGATGTCGGAGCAGATGTTGTACAGCCACGCCTCGCCCGGCTGGCGCAGCATCGGGACGCGGCCGAGCCTGGCCATCCACTCGTCCGGCTCCGGGACGGCCTGCGGCTGCGGCGGCCCTTGCAGCAGGTCGCTGAAGAGCAGCGCGACGGCGGGCAGCGAGAAGTCGTCGGGGAAGCCGTATCCGGCGCGGGAGGAGAGCAGGTCGGCGACGGTGATCGGCCGGGCGGCGGGCACGACGTCGTCGACGGGACTCTGGGGCGTACGGACGACCACGGGCTCGGCCAGCTCGGGCAGCCACCGCCGGACCGGGTCGCCGAGGGCGATCAGCCCGTCGTCGACCAGCATCATGACCGCCGCGGCGGTGATCGGCTTGGTGATCGAGGCGATACGGAAGATCGAGTCCCGGGCCATCGGAGCGGTGCCCTCGGTGTCGACGGCCCCGGCGACGGCCACCTCGACCTTCCCGTCCCGGGCCACCAGGCCCACGGCGCCGGGCACGGTTCCGTCCTCGACGCGGGCGCGCAGCAGGTCGTGCAGCGTGGTCATGGGCTCCACCTCTCCGAAGTCACGGTTCAGCAGGGGGACCGCCCCCGCACCGAAAACTCATCGGCACCCCCGTCCAGCCCACCGTCCAGCCCACCGGCTGGTCCACCGGGTCCGGCGGGTCCCGCGGGTCCACCGGGTCCACCGGGTCCAGCGGCTAGTCCACCAGATCCCGCACCACCGCGTCGGCCAGCAGCCGCCCCCGCAAGGTCAACACGCCCCGGCCCTCGTCGTACGGCCCCGGCTCCAGCAGGCCGTCGGTGACCGCGCGGGCGGCGGCGGCGAGGCCGGCCGGCGCCAGCAGCGAGAGCGGCACCCCGTCGGACAGCCGCAGTTCCAGCAGGATCCGCTCGACGCGGCGGTCCTCCGCCGTCAGGATCTCCCGGCCCGCGCCGGGCGAGCGACCCTCGGCGAGCGCGGCGGCGTACGCGCCCGGGTGCTTCACGTTCCACCAGCGGACCCCGCCGACGTGGCTGTGGGCGCCGGGCCCGGCGCCCCACCAGTCGGCGCCGCGCCAGTACAGCTCGTTGTGCAGGCAGCGGCCGGCCTCGGTCGTGGCCCAGTTCGACACCTCGTACCAGGAGAACCCGGCCTTCGCGAGCACCTCGTCCGCGATCAGGTACCGGTCCGCGTGCTCGTCGTCGTCGGTCATCGGGACCTCGCCGCGCCGGATGCGGCGGGCGAGCTGGGTGCCCTCCTCCACGATGAGCGCGTAGGCGCTGATGTGGTCGGGGCCCGCGCCCACGGCGGCGTCGAGCGAGGCGCGCCAGTCCTCGTCGCTCTCGCCGGGCGTGCCGTAGATCAGGTCGAGGTTGACGTGCTCGAACCCGGCGGCCCGCGCCTCGGCGACACACGCCTCGGGGCGGCCGGGGGTGTGCGTACGGTCCAGGACCTTGAGGACGTGCTGCCGGGCGCTCTGCATCCCGAAGGAGATCCGGTTGAACCCGCCGGCGCGCAGGACCGCGAGGTATTCCGGGTCCACGGATTCCGGGTTCGCCTCGGTGGTGACCTCGGCGCCGTCCGCGAGCCCGAACTCGTCGCGCACGGCGTCGAGCATCCGTACGAGGTCCCCGGCGTCCAGGAGGGTGGGCGTACCGCCCCCGACGAAGACGGTGCGGACGGGGCGGGGGTCGTCCCCCAGGACCTTCCTGGCCAGCCGTATCTCGTCGATCAGGGTGTCGGCGTAGTTGTCCCGGGAGGCCAGCACGCCGCCGCTGCCGCGGAGCTCGGTGGCGGTGTAGGTGTTGAAGTCGCAGTATCCGCAGCGGGTGGCGCAGTAGGGGACGTGCAGGTAGAACCCGAGGGAGCGCGTGGGCGCGGCGTCGAGGGCGTGTGGGGGGAGCGCGCCGGTCTCCGGCATGGGGTCGCCGTCGGGCAGTACGGATGGCATGGGCCTAGTGTCGCGTACCTCCGGTGGCGACCGCGTGGCGGTCGGCTTTTGTCCTCAATCGCCGGACGGGCTTG
>NZ_WWJY01000908.1 GCF_009865405.1 Streptomyces sp. SID3212 | reverse complement strand
CCGCGCGTCCGGCGCGGGCGCCCACTCCGCGCGGGCGCGCAGCGCGTGCTGGGCGCCGAGGCGGTCGCGGGCCGCGAACAGGGAGCGGGAGAGCGCGAGGGCGGTACGGCGTTCCGCCCCTGACAGGAAGCGGTTACGGCTCGACAGGGCCAGGCCGTCGTCCTCACGGACCGTCGGTACGCCGGCGATCTCGACGGGGAAGTTCAGGTCGCGGGCCATGCGGCGGATCAGGGCGAGCTGCTGGGCGTCCTTCTGCCCGAAGAACGCGATGTCGGGGCGGGTGAGGTGGAGCAGCTTGGCGACGACGGTCAGCATGCCGTCGAAGTGGCCGGGCCGTGAGGCGCCTTCGAGCAGCTCGCCCATGGGGCCCGCGGCGATCCTGACCTGGGGCGCGCCGCCCGGGTACACCTCGTCCATGGACGGGGCGAAGACGGCGTCGGCGCCCGCGTGTTCGGCGGTCTTGAGGTCGGCGTCGAGGGTGCGGGGGTAGCGGTCGAGGTCCTCGCCCGCGCCGAACTGGAGCGGGTTGACGAAGACGGTGACCACGACGAACCCGGTGGGGCCGACGTGCGCGCGGGCCGCCCGTATCAGCGTGGCGTGCCCTTCGTGGAGCGCGCCCATGGTCATGACCACCGCGACTCCGTCCCGCCGGCCGGGATGCTCGGCGTGCCAGGTGTCCAGCAGGCGGTCCAGGTCCGCACGGGAGGGGACGGGGGCGAGGCTCATCGGGCGCCCCCGTCGGCGCCTCCGCGGGTGTCCCCGAGGCTGTCGCCGTCCGCGAGGACGTCCAGGAGGTCTTCCGCCAGCTCCGGCTTGAGCATGCCGTGGGCGAGCGCGCGGTCCGCGGTCGTACGGGCCATCGCCAGGTAGCCCGCGACGGCGGTCGGCGCGTGCTCGCGCAACACCTCCACGTGGGCGGCGACCGTGCCCGCGTCGCCGCGTGCGACCGGGCCGGTCAGGGCCGCGTCGCCGGAGCGCAGCGCGTTGTCGAGGGCCGCGCCGAGGAGCGGGCCCAGCATCCGGTCCGGGGACTCGACCCCGGCCTTGTTCAGCAGTTCCATGGCCTGGGCGACCAGCGTGACCAGGTGGTTCGCGCCCAGCGCCAGCGCCGCGTGGTAGAGCGGACGGGATTCCTCCGCGATCCACTCGGCCTCGCCGCCCATCTCGATGACCAGCGCCTCCGCCGCCAGCCGCAGCTCCTCGGGCGCCGTCACGCCGAACGAGCAGCCCGCCAGCCGCTGCACGTCGACGGATGTGCCGGTGAACGTCATGGCCGGATGCAGGGCCAGCGGCAGGGCGCCCGCGCGCAGGGCCGGGTCGAGCACCTTGGTGCCGTACCGCCCCGAGGTGTGGACGAGCAGTTGCCCCGGGCGTACGGCCCCGGTCTCGGCGAGCCCCTGGACCAGGGCGGGCAGCGCGTCGTCCGGGACGGTCAGGAGGACCAGTTCGGCGCGCGCGAGGACTTCGGCGGGGGTGACGACGGGGACGTCGGGGAGCAGGGTGGCGGCGCGCCGCACGGACGCGTCCGAGACGCCGGAGACGGCGACCGGTCGGTGCCCGGCGAGGCGCAGGGCCGCGGCGAGGGCCGGGCCCACCCGGCCGGCTCCGACCACGCCGACCGTGAGGCGGGCGGGGCGGTCCCGTGGGTCGAGCGGTTCCTGTGCTGCTGGGTTCACGCGTCGGAGCCTTCCGTTCCAGTCCGCGGCGGGTACCGGACGATTTCTGGCCATGCTACGCCAGCGCCGGGACCGCCTCCCGGTTGTCCACAGGCCCCGTCCGGAGTTGTCCACAGGGCTGTGCGCGCCGGACGGCGGCTGGGTGATGATCGGTGCATGAGTGACACGAGCGAACAGGCCGAGGACGTACGGGACAGCTCTCCCGACGAGGTGGGGGACGGCCTCCCCGGCGGCGGGGACGGCTCCCCCGACGACCAGCGGGACCGTCGGCGGGCCGCCTGGCGCGGCGCGGAGCGGAAACTGAGCAACGACTTCACGAGCCGGTCCATGGGCAAGACGCTGGCCGCCCTCGTCGCGGCCGGCGGCTCGGTGTACGACCTGGACGAGGGCCCCGACATCTACGGGGACGGGGTGGTCGCGGAACTGGAGCGGCGGGTGGCCGCGCTGCTCGGATTCCCGGCCGCGGCGTTCTTCCCGAGCGGCACGATGGCGCAGCAGGCCGCGCTGCGCGGCTGGGCGGGGCGTACGGGAAACCGTACGGTCGCGCTCCACCCGCTCGCGCATCCGGAGGTCCACGAAGGCGGTGCGCTGTCGGTCGTCAGCGGGCTGCGCACGGTCCACCCGACCCGGGAGCCGAGGCCGCCGACCGCCGAGGAGGTCCATGACCTGGCGGAGCCCTTCGGCACGCTCATGCTGGAACTGCCGCTCAGGGACGCGGGTTTTGTCCTGCCTTCGTGGGACGAGCTGGTCGCGGTGGTGGACGCGGCGCGGGAGCGGGACGCCGTGGTGCACTTCGACGGCGCGCGCCTGTGGGAGTGCGCCTCCCACTTCGGGCGGCCCCTCGCGGAGATCGCCGGGCTCGCGGACAGCGTGTATCTGTCCTTCTACAAGTCGCTGGGCGGGATGTCGGGCGCGGTGCTGGCCGGACCCGCGTCCTTGGTGGCGGAGGCGCGCGTGTGGCGCCACCGCTACGGGGGCCAGCTGTTCCAGCAGTACCCGGCGGCCCTGTCCGCGCTGCTCGGCCTGGAGCGGGAGCTGCCGCGCCTGCCGTCGTACGTGGCGCACGCGCGTGTGGTCGCGGCGGCGCTCGCCGAGGGTCTCGCGGAGTCGGCGGTGCCGTGGTTCCGCGTCCATCCGGAGCCGCCGCACACGCACCAGTTCCAGGTGTGGCTGCCGTACGACCGTGAGGTGCTGAACGAGGCCGGGGTGCGCCAGGCGGAGGAGACGAAGGTGTCGCTGTTCCGCCTGTGGCGCGAGGCGGGCGCGGGACCGCCCGGGGTGTCGGTCACGGAGGTCACGGTGGCGGAGGCGGGCCTGGAGTGGAGCGCGGAGGACGTGAAGGCGGCGGTGGCGGACTTCGTGGAGCGGGTGACCGGGTGAGGGAGGTGACGGGGCAGTGGGGGTGACGGGGATGGTCCGCCAGGAGACCCGGCGGGGATCAGGCTCCGCCGCCGCCCGCCCGTACCAGCCCCGACTCGTACGCGAGCACGACCACCTGCACGCGGTCACGCAGACCGAGCTTGGTGAGGATGCGGCCGACGTGGGTCTTCACGGTCGCCTCCGACAGCACCAGCCGTCCGGCGATCTCGCCGTTCGACAGCCCCTGCGCGACGAGCAGCATCACCTCACGCTCCCGCTCGGTCAGCCGTTCCATCTGCTTGTTGCGCGGCTTGTCGGCGCTGGGCAGCATCGGGGCGAACCGGTCGAGCAGCCGCCGTGTCGTGGAGGGCGCGACCACGGCGTCGCCGCTGTGCACCGACCGGATCGCGCTCAGCAGTTCGCTCGGCGGCACGTCCTTGAGCATGAAGCCGCTGGCCCCGGCCTTGAGCCCGGAGAACGCGTACTCGTCCAGGTCGAAGGTGGTCAGGATGAGCACCTTGGGCGGGTCGGGCTGGGCGCAGATCCGGCGCGTCGCCTCCACCCCGTCGAGGCGGGGCATGCGGACGTCCATCAGCACGACGTCCACGGCGGTGGCCCGGAGGTTCTCGATCGCCTCGGCGCCGTCCCCTGCCTCCGCGACGACCTCCATGTCAGGCTGCGCGGCGAGCACCATACGGAAGCCGGTACGCAGGAGCATCTGGTCGTCGACAAGCATGACGCGGATCGACATCGGGGGTTCCTTCTCCGTGGGGTGGGGGCTCAGGCGTGCGAGGTTCATGCGCGGGGCATGTCAGTGTGCCGGTTTGAGCGGGAGCAGCGCGCTGATCCGGAAGCCGCCGCCGGGGCGCGGCCCGGCGTCGAGCGTGCCGCCGACCATCCCGACCCGCTCCCGCATCCCGATGAGGCCGTGGCCGTGGCCGTCCGCGCCGCCGTCCTCGTACAGCTCATGGGCGGCGCCCCGGCCGTCGTCCTCGACGAGCAGGCCCAGGCCGTCGTCGAAGTAGACCAGCCGCACGCTCGCGCCCACGTCGGGTCCGCCGTGCTTGCGGCTGTTGGTGAGGGCTTCCTGCACGATCCGGTACGCGGTCAGCTCGACGCCGCTGGGCAGCGGACGCGCGGTGCCCTCGATCTTGAAGTCCACGGTGAGGCCGGCCCTGCGCACCTGCTCGACCAGGTCCTCGATCTGGTCCACGTCGGGCTGGGGCACATACTCCCCGCCCTCCCGCGTGTCCCCGGTCCGCAGGACGCCGAGCAGTCGGCGCATCTCGGCGAGGGCCTGGCGGCCGGTGGTCGAAATGGTCTCCAGGGCCTGTTTGGCCTGGTCGGGGGCGGCGTCCAGGACGTACGCGGCGCCGTCGGCCTGGACGACCATCACGGACACGTTGTGCGCCACGACGTCGTGCAGCTCCCGGGCGATCCTGGCCCGCTCGGCGGCGACCGCCACCTTGGCCTGCGCCTCGCGCTCCTTCTCCAGCCGGGTGGCACGCTCCTCCAGCTGGTCGAAGTAGGCGCGGCGGGTACGGAGGGAGTCGCCGAGCACCCAGGCGAGGACGAACGGCACGGTCATCACGACACCCGCGAAGACCCGGCCGAAGGTGCTCGCCTCCTGCACGGGCCAGCGCAGCTGCGAGAGCGGAGCCGCGAACAGCCCGCCGACCAGGGCCAGCCGGGAGGCCCAGCGCGGACCGCCCTCGGCGGCCACGGTGTAGATGATCACCAGCATCGCGAAGTCGCCGGGATTGACGGAGACGTCCAGCGCGAGCTGGGCCACGCCCAGCGCGACGACGAGCAGCAGCATCCGGGCCGGGACCCGGCGGCGCAGCGCGACCACCAGGCTGAGCAGCACGACTATGCCGATGGCCCGCAGCCGGGGCCCGACCCCGTTCACCGCGGTGACCGCCCACAGCAAAGACACCCCGAGGAGCATGACAGCCAAGAAGGTGTCGACGCCCGTGGGGTGTCTGCGGAGGAAGTCGTAGAAGCGCTGCACGTTATCCAGCGTAGGGAGGCGGAGAAGGCGGAGGGGTCAACCGGAGGGTCGATCCGGTCGGCGGAAGCGTACTCCCCAAGGTGGAGACTTGACGCCGTGACGGATGACAACGGGAAGGGCCGGGGGGCGCGCGTCCGCCCGGACGAGCCCCCGGCCGGCCGGCCGAACGGCCCGCGGGCCGAGGGGTGGCGGGCGGCGGCGGAGCGCGCGCTGTACGGGCCCGGGGGCTTCTATCTGCGGCCGGAGGGCCCGGCCGGTCATTTCCGCACGTCGGTGCATGCCTCCCCGCTCTTCGCGGCGGCCGTCGCCCGGCTGCTGACCGCCACCGCCCGGGCGCTGGGGACGGACGAGGTGGCGTTCGTCGACATGGGCGCGGGGCGTGGTGAGTTGCTGACCGGTGTGCTCGCGGCGGTCCCGGACGCCCTGATCGTGCATCCGTACGCCGTGGAGCGCGCCCCCCGGCCCCCGGGGCTCGACCCGCGCGTGGAGTGGTGCGCCGAGCCCCCGGCGGGGGTCGTCGGGCTGCTGTTCGCGAACGAATGGCTGGACAACGTCCCGGTGGACCTCGCCGAGACGGATCCGGACGGGGTGGCGCGGTACGTGCTCGTGCGCCCCGACGGTACGGAGGAGCTGGGCGCGCCGGTCGGGGGCGCGGACGCGC
>NZ_WWJY01000907.1 GCF_009865405.1 Streptomyces sp. SID3212 | reverse complement strand
CGCGCCCGCCCCGCGTGCGCCGGGCGGCAGCGCCTCGCGCCACTGGTCCTCGTACCGCTCGTCGTCCTCGTACTCCCCCTCGGCGAGGTCGTCGGCCACCGTCGGGGGCGGGTCGACGATCCCCAGCCGGGCCCCGAGGAGCCGCAGCCGCTGCGGGATGGCGTTGACGGGGGTGGCGGTGACGACCAGCAGGCCGAACACGGTGAGCAGCAGGAGCAGGGGTACGGCGAGCACCTCGCCCATGGTGAAGATCAGGGGCTTGGAGGCGGCCCAGCCGATGAGCCCGCCCGCGTCCTGCATCGCCTCGGTGCCCTCGCCGCGGCCCGGCGCGCCACACGCGATGTGGACCAGACCGAGCACCCCGAGGACGAGCGCGGACAGCCCGATGACGATCCGCCCGTTGGCCTCGGGCCGCTCCGGGTACAGGATCAGCCGCACGGCGACGGCGCCCAGCAGTATCGGTACGAGCAGGTCCAGGCGGCCGAAGGCGCCGGTGACGAGCATCTCGACCAGGTCGCCGACCGGCCCTTGCAGGTTCGACCACGTGCCGGCCGCGATGACGAGGGAGATGCCCAGGAGCAGCAGCGCCACCCCGTCCTTGCGATGGGCCGGGTCGAGCCCCTTCGCACCGCGCCCTATGCCGCGGAAGACCGCCCCGACCCCGTGGGCCACGCCGAGCCAGAGGCTCCGTACGAGCCAGAACACGCCCCCGGTGGGGGACGGCGCGGGCTTGGGTACGGGCCGGGGGGCCGCCTTCTTGGCGGCGGCCTTCTTGGCCGGTGCCTTCTTGGCGGGCGGGGGGTTCTTCGCGGCGGGCTTCTTCGGCGCCGTCTTCTTCGCGGGCGCCGCCTTCGCGGCGCCGGTCGTACGGCCGGCGCGCGGCTTCGCGGTGCCCGCCGTGTCCTGGGAGCCCTTGCCGGACGTACGTGAGGCCATGGTGGTGAGGTTACCGGTGTGGACGCCCGCGGACACGTGTGCCCACCGCTTCACCCGATCGTGTCGGCCGGGCCGCGGGGCCGGGCCCGTACGGCATCTGACACGCCCTCAGCCGCCGTACGGGCCGGACGGCGCAGGTCAGTTCTGTGAGGGGAGCGCGGCCGGACCGCTTCCCGCGCCGGGCTCCAGCGCGTCCAGCGCCCGCCGCAGGCCGGTGAGTTTGCGCTCCAGGTGCGCCGCGGTCGCCACGGCGGACGCGTCGGCGGAGTCGTCGTCCAGCTGTTTGGAGAGCGCTTCCGCCTGCTCCTCGACGGCGGCGAGCCGCGCGGACAGTTCGGCCAGCACCCCGCCGGGCTCCCTGACCTCGCCCGCCCCGGCGAGCTGCCGTCTGAGCAGCTCGGCCTGCTCCTTCAACTGGCAGTTCTTCATGTACAGCTCGACGAACACGGACACCTTGGCGCGCAGCACCCAGGGGTCGAACGGCTTCGAGATGTAGTCCACCGCGCCCGCCGCGTACCCCCGGAACGTGTGGTGCGGGCCGTGGTTGATCGCCGTGAGGAAGATGATCGGGATGTCCCTGGTCCGCTCCCGGCGCTTGATGTGCGCGGCGGTCTCGAATCCGTCCATCCCCGGCATCTGGACATCCAGCAGAATGACCGCGAAGTCGTCCGTCAGAAGCGCCTTGAGCGCTTCCTCCCCTGACGATGCCCGCACCAGCGTCTGATCGAGCGCGGAGAGAATGGCCTCCAGCGCCAGCAGATTCTCCGGCCGGTCATCGACCAGGAGGATCTTGGCCTTCTGCACCATGGCCGCCCGCCCTCCTCGCCCCGGCATGGGGCGTCCCCTGCTCGTGGAGCTCGGAACAGCACCGGGCGCCGTCCCAGGGGACGTCTCCGCTACGCCGTCCGTCCTTGTGCCGGTCATGGTAGCCGCACCCCGCCCGTCGCCACACCCTGTCACCGTGATGTCACTGTGCACGAACTTGAAACGTCACGGGAGACCAGAAGGTTCCCCGCATAGTGCGCCCTCACACGCCGTCGGGCACAGTCGCGCAGGACATCCTGGCGAATCGTGCACACATTGATCACTTGTTGTGCATCCACTGATCCATCACCGACAGCAGATGATCCGGGTCGACCGGCTTCGTCACATAGTCGGAGGCACCGGATTCGATGGCCTTCTCCCGGTCGCCCTTCATGGCCTTGGCCGTGAGCGCGATGATCGGCAGACCCGCGAACTGGGGCATCCTGCGGATCGCCGTCGTCGTCGCGTACCCGTCCATCTCCGGCATCATGATGTCCATCAGCACGACCGTCACGTCGTCGTGCTGCTCCAGGACCTCGATGCCCTCCCGGCCGTTCTCCGCGTACAGCACCGTCAGCCCGTGCTGCTCCAACACGCTGGTCAGCGCGAAGACGTTACGAATGTCGTCGTCCACGATCAGCACCTTCTCGTGCGTGAACGCGAACGCCCGGCGCGGCGGCGCCGCCTCCTGCCGGCCCGTACCGGCGGCTCCCGAGGCCCAGGTCTCCGCCCGGCCGATCGGCACCCCCGAGGGCGCCGGGTAGCTCTGCCCGGTCGCCTGCGCCTCCTCCTCCGCGTTCTTGCGGCGGCGGCGGAACAGCGCGGCGGGCCCCGACATGTCCGGCGACAGCGGGCCGCTGTCGGGGCGCACCATCCCGACCGTCTCCGCCGCCGCGGACGCGATCGAGACCGGCGTCGACTGCGGGTCCATGCCCGCCGGAGTCAGCTGCGGATAACCCTGCGGGGGCAGTTCGCTCGCGTGCAGCGGCAGGTACAGCGTGAACGTCGAGCCGCGCCCCGGCTCGCTCGCCGCGTGGATCTCCCCGCCCAGCAGCCGGGCGATCTCCCGGCTGATCGACAGACCAAGGCCCGTACCGCCGTACTTGCGGCTGGTCGTGCCGTCCGCCTGCTTGAACGCCTCGAAGATCACCCGCATCTTGCCCGCCGCGATCCCGATCCCGGTGTCCGTGACGGAGAACGCGATGAGGTCCCCGTCCGGGTCCCGCAGCGAACCGGCCTCCAGCAGCTGCTCCCTGATGGCGTCCGGCACGTCCGAACCGGCCGGCCGGATCACCAGCTCCACGGCGCCGCTGTCGGTGAACTTCACCGCGTTCGACAGCAGGTTGCGCAGCACCTGCAACAGCCGCTGCTCGTCGGTGTGCAGCGTGGCCGGCAGCTCCGGCGACACCCGTACGGAGAAGTCGAGCCCCTTCTCCGCGGTCAGCGGCCGGAAGGTCGCCTCCACGTAGTCGACCAGCTGGACCAGCGCGATCCGGGTCGGGCTGACGTCCATCTTGCCCGCCTCGACCTTCGACAGGTCGAGGATGTCGTTGATCAGCTGGAGCAGGTCGGAGCCCGCGCCGTGGATCGTCTCCGCGAACTCGACCTGCTTCGGCGAGAGGTTCGTCTCCGCGTTGTCCGCGAGCAGCTTGGCGAGGATGAGCAGCGAGTTGAGCGGAGTACGCAGCTCGTGCGACATGTTCGCCAGGAACTCGGACTTGTAGCGCATCGAGACGGCGAGCTGCTCGGCCCGCTCCTCCAGCACCTGCCTGGCCTCTTCGATCTCGGTGTTCTTCACCTCGATGTCGCGGTTCTGCCGGGCCAGCAGCTCGGCCTTCTCCTCCAGCTCCGCGTTGGACTCCTGGAGCGCCTTCTGCCGGTTCTCCAGCTCCGCCGACCGCTCCCGCAGCTGCTCCGTCAGCTCCTGGGACTGCTTGAGGAGCACCTCCGTCTTGGAGTTGACGCTGATCGTGTTGACGCTCGTCGCGATCATCTCGGCGATCTGGTTCAGGAAGTCCCGCTGGATCTGGGTGAACGGCTGGAACGACGCCAGCTCGATCACCCCGAGGACCTTCCCCTCGAAGAGCACCGGCAGCACGATCACATGCGCCGGCGACGCCTCGCCCAGCCCGGACGAGATCTTGAGGTAGCCCGGCGGCACGTTGACCTGGATCGTGCGCTTCTCCTCGGCGGCCGTGCCGATGAGCGTCTCGCCCGGCCGGAAGGCCGTGGGCATCGCGCCCGCCGAGTAGCCGTAACTGCCGCGCATGCACAGCTCGTACGAACTGTCCCTGACGGCCTCCGACCCCACCTGCGGCGACCCGCCGGTCTGCATCGCGAGGAAGAACGCGCCGTGCTGCGCCGAGACGGCGGGCGTCAGCTCGCTCATGATCAGCGAGGCCACGTCGTCCAGGTCACGGCGGCCCTGCATCAGCCCCGAGATCCGGGCGAGGTTGCCCTTCAGCCAGTCCTGCTCCTCGTTGGCGAGGGTCGTGTCGCGCAGGTTCGCGATCATCGTGTTGATGTTGTCCTGGAGGACCTGGATCTCGCCCGCCGCGTCCACGTCGATCTTGAGGCTGAGATCGCCCCGGGTCACCGCCGTGGCCACCCCGGCGATCGCCCGCACCTGACGCGTCAGGTTCCCGGCCATCTCGTTCACCGACTCGGTCAGGTCACGCCACGTGCCGTCGACGTCCCGCACCCGGGCCTGACCGCCCAACTGCCCGTCCGTACCCACCTCGCGAGCCACCCGCGTCACCTGGTCGGCGAACGACGACAGCTGGTCGACCATCGTGTTGATCGTGTTCTTGAGCTCCAGGATCTCGCCCCGGGCATCGATGTCGATCTTCTTGGTGAGATCGCCCTTGGCGATGGCGGTGGTGACCGTCGCGATCTGCCGCACCTGGCCGGTCAGGTTGTCGGCCATCGAGTTCACCGACTCGGTCAGGTCCTTCCACGTACCGGAGACACCCGGCACCCTCGCCTGGCCGCCCAGCTCACCCTCCGTCCCCACCTCACGGGCGACCCGGGTCACCTCGTCGGCGAAGGACGACAGGGTCGTCACCATCGTGTTGACGGTGTCGGCCAGCTCCGCGACCTCGCCGCGCGCCTCGACCGTCACCTTCTTCGTCAGGTCGCCGTTGGCCACGGCCGACGAGACCCGCGAGATGTTCCGCACCTGACTGGTCAGGTTGTTGGCCATCGTGTTGACGTTGTCGCTGAGGTCCTTCCAGATCCCGGTGACCCCCCGCACCCGCGCCTGACCGCCGAGGATGCCTTCCGTACCCACCTCACGCGCGACCCGGGTGACCTCGTCCGCGAAGTTCAGCAGCTGGTCGACCATGGTGTTGACGGTCGTGACCAGGTCGAGGATCTCGCCCTTGGCGTCGACGGTGATCTTCTTCGACAGATCGCCCTTGGCGACCGCCGTCGTCACCTCGGCGATGTTGCGCACCTGCGAGGTCAGGTTGTTCGCCATGAAGTTGACGGACTGGGTGAGGTCCTTCCACGTACCGGACACCCCCTGGACCTCGGCCTGGCCGCCGAGCATGCCCTCGGTGCCCACCTCGCGCGCCACCCGCGTGACCTGCTCGGCGAAGTTCGACAGCTGGTCCACCATCGTGTTGAGGGTGTTCTTCAGCTCCAGGATCTCGCCGCGCGCGTCCACGTCGATCTTCTGCGACAGGTCACCGCGCGCCACCGCCGTGGCGACCTGCGCGATGTTACGGACCTGGGCGGTCAGGTTCCCCGCCATCCCGTTCACGGAGTCCGTCAGGTCACGCCACACACCCGCGACACCCGGCACCTGCGCCTGACCGCCGAGACGGCCGTCCGTGCCCACCTCGCGGGCGACCCGCGTCACCTGCTCCGCGAAGGCCGACAGCTGGTCGACCATCGTGTTGATGGTGTTCTTCAGCTCCAGGATCTCGCCCCGGGCGTCCACGTCGATCTTCTGCGACAGGTCGCCCCGCGCCACCGCCGTCGTCACCTGCGCGATCTGGCGCACCTGGTCGGTCAGGTTCCCGGCCATGAAGTTGACGGAGTCCGTCAACTCCTTCCACGTACCGCTGACGCCGTCCACCCGCGCCTGGCCGCCGAGACGGCCCTCCGTGCCCACGTCCCGCGCCATCCGCGTCACCTGGTCGGCGAACGAGGACAGCTGCGACACCATCGTGTTCACGGTGTTCTTCAGTTCGAGCATCTCGCCGGCCACGTTGACCGTGACCTTCTGCGACAGGTCACCGTTCGCGACCGCCGTCGTCACCTGCGCGATGTCCCGCACCTGGCCGGTGAGGTTACGGAACGCGGTGTTCACCGAGTCCGTGAGGTCCTTCCACGTCCCCGCCGCCCCGGGCACCTCCGCCTGACCGCCGAGACGGCCCTCGACGCCGACCTCCCGCGCGACCCGCGTCACCTCGGAACCGAACGACTGGAGCTGGTCGACCATCGTGTTGACGGTGTTCTTCAGCTCCAGCATCTCGCCCGCGACATCGACCGTGACCTTCTGCGACAGGTCACCGTTGGCCACCGCCGTCGTCACCTGCGCGATGTCCCGCACCTGTGTCGTCAGGTTCCGGAAGACCGTGTTGACCGAGTCCGTCAGGTCCTTCCACGTCCCCGCGGCACCCGGCACCTGCGCCTGGCCGCCCAGCACACCCGAGGCACCGACCTCGCTCGCCACCCGCGTCACTTCGTCCGCGAACGTACGGAGCGTCTCCGTCATCTGGTTGATCGTCTCGGCGAGCTGCGCCACCTCACCGCGCGCGCTCACCGTCACCTTCTGCGACAGATCACCGTTGGCGACGGCCGTGGTGACCTCGGCGATGCCCCGCACCTGGTTGGTCAGGTTCCCCGCCATCGTGTTCACGGAGTCGGTGAGGTCCTTCCAGACCCCCGCCACCCCCGGCACGGTCGCCTGACCGCCCAGCTCCCCCTCGGTGCCGACCTCCCGCGCCACCCGCGTGACCTCGGAGGAGAACGACGACAGCTGGTCCACCATCGTGTTGACGGTGTTCTTGAGCTGGAGCATCTCGCCCGCCACGTGCACCGTGACCTTGCGGGACAGATCCCCCTTGGCCACCGCCGTCGTGACGAGAGCAATGTCACGCACCTGCGCGGTCAACCGGTACGCCATCGTGTTGACGGAATCCGTGAGGTCCTTCCAGGACCCGGACATTCCGCGCACCTTGGCCTGGCCGCCGAGCTTGCCCTCCGTACCGACCTCCAGCGCGACCCGCGTCACCTCGTCGGTGAACGCGGACAGCTGGTCGACCAGATTGTTGACCGTACGGGCCACCTTGAGGAACTCGCCGCGCAGCGGCCGCTCCGCCCCGTCCTCGGACTGCGAGCGCAGCTCCATGCGCTGCTCCAGGTCGCCCTCGGCGACCGCCGACAGCACCCGGCCCACCTCGGACACCGGCCGCGCCAAGTCGTCCACCAGCGCGTTCGACGCGTCGATGGCCGTCGCCCAGGACCCTTCACAGGCCCCGGTCTCCAGGCGCTCCGTGAGCTTTCCCTCGCGGCCCACCATGCGCCGCACCCGCGCCAGCTCACCGGTCAGATGCAGATTCCGGTCCGCGACCTCGTTGAAGACGGCGGCGATCTCCGCCATCTCGTCGTCGCCGGAGACCGTCAGCCTCTTACGGAAGTTGCCGTCACGCATCGCCACCAGGGCGGCCAGCAGTCTGTTCAGCTCCGCCGAGTCCACCTCGGTGGTCCCGTTGTTCCGGGACCGTCCGCCTTTCGCGCGCGTGTTCACGCCACGCGCCGCCACGCCAGACTCCACCGTGTCCCTCCCGCAGGGTTCGAACGTACTGCCCGGGCTGTCTCCAAGAGCCTGCCCAGTGTTTCACCCCGGCCCAACCAGGCCATAACAGATCGGCAGCTTCGCATAGGGTCCCCGCAACCGGGGGACGGAAACAGTTGCAACCGGCATCCGCTCGGACCGTGAAGGTAAGTAACCTGGCATCCGGCTGTCCAACCGCCCCGGTCCGCCCGGCGGGGGTGGTGTGGCGAAGGTACTACCACCGGGCACCTGGAGGGGCGGGGCCGATCATGGCGGAGCCGGGTATCGACACGCGTACGAGGAGTTCTGTGATCACCGCCCGGGCGGCTGCCACCTTCGAACCTGTCGGGCGGTCCGTCGCGATCGCCCGCGCCTTTGTCCGCGACACGCTCCAGGGCTGGGGATACTCCGACGTCGTGGACGACGCCGTCGTTCTCACCAGCGAACTCGTCACCAACGCCGTGGTCCATGCCGGTACCTCCGCCGACGTGCTCTGCCTCCGTACGGAAGACGGGGTCCGCGTCGAGGTCGCCGACCGCTACCCCGAGCGCGAGGTGCCCATACAGGGCACAGGACACGCGTTCGCCAGCCTCGACAGCGAGAACGGCCGGGGACTGCTCCTCTGCGCGGCCCTCGCCGCCCGCTGGGGCGTCGAATACACGCCCACGTACAAACAGGTCTGGTTCCAGCTCGACCTTCCCGAACGTGCGATCGGCACCCGCTCCGCCGGCCCCGTCCTCCCCACCAGCATGCTCCCCGTCGCCGACGAGCGCGTACGGGTCGCCGTCGTCCAGATCGACGCCACGGGCACCGTCGCCGGCTGGAACGAGGACGCCGAGCACCTCTTCGGACACCCGGCCGACCAGGTCGTCGGCAAACCCCTCACGGACTTCGCCGCCTGGCCCCACACCCCCGGCCTCGGCTCCGGCATCGCCGAGGCGCTCCAGCTCTCCCGCTGGGAGGGCAGCTACGGCATGCGCGTCGCCGACGGCCGGGTGATCGCCGTCTACGCCTCCCACCTCCGGGTCCGCGACACCCACGGCGAACCGTCCACGGTCTGCCTCCTCGTACGGGACTACGAACGCGCGGTCATCCAGACCCCGCCCCGGGCCCCCTCCACGGAGGCGGGCTCCGAGAACCGCGCCGCCGACCCCTTCGAGGTCTTCATCGGCTCCCCCGCCCCCGACGACCTCGACGGCCTCCTCCAGCGCACCGTCGAACGCGCCCGCGACATGCTCGACGGCGACGCCGCCTTCCTCCTGCTCGCCACCGACGACGAGACGGAACTGGAAGTACGGGCCAGCACCGGCCTCCCCTCCGCCCGCCAGCGCTTCGCCCGCGTCCCCGTGGAGGCCGGCACGGGCCGGTACGGCTCCGCCCGCATGCCCGCCGTCCACGAGGACCTCATCGCCGTCCCCGGGGCCGTCCCGCTCCTCGGCGGCACCGGCATGCGCTCCGTCGTCACCGTCCCCCTCAAGGTCGAGGGCCGCCTCACCGGCTCCCTCGGCGTCGCCGCCGAAACCGCGGGCCGTTACTCGAACGAAGAGGCCCTGCGCCTCCAGTTCGCCGCCGACCGCATCGCGCTCGCCGTCGAATCGGCCCGCCTCGGCGAGCTCGAACGCCTACGCCGAGGCTCCCTGTCCTTCCTCGTCGAGGCCTCCGACCTGCTCGCCGGCACCCTGGACCGCGACCAGACCCTCGCCCTCATGGCCCAGATGACCGTCCCCACCCTCGCCACCTGGTGCGCCGTCTACACCATCGCCGACCAGTCCTCCGATCCGTACCTCTCGTACGTCCTGCACGAGGACGAGGACCGCATCGACAGCCTCAAGGCCCTCCTCGCCAAGATCGACCCGCCGGAACCGGTCCCCACCCCCGGCGCCCGCATCTGGACCGCCCCCGCCGCGGCGGCCCACGAGGCGGCCCTCCGCACCTCCATGCGCGAGCTGGGCGGCGGCTCGGCGCCGGTCTCCTCCGGCATCGGTACGACCCTGGCGACCGCGGCCGCGGTCGGCGGCGAGACCGTGGTCCTGCCCCTGGTGGCCCGGAACCGCGTCATCGGCATGCTGACCCTCGGCAAGCCCTCCGACGACCACTTCCGCCAGGAGATCCTCGAACTCGCCGAAGACCTCTCCCGCCGGGCCGCCCTGGCCCTCGACAACGCCCGCCTCTACTCGGAGCGCACCGCGATCAGCCAGGCCCTGCAACGCAGCCTGCTGCCCCCGGGCCTCCCCCAGATCCCCGGCGTCGAGGTCGAGGTCATCTACCGCGCGGCCGGCGAGGGCAACGAGGTCGGCGGCGACTTCTACGACCTGTTCCCCATCCGCGACGGCGCGTACGGCTTCGCCATCGGCGACGTCTGCGGTACGGGCCCCGAGGCCGCCGCCGTCACCGGCCTCGCCCGCCACGCCCTGCGCCTGCTCGCCCGCGAGGGCTTCGCGGGACCCGCCGTACTGGAACGGCTGAACACCGCCATCCTCGACGAGGGCGCCCGCAGCCGCTTCCTCACCCTGCTCTACGGGGAGTTGTGGCCCCAGGAGGACGGCAGCGCGGTCCTCAAGATCGTCTGCGCCGGCCACCCGCTCCCGCTGCGCCTGCGCCCCGACGGCACGGTCGAACCGGCGGCGGAACCACAGCCGTTGCTGGGCGTCATGGAGGATCTGGAGCTGTACGAACAGGTGATCACCCTCGATCCGGGGGACGTCCTGCTCTGCGTCACGGACGGCGTCACCGAACGCCGCGAGGGCACCAGGATGTTGGGCGACGACGGCCTGGCGGACGTCCTGGCCACCTGTACGGGACTCACGGCGGGCGCGGTCGCGTCGCGCATCCTGCGCGCGGTGGAGCGTTTCGCGGCGGAACCGGCCTCGGACGACATGGCGATCCTCACCCTCCGCATCCCGGAACCGCACCTGGCCTAGAGCGGGTTCGGCCCGGCCGCGGATGCGGTGACCCGCGGCCGGACAGCTCCCGTCGTGTTCACATGACGGTCAGTGGTGGAACGCGGATCCGAAACGCGCACCGGGGATGGGTGCGGCGAGCGTGCCGGGGCCGAAGCTCACCGAACCGGTCGCCGTGAGACCGGAGGCGGTGCCGGGGAAGACCCACACGGACCCGTTGCCGCCGTTCTCGGCGGGCGCCCCGACGGCGACGTACGTGCCGACGACGGTCGTACGGGTACCGAACCGGTCACCGTTCTCGGCCGCGCCGGGCACTCCGGCCGTGTCCTGGCTGAACGACTGGGCGCCGGTGCCGGTGACCCCGGCCGCGCTTCCGCGCAGGACGGTGAAGTTGCCCGCGTCGGTCACCGCGCCCAGGTCCTCACCGGGGACCCCGGCGACGACGTCCGCGTACCCGTCGCCGGTGACATCACCGACGGAGACGTCGGTGCCGAAGCGGTCGCCGCTCTCGCCGGTCCCGGGGACGTCGGCGGTGTCCTGGCCGATGAGGGTGGCCCGCGCCGCGAGCCCGGTCGCCGTGCCGCGCACGACACCCACCAGACCGCCGCCCGCTGCCGTGGGGCGGCCGAAGACGACGTCCTGCCGTCCGTCGCCGTCGACGTCGCCGAGGGCGATGCTGTCCACGGACGCGGTGTCGGGGGACGCGATGAACTCCCCGGCCACCAGGCCGTTCGCCGTGCCCTTGAACAGCCGCAGCCGGGGCGGCGGGACCGTCCCGCCGCCGCCCGAGTCCTCAGAGCCGCTGCTGACCACGAGGTCGGTCGTACCGTCGCCGTCGACGTCACCGGCTTCCATCGCGTACACGGGGACGTCCACGTCGACGAGGGGGCCGGTGCGGGCCGCACCGCCGTCACGGGTGAAGGGCCCGTACCGCGTCTGGTAGGCGGTCGCCAGGTCCAGGTGCCCGTCGCCGTCGAAGTCTCCGGCGCGGGTCTCCGCCCGGCCCTCGCCGATGTTGGCGGCGGTGGCGAGCCCGCCCACGCCTCCCCAGAGGACGGTGTGCAGCCCGGCGTCCGGCGTACTGCCGATGTCCTCGCCGGGGGTGCCGACGATCAGGTCGGTGTATCCGTCGCCGTCCAGGTCGGCGGCGGTGAGGTTGGTGCCGAAGCCGTCACCGGTCTCCGAGGTGCCGGGGATCGCGTAGCGGTCCTGGCTGATGATCTGTCGCTTGACGCCGTCGGGGCCGTCGGCCATGCCGTAGACGACGGCGAGATACCCGGCGCCGGCCTGGCCGTTGACGGTGCCACCCGGGGCGGCGATCGCCACGTCGGGGTACCCGTCACCGTCGAAGTCGGCCCGCGTGGACACCGAGGCGTCGAGGGCCCGTGCGCCGGCCGGACGGTCGTCGGCGTACGACACGGCGGGGGCGGCCCCCGTCACGGCGATGACGACGGCGGCAACAGCGGCGGCGGACAGGTGCGATCTATGGGAGGACAAGGCAAACCCCTTGGGATGGCGAGCGGTTGGCCGCGATTCTCACGCGCTCGGCACCAAGGAGACCCGCACCGGGCCTCAAGGGTTGTACGCCGTCCGGCCACCTCACGTTCACCTGGACCCACCCGGCCGGCCTCACCGCGGGCCCAACGCAAACAAGGCCCCCGCCAGAGGCGGGAGCCTTCTTGTCAAACGTGGAGCCCCAATGCGGAATCGAACCGCAGACCTTCTCCTTACCATGGAGACGCTCTACCGACTGAGCTATTGGGGCTTGAAGAATTGCCCCGCACCATGAGGTGCGAGGCAATTCCTGCAAAGATTGTTCGGCGGCGTCCTACTCTCCCACAGGGTCCCCCCTGCAGTACCATCGGCGCTACGAGGCTTAGCTTCCGGGTTCGGAATGTAACCGGGCGTTTCCCTCACGCAATGACCACCGAAACACTATGAAGATATCCGAAAAGCTGGATGACAACACGGCTCTTCGTTACTTCAGAACTAACACAGTGGACGCGAGCAACTGAGGACAAGCCCTCGGCCTATTAGTACCAGTCAGCTTCAACCGTTACCGGTCTTCCACATCTGGCCTATCAACCCAGTCGTCTACTGGGAGCCTTAACCCCTCA
>NZ_WWJY01000091.1 GCF_009865405.1 Streptomyces sp. SID3212 | reverse complement strand
CGTCGGCGGGCCGGCCGCCCCGGTGGGCGGCGACCCGTCGGGTACGGCGACGCCCGACCCGGACCCGACGGCGTCCGGCACCACCGCCCCTGCTTCGCCTTCCACCGGCTCGGCCACGAAGAGCGGCGGGACGTCCGGCTCGTCCCAGCACAGCGGTGGCACGGGCGCGTCGGCGGGCGGCGAACGCTGCCACACCTCGGACGTCAAGGCGTCCGTCGGCCCGAACAACCCGGGAGCGGGCCAGGAGAACTTCCCCCTCGTCCTGACCAACACGTCCGGCCACACCTGCACCGTCGACGGCTTTCCCGGGGTCGCCTTCCTGAACAAGGCCGGACAGCAGGTCTCGGTGAACCCCGAGCGCGCCAAGGTGACCGGCACACTCGTCGAGCTCGCCCCCGGCCGCAGCGCCTGGGCGCCCATGACCTTCGGCAACCCCGAGATCACCGGGGTCACGACGGTCACCCCGGCGTCGGTGCTCATCACCCCGCCCGACGAGAAGGACGCGCTGAAGGTCGCCTGGACCGGGGGCGGTGTGACCAACACCGGCAAGGCGTCGGTGCCGACGATCGGTGTGTTCACCGCGGGCACCGGAGCCTGACACCCGGAGCCCGGACGCGGGACTCGCGGCGGCACCGCACGCGGCACCCGCACGCGGCACCCGAACCGGACGCGAGGGCCGGGG
>NZ_WWJY01000906.1 GCF_009865405.1 Streptomyces sp. SID3212 | reverse complement strand
CCGGGTCCGGTGCCGGGCCGCGGCCCGCGCGGCGACCCGCAGGGCCTCCACGTTCTCCGTGACCTTCGGGATCCGGTGCGCCTCGGCGGTCGTCTTCACGATCAGCCGGGCCGCCCCCGTCTCCACGGCCAGCTCGGCCGACCGCTCCAGGAGGTCCAGGGAACCGCTCCGGGTCTGCGGGTACAGCCCCATGTACGTGTAGAGGACGACGTGCCAGTCGGTGTCCGGCAGCAGTTCGGCGGCCAGCCGCCGCAGCGCGTGCACCGCGTCCCGGTCCTGTGCCGGGCTGGTCTGCTGGGCGTAGCTGAGCGAGATGCTGCGCAGCCCCGCCCGGTGGAAGAACAGCGCCTCCAGGGCGCTGATCGCCACGAGCAGCCCGGGCGGGCAGAGCTGCCCGAGCATGCAGCCGCCGAAGGTCTCCAGGTGGGGTTCCGCCCCGGTGCCGCGCAGCCCGGCCAGGAAGTCGCAGGTCTCCTGCCAGTTCCGTACGGAGTCCAGGAGCGGGGTACGTCCGTACGGCAGGCAGTACGAGACGGGCCCGCCCTCCGTCGCGTCCAGGCCGAGCCGCGCCAGGGCGGCGACGATGCGCTGGGGGCGGGCGGAGCCGTGCCGGATCTGCACGGGGAAGCCCGCGTCGCGGACGCCGTCCAGCACCCAGTGCGAGGTGTGCGGACTGTACGAGGTGAGGGGGAAGCCGTTGAGGGGGACTCCGCTGTTCAGGGCCTTGACCGCCGACGGTTCGTCATTGACCCGCGTGTAGCTGTCGATGGTCATCGTGCCGACGACCCCGTCCGCCGCGCCCTTCGTGGCCAGCAGGCCGGCCCGCATCAGCGCGGGGTCGGAGAACCCCATGCGGGGCTGGACCACGAGGGTGCCGCGGGCCTGCGACTCGGCGACGAAGCGGCCGAAGGAGCGCGGGCGCCGGTGGGCGGCGATCCGGCCGGCCGGGGCGGCGGGGGGCGGGACGTCCGTACGGACCGGTGCGGTCATCGTTCCACCTCTCGGGACAGTGAGCCGACGTACGATTCGAAGGCGGCGATGTTCACGCCGTCCTGGAAGACCGCGTCGAAACCGGCGCTCATCAGTTCGTCGGTCTGGTCCTGCCGGCCACCGGAGACCCCGAGCTTCCCGCCGATGACGGCGGGCAGCCCGGCCAGTTCCCAGCGGGACCGGATCGCGCCGATCAGCGGCCCGGCGTCGTTGAAGCCGTGCCCGTTGACGCTGCTGACCACCAGCAGGTCGGGCTGGAACTTGCAGCAGGACTCGACGATCTCGTCCTCGGGCACACAGGAACCGAGATTGACCACCGTGTGCCCGAGGTCTTCGAGCAGCAATTGGATGTAAATGAGATTCCAGGTGTGCGCATCGGAGGGGAGTCCGGTGACAACAACATCCAGCGGCCCGGATCGATGACGAGCCGCCCATTCCGCAGGCTTCATTGTTCGCTTCGTCCACATCATTGGATGACAAGGGGAAAAGGAGGCCCTGGCATGCCGGAACTTCCTTTCGGAGACCACCGTAGATTCGCCGGGGGCCGGTTTCCGGCGCCCCGTGCGGCAACCGCCCGGCAGGAAAGGAGCAGTTGCGCGACAGGACCGTGCCGGACGGCCGCGGGGGCGCGAGACTGATCGCACTGCGCTCGCAGAATTCAGCCTCCGGCTCCGTACCGACCGCCGGCGAACGACCGAGGAGTGATGACATGGCAGAGACCGGCCACAGTGTCCTGGTGGCGGACGTACTCGCGGACGTCCTGGAGGAGGTGCGGGAGCGGGTCGACCGGCGGGAGGCGCTGGGGGAGGCCCAGATCGCCGTGCTCGAAGCCGCGCTGAACATCGTCCGGGCCGGTCAGGCCGGGTTCGAGGGCCTGCCGTTGGAGCGCTCCGAGCTGGTGCGCGAGGCGCTCGGGTCGGTGCGCGCGGCCACCGTGGCGACCGGGGTGGCGCTCACGTACGCGCACCAGCGGGCCCGGATGCTCGCCTGACGGGGCGGGCCGTGGTGCCGCCGATCTGCCTGGGCTTCTGCCCGGTGGAGCGGCGGGCGGCTCCTAGTCTTTGAGTCAGCCAAACAACTCAGGCGTACCCCACGACCGAACGCTTACCTTCGTCCAACCGAGGTGGAGAACATGGCAACCAATCCGTTCGAGGACTCCAACGGCCGCTATGTGGTGCTGGCCAACGAAGAAGGCCAGTACTCGCTGTGGCCGGCCCGGATCCAGCAGCCCGCCGGCTGGGAGCTGATGAGGGACGAGGGCAGCAAGGAGGAGTGCGGCGAATTCATCGAGGCGAACTGGACCGATATGCGGCCGCGTTCGGTGGTCGCGGCGATGGGTGGCTGATCCCACCGGTTCCTCCCGTTTCCGAAGGGGCGGGTACGAGGCGCTAAAAGCCTCGTACCCGCCCTTTCCGCTACGGCGCGCTTTTCCCCGACCGGGATTCGCGGGAGCGGGGAGCGTGGCACGCGCGGCGCCCCCGGCCCGAACGGCCGGGGGCGGAAGGCGCGGGGGAGAGGCGCGGTCAGTTCTGGGCGCCCACCACACACCACTCCAGGACCGCGGCCGCCGCCGTCATCTTGTGGTGCGCCTGCCGCCACGCCAGGCTCGAAGGACCGTCGAGGACCTCGTCGGTGACCTCCTCGCCCCGGACCGCCGGCAGGTCGTGCAGGAAGACGGTCCGAGGGCCGCCGAAGCGGTCCAGGAACGCGCGGTTGATCTGGAAGCCGTCGAAGTCGCTCAGCCAGTCGGGGTTCTCCTTCGTCACACCCATGGTCTGCCACCGGCTCGTGTACACCGCGTCCACCGGGCCCTCGACCTCGTCGGCCGTCACGACCTGGCTCACCAGGGCCGTACCGCCGCTGAGTTCGGCCACCAGGTCCAGGGTGTCCTTGGGTACCTCGTACCCGCGCGGGCACAGCAGGGTGAGCCGCAGGCCGGGGGTGAGCGCGGCGGCCAGCGCGAGGGCGGCGCCGGAGCTGTTGCCCTCGCCGACGGCCAGCAGGTGCACCCCGTCGAGCGAGCCGAACTCCTCGGTGAGCGTGGCGAGATCGGCGATCGCCTGGGTCGGGTGCTCGTCCAGGCTCAGGGCGTTGACGACGGCCAGGTCCGGGCTGCTGCCGAGCTGGCGGATCTCCTCCACGTCCCCGTTGGTGCGTACGACGAGGGCGTCGAGGTACTGCCCGAGGACCCGGGCGGTGTCCTCCACCGTCTCCCCGGTGCTGAGCTGGAGCTCGTTCGGGCCGAACGTGATCACGTCGGCGCCCAGGCGGGTCGCGCCGCTCCAGAACGACGTACGGGTACGGGTCGAGGACTTGCGGAAGTAGACGCCGACCTGGCGCCCGGCGAGCGACGTCGCGTGGATGCCGTCACGGCCGAACTCGACGGCCCGGCCGACGAGGTGGCGCAGCTCGGCGGGCGTGAGGTCGGCGAGGGAGATCAGGTTGCGCATGGGGGCGAGGCCTTTCACGAGAGGGGAGGGAGGGGGAGAAGAGAAGAGGGGGAGAAAAGAAGACCGGGAGAAGCAGAAGGAGGGACGGGAGAGCGGGCGGGCCTACTCCGCGAGCGCGTCGACCAGGGAGCCGTGCTCCCTCTCCTGCTGCTGTTCCTGCTCCGCCACGAGCGCCGCGCGGACCAGGTTGAGCACCGTGAAGCCCACCGGGCCCCCCGGAGTCGTGGGGAGCTGCCGGATCAGCCCCCGTACCAGCAGGGCGTGCGCGTCGCGGGCGGTCTCCGCCAGCGACGTGCCGTTCGCGCGTGCCGCGTCGTCCACGGTCCACGGGTCGACCGGGGTACGGAGCAGGGCCGTGGCGCGCGGGCCGAGCCCGGTCACCGCCGCGGCGAGCCGGTCGCTCAGGGTGGGGCCGGCGGCGGGGTCGGTGGGGGTGACCCCGTCGACCAGGACCAGCGGCACGGTGCGGGCGATGTCGAGGAGCTGCTCCGGGGAGTACAGCAGCAGCCAGGAGGCCGCGGCCTCCAGCGCCTGCGGAATGCCGTCCAGCGCTCGGCAGATGTGGGCCGCCGTGGTGGTGACGGTGTCCGTGGGGAGGAAGTCGGGCCGCATGTGGCTGACATGCGACAGCATCAGCTCCACGGCGGGCCGGTCCGTCACCAGGGAGTCGCCCGGCAGGGAAGCGGCCAGGTCGGAGGGGGCGGGCACGGGCAGCGGGGCCAGCGGCAGCAGCCGGCCACCGGGCAGCTGGACCGGCCGGCAGGTGGTCGTGAGGATTTTCACGCGCTCGCAGACGCGCAGCAGGTTCAGCAGCGGCCTGATCGCGGAGGGTGACGAATCGTAACCGTCAAGTACGATCAGGGTAGGCTTGTGCCCTATGACCGTGGCAAGTTCGTCCAGTTTCTCGCCGTCACGGACCAGCGCCCGCACCCATCCCGTCATCGTCGACAGCGGGCTGTTCGCCGCCGCGCCGGTGGTCTCGGCCGCGCCGTCCAGGGCGACCCAGAGCACCGGGACGCGGTCGCGGGAGTGGAGCAGCGAAGCGGCCTCCTGCGCCAGCCGGGTCTTCCCCACTCCCGGCAGCCCCACCAGTGTCAGCAGACGCTCGTGTTCCGTGGACAACCGCGCCGTCAGCGCCTCCAGTTCGGGGCGCCGGCCCACCAGGGGGCGCAGGGGCGCGGGCGGCACGGCGAGGTCTGCTCCGTATATGTCCTGGAATACCCGTCCCACGGCCTGGGCGTCCACGGCGAGTTCGAGCTCGATCCGCCGTGCGTCGGTCAGGCGCATGGCATTGGCGAGGAGTCTGAGAGTTTCTTTACGGGGATGTTGCACGCGGCCCAGCTCCAGGTCCCGAATGGCCCGTACGCTCACGGTGGAAAGCCCCGCGAGCTGTTCCTGAGTGAGCCCCGCCCGCCTGCGCGCATTCTGGAGCAGTACGTCAAGACCGGGCGCCGTCTGGGAATTCATCATTCTCTCCTTGGTCCCCAAAATCTCGGTAATGCGATGGCCGGTGACGCGATCTCCCAGGACGGTCCGAACGCACCGGCCCGGACCGGTGATTCCCCGGTCTGCTCACGCTCTGTATCCTCCGCGGCGGTGAAGGCCCGCCGTTGATGAACAGCTTGCAACGCGCCATTCCCGAACTCTTCCCGGCGCAGTACCGCGCTTTTCCTGGTAGGGGCTACGATCGCTTGGCGCTGGGGAGGGTCTGCGCGTGAGCAGAGCTGAGGGGGAGGGAGGCCGCATGACAACAGCGGCAGGAGATCGGCTGCGATTCAACATTCTTGGCCCGATCGAGGGCTGGTCGAACGGGACACGTCTGCGGCTCGGAGGAGTGATTCAGGAGCGAGTTCTGGCCACTCTGCTGCTGGATCCGGGAAAGGTGCTTCCCGTTTCGCGACTGGTCGAGGCGGCCTGGGACGAGGAGCCGCCGACCACGGCCTCCCACCAAGTACGCAAGGCCATAGCGGATCTGAGACGGCGGATACCGGGCGGCGCCGACGTCCTTCTCACCGACGGCCCCGGTTATCGCGTCGCCCTCGAACAGTGTGAAATCGACCTGGCCGAATTTGGACTGCTGACGCGCAAAGCGAAGATCGCTGCCGCCGAGAGCCGGCCCGCCGAAGCGGCCGAGATTCTGCGGGGAGCGCTCGCCCTCTGGCGCGGACCTGTCCTGTCGGGCAGCGGCGGACCGGTGATCCAGGCGGCCTCCACCTCCATCGAGGAACGCCGGCTGACCGCCGCGGAACAGCTCTTCGAGCTCCATCTCGCGCTCGGAGAGGCCGCCGAACTGGTCGTGGACTTAAAAGATTTGGTCAATCAACATCCCCTGCGGGAGACCCTGCGCGGCCAGTTGATGGTCGCGCTCTACCGGTCCGGCCGCCAGGCCGAGGCGCTGGAGGAGTACGGCAAGGTCCGCGAGCTGCTCGTCGAAGAGCTGGGCATCGACCCGGGGCCCCAACTCACCAAGCTGTACGAGGGAATCCTGCGGGAGAGCCCCGAACTGGCAGGCCCTGGACCGGCGCCCGCCCCCGCCGCCCCCGTACCGCTGCCGGCGGAACCGCCCAGCACCCTCCCGTACGACCTGTCGGACTTCACGGGACGCGAACGGGAACTGGCGGAGATCCTGCGCTGCGCCGGGGAAGGCAGCGAACAGGGCCCGCAGATCGTCGCCATCGACGGCATGGGCGGCTGCGGCAAGACCTCCCTCGCGGTACGGGCCGCGCACCGCCTCGCCCCCGAGTACCCGGACGGCCAGCTCCACATCGACCTGCGCGGCTACACCCCGGGCGACCAGCCCGTGACCGCCGGCACCGCGCTCGACAGTCTGCTGCGGGCCCTCGGCATCCCGGGCGACCGCATCCCCGACGACGTACCGGCCCGTACCGCCCTGTGGCGCGCGACCCTGATCGGCAGACGGCTGCTGATCCTCCTCGACAACGCGGGTGACGCGGCCGGCATCCGCCCGCTGCTCCCCGCCTCCTCGGGCTGCCTCGTCCTGGTCACCAGCCGTGCCCGCCTGGTCGACCTGGACGGCGCGCAGTGGATCTCCATCGGCGTGATGCCGCCCGAGGAGAGCGCCACCCTGGTGGCCGAGACCCTCGGCGCCCAGCGGGTGGCGGCCGAACCGGAAGCAGCCGCCGAACTCGCCCGGCTCTGCGGCCACCTCCCGCTCGCCCTGCGGATCGCCACCGCCCGCCTGCGCAACCGCCCGCGCTGGACCCTCCAGTACCTGGCGGAACGTCTGCGCGACGAGACCCGCAGACTCGACGAGCTCAGCTCCGGCGCCCGCAGCGTCTCCGCCACCCTCCGTCTGTCCTACCAGGCCCTGGACGACGAGTGCCGTACGGCCTTCCGGACGCTGGCCCTGCACCCGGGCGGCGACATGGACGTCCACGCGGCGGGCGCGCTGCTCGGCTCGGGCACCCGCGAGGCGGAGGACCTGCTCGAAATGCTGCTCGACGTGCACCTCGTACAGCAGCCGGAGATCGGCCTCTACACCTTCCACGATCTGGTCCGCAGCTTCGCGCAGAGCCAGCTCGGCGAGTCCGCCGAGGGCGAGGACGCGGTCGCGGTGGAACGTTTGCTCTGCTACTACCTGACCGCCACCGAAGTGGCCTGCGACCTCCTCTACTCCGGGCGGCGCCACCGCCCCACCGGACTGCTCCCCTCCACGGCGGAACTGCCCGATCTCAGCACCGCGGAACGGGCCCAGGAGTGGTTCCTGCGCGAGCAGACGGCGCTCCTCGCGACGGTCACACTCGCGGAGAGACGCGGCCACGACCGGTACGTCGTGTGCCTCGCCCGCAACCTCGTCTTCCAGCTCAACGCGCGTGGACACCTGGAGGAGTTCGGCGAACTGGGCCGGACCGCGGTCGCCGCCGCGGAGCGGTTGCAGGACCTGGCGCTGCTGGGAGTGAGCCTGTCCAACCTCGGCGTCGCCTGCTGGAAACTCGGCCGCTTCTCCGAAGGGCTCGACGCGGCCCGGGAGAGCCGGGACGTCGCGATCCGCCTCGGCGACCGGCACACCCAGGCCCACAGTGAGAGCATCCTCGGCCAGTTCAACAGCCTCCTCGGCAACTTCGCCGAGGCGCTGGGCCACATGGAGACGGCGATCGCCCACGAACGCTCGCTCGGCATCCCGCGCGCGGAGGCCGAGAGCCTGACCATCCTCAGCACCCTCTACGAACAGTGGGGCCGGTACGAGGAGGCACGGGACGCGGCCCAGCGGTCGGCCGAACTGAGCCTCCAGCTCGGACAGCACGAAGGACTGCCCGGTGCCATCACCGATCTCGCCCTGGCCCACATCGGCCTGGGCGAGTACGACGAGGCGGACCGCTGCCTGACCGAGGCCCGCGCGCTGTACGGGGACACCGGGAACCAGGTGAACCTGGCGCTGACCCTGGCCCTCTCGGCGGATGTGGAGGACCGGCTCGGAAAGCCGCCCCGCACCCCGGACCAGGCGGAGTACGCCCTCCAGCTGATGCGGACCAACTCCTCGCCGCTGCGGCGCGCCAAGGTGGAGAACACGGTGGGCCGGCTGCGGCTGCGCCAGGGGGACGCGGCGGCGGCACTGGCCCTGCACCAGCACGCCTTCGACCTCTCCGCGGCCATCAGCTACCGCATCGAGGAGGCCTACGCGTTAGCGGGGATGGCCGATGCCCTGGGTGACACGGCGGAAGCCGGCGTGCACCGGGCCGCCGCCGAGAAGCTCTTCGCCGAGATGGGAGTGCCGGCGGACCGCCGCCGTGCCTGACGGCGTGCCCCGCGCGGCAGCGAGCCCCGGCAGCACCGAGCCCCGTACCGGAACTCCGGTACGGGGCTCAGCTGTTCGGGGGGAGCGGGTGGGACGGGGAGCGGTTCAGAGAACGGAGGACGTGGGGCCCTTGTCGTCGTTGGTGACGGCGATCACGGTCGGACCCTTGTCGTCGGCGAGCACCACGGTCGGGCCCTTGTCGTCCGCCGGGACAAGAGTGGGTCCCTTGTCGTCGGCGGCGACACCGGGGCCGGTGATCGTGGGGCCCTTGTCGTCGGCGACAACCTGCTGGACGCTCCGGGGGCCCTGCGTGTGTCCCGCCTCGGCCACCGTGCCGAAGCCGAAGGCCAGCGTTGCCGCGAAGATCCCGAAGAGTCCAGCAAGCTTACGTCCCATGGTCCCGCCCCTAAGTTGGTGTTTGTGGGTGTTTGCGGTGTTCCGCTTCCCGACACCACTGATGTTGCTGGCGGGCGTTCCCTGACCGTTCCCGCCCCGTTACCTGCCTGGGGAACCGTCGCGGGAACGGTCCAACACCAGGTAGTGCGGCCCCAGTTGGCAGGCGGCCACCCGGGGTCCGCCGGGGGTGAGCACCACATGGGTACGGGCGGGGCCCGACTCATGGCCGGCGAGGTCGAGCAGCGATCTCACGAGCGAGCGGAGCACGGCGCGCTCCGTCTCGTCCAAGCCCGCGGTACCGGTGTCCGGCGCGGGCGCCAGCGCCACGATCCCGGCCACGGTGTGCATGCCGTTCTCGGTCTCGGTCTCGACACTGAACTGGGGCCCGTCCAGGGACTCCTGCGCGGCGTACGGCTCGGGACGGCCGCCCGACGCCACGCGCTCGGCCCACCGTTCCACGGTCGACAGGTCCTGGAGGGCGTGGCGCAGATTCGCCCTGTCCGGCGAATGATCCCTGGGGTTCTTCACGGGAGTACTCCTTCTGTGCAGACAACTACGTGACGACCCTCGCCCGCCCGGGTCCCGTCGGCGTCCCGTTCCGTTCCCGCGCCCTTCCCGTTCCGGTGTTCGCGAAGGGAACGCGGAGGTAATCCCCCGACGCATGCTGACCCCGTTCGATTCAGGCAGGGATCCGTGGTGATCCGCGTGGAAAGCGAAAACCCTGGGGGATTGAGGCGTGGTTACCAACCCGTTCGAAAGCCGCGGTACGGCGTGCCGGGCACCGGTGGACAGGGGACCCGGATCGTGAGCGACGCCCGGAAAACAGCGGACATTCCCGGAAGTTTCGCGGGGATGGGGCCGCTCATGCTGGTCTGGTCCGGTCAGGCGGTGTCCCTGGTGGGCAGCGCGGCGGTCCGGTTCGCCTTCATCATCGAAGTGTGGTCGGCCGGCGAACAGGCCACCGCCGTCACGATCCTCTCCCTGTGCGCGATGCTCCCCCAGGCGGTGTTCAGCCCCATTGCGGGTGCGATCGTCGACCGGATCCCCAAGCGGGCCGCGCTCCAACTCGCGGACGCCGGCGGCCTGGTCGTCGTGGGCTCCCTCGCCCTCCTCCACTACCTCGGTGCCCTCCAGTCCTGGCAGATATATCCGGCCACCGTGCTGCTAGGGGTGTGCGCCGCGTTCCAGTTCCCGGCCCTCTCCTCGGCCGTTCCCCTCCTCGTCCGCAAGGACCAGCTCGGCCGCGCCAACGGCCTGCTCGCCGGCGCCAAGAGCGCGGCCGGGATCGGCGGCCCCGCCCTGGGCGGCCTCCTCGTCGCGGTCTTCGGGATCGGCCCCACGCTCCTGGTGGACGTGGCGAGTTACGCGTTCGCGCTCATCGGGATCCGTGTCGTACGGCTCAAGGGCGACGTGGTCGTCAAGGAGACCACCGGAGCGCCGCGGCGGCGCATCACGGCCGACGCGGCCGAGGGGCTGCGCTACCTGTTCCGGGTGCCCAGCCTGCGCGACCTGATCGTCAACTTCTGCCTGGTCAACCTGGTCATGGTCTTCGGCTTCGCCCTCATCTCGCCGATGGTGCTGCTGCGCGCCGACACCGGCGCGCTCGCCGCCGTGAACAGCGCGATCGGCATCGGCGGAGTGGCCGGCGCCCTGCTGATGGCCGCCTGGGGCGGACCCAAAAACCGCGGCCGGGGCATGATGCTCGGCGTGGTCGGCATGTGCCTGTCCGGCCTGGTCGCGATGGGTCTGGCCGGCGGAGTCGTCGGCTGGTGCGTGGCGATCCTCATCGGCGCCCTGCTCATGACGACGGTCAACGCGTCCATGCAGGCGATCGTGCAGACCAAGGTCCCCCACGAATGGCAGGGCCGGGTCTTCGGCGCGGTGATGTTCCTGTCGCAGATCTCCGTCCCCCTGGCCATGGCGGTCTCCGGACCGCTCGCCGACCACGTCTTCGAACCGGCGGCGGCCGACGGCTCCGGGATCTTCACCGTGCTCGGACCGCTCGTCGGCGACGGTCCCGGCAGCGGCATGGCGGCCATGTTGTTCCTCGCCGGGGTCGGCGGGACCGCGATCGCCCTGTGGGGCCTCGCCAGCCGTTCCATCAGAGACATCGACGTCCTGCTGCTCGACTTCGACGCACCCGGGGAGCCAGAGGCGTCCGGGATGCCGGAGGCGCACGACGCGCCCCGCGGGAAGAGCGGCAGCCGGCCAGGAGGTGAGCGCGATGAAGTGCACGCATGAACTGTTCGAGGACCAGGCGGTACGGACGCCCGGCGCGACGGCCCTGATCCACGGCGACGAACGCCTCGACTACGCCGGGCTCGACGCCCGCGCCGACCGGCTGGCCGGCCTGCTCGCGGCGAGCGGCGTCCGGCACGGCGACACGGTCGGGGTGTTCCTGGAACGCTCCACCGCGCTGGTCGTGACGGTGCTCGGCATCCTCAAGGCAGGCGCCGGATACGTGATGCTCGACCCCGCCTTCCCCGCCGAACGGCTCCGGGCGATGGCGGCGGACGCGGAGATCGCCGCCGTGGTGTCCACCCGCGACGCCGGGCCCGACGCGCTCGGCGTCCCCGAGGTCCACGTGGAGGACGCCCCGACCGCACCACCGCTGGCGCGCGGCACGGTCCCGGTCCGCCCCGGCGACATCGCCTGCGTGATGTTCACCTCCGGCTCGACCGGACGGCCCAAGGGCATCGCCGCCTCCCACCACGCCGTCACCGCCACCCTCACCGGACAGGACTTCGCCTCCTTCGGCCCCGGATCCGTGTGGCTCCAGTGCGCGCCCCTCTCCTGGGACGCGTTCGCCCTGGAGCTGTGGGGCCCGCTCCTCAACGGCGGGACCTGCGTCCTGCACCCCGGACGGCGCCCCGAACCCTTCGTGATGGCACGGCTCGTCGCCGAGCACGGAATCACCTCCCTCTACCTCTCCTCCTCCCTCTTCAGCGTCATCGTGGACGAGTACCCGCAGGCGCTCGACGGACTGCGGGAGCTGATCGTGGGCGGCGAGGCCCTCTCCGCCCCGCACGCGGCCCGCGCCCTGGAGCGCCACCCCGGCCTGCGGCTGAGCAACGGCTACGGGCCCGTCGAGTGCATGATCTTCCTCACCGTCCACCCGGTGACGCCGGAGGACGTGCGCGACGGCGGCCCCGTGCCCATCGGCCGCCCGCTGGCCGGCAAGCGGCTGCACATCCTCGACGAGGAACTGCGCCCGGTGCCGGACGGCGGGACCGGTGAGCTGTACGCCGCCGGGGCGGGCGTCGCCCGCGACTACCGGGGCCGGCCCGCGCTGACCGCCGAACGTTTTGTGGCGGCCCCCACGGGTGAACGCCTCTACCGCACCGGTGACCTCGTACGCCGGGGCGCCGACGGTGTCCTCGCCTACCTGGGCCGCGCCGACAGCCAGGTGAAGATCCGCGGCTTCCGGGTCGAGCCCGGCGAGGTCGAGAGCGTCCTGGCCCGCCACCCGGCCATCGACCGGGCGGCCGTCGTCGCCCACGCACACCCGGCCGGCGACCGGCAGCTGACCGCGTACGTCGTCCCGCGCGGCGGACGCCACCAGGCGCCCCCGGCCGACG
>NZ_WWJY01000905.1 GCF_009865405.1 Streptomyces sp. SID3212 | reverse complement strand
CGCCCCGGACTGGCCGGACTGCGCGCCGTACGGCTGGGACTGACCCTGCTGCGCGCCGTACGGCTGCTGGCCGCCCGGGTAGCCGTACCCCTGGCCGGGAGCACCGGGACCGCCGGGCTGTCCGGCGTACGGCTGCGGGGCCGGCGGCCTCGGGGCGCCGAGGAGCGGGGCCTTGAGCGGCGGTACGAGCGGGGTCGCCACCGCGGCGCCCGCCAGGATCAGCGCCGCGATGAAACCGAGGATGAGCCCGGCCCCCGCGTCGACGCTGAACCCGTCGGGAAGGATCGCGGAACCCGCCGGGTCGAAGAGAGCGCCGAGCGCGGTCCACGCCGCGAACACCGTGAACGCGACGCCGAACGGGGCCAGTTCGATCCCCGCGACCTTCAGCGGCCGGGGCAGCGCGCGGGACACGACGATCAGTGCCGCGCCGATGAGGCCCGCCAGGTAGATCCCCAGGATCAGGACGCCGTTGTCCCAGGCGGTCGGCGCGTTGTCGCACCCACTGCCGTCGCAGCCGATCGTGTTGAGGAACGAGGCGATGAACAGCAACACCGCTGCTCCGATCACCACGCCGTCGCCTCGTGTGAGGGAGCGGAAGTTCACGTGAAAATCCTTCGTCAGTCGTCTCGTCGGGGCGGTCTCGTGGGCCGCCGTCAGGCGGTGCGCGGTGTGAAGCTCGGGGGCGGCTCCCCATCGTACGGATGAATCTATCGCCTGCCCGAGGGGGGCGTCTGCCCGGTGCCCGGACGCCCGGGGCCCGTTGGTGACGCCGCCGGGGACGCGCCTCAGCGCGCCAGATAGCCGCTGATGCCCTCGGCGAGCCCCCGCGCCGCCTTCTGCCGCCACTCCGCGCTGGTGAGGAGCGCCGCGTCCTTCGGATCCCGCATGTTGCCGCACTCCACGAAGACCTTCGGCACGGTCGAGAGGTTGAGTCCGCCGAGATCCTTGCGGACGTCCAACCCCGTACCGTCACCGATGTAGTTGGAGGGAGCGCTGCCTGTCACGGCCGCGAACCGGCCGGCGATGTGCTCGCCGAGGTCGCGCGAGGGGCCGACGATGGGTGTGGTGTCGGCGCCGCCGCCCTTCACCAGGCCGGGCAGGATGACGTGGAAGCCGCGGTTGCCCACCGCCGAGCCGTCCGCGTGGACGGAGACGACGGCGTCGGCCTTCGCCTTGTTGCCGATCCGGGCGCGCTCGTCCACACATGGGCCGAACGGCCGGTCGTCGTCCTGGGTGAGGGTCACCGTCGCGCCCTCCTTCTTCAGGAGGTCGCGCAGCCGGTGCGACACGTCGAGTGTGAACCGGGCCTCGGCGTAACCGTCGTTGGTGGCCGTGCCGGTGGTGTCGCACTCCTTGCGGGTCGGGCCGATCTGCACCTGCTGGTTGATCTCGCTCGTGTGCAGGTGGTTACGGGTGTTGTGCCCCGGGTCGATGACGACGACCTTGCCCGCGAGGGGGCCGGGGCCGGGCGCGGTGGGCTCCACGTCGCCGGGGACGCCGTCGTCGAGCAGGGTGCCGGAGCGGCCGGTCGGCGAGGCGGCGGGGGTGACCGCCGCGGCGGTGCCACCGTGGCTGTCGGCTCCTCCCACGCCCCGCCAGACGAGCACTCCCACCACGGCGGCCGGCACCAGCGCGGCGACCGTGAGCGTGAGCGGGGTCCGGCCGAAGCGGCGGCGGGGGGCGGGCTGGCTCTCGTCGTACGACACGCCCGTGATCGTAGACCTCGGGCTCA
The DNA here is from genome assembly GCF_009865405.1 of Streptomyces sp. SID3212. Classification (GTDB taxonomy): domain Bacteria; phylum Actinomycetota; class Actinomycetes; order Streptomycetales; family Streptomycetaceae; genus Streptomyces. Next base: position 5,170 of record NZ_WWJY01000905.1, on the reverse strand, counting down.
GAGTCCCGCCGCCGTACGCCGCAGGACACGGAGCGAGTCCGTCACCGAGACCTCGGTGAAGGCGCCGGAGGACAGGGCGCGCCGGTAGACGCGGTACGGGGCCTGTCCGCCGTCGGCCGGGTCGGGGAACACGTCGTGGATCACCAGCAGGCCGCCCTCGGCGAGGTGCGGGGCCCAACCCTCGTAGTCGCCGTTGGCGTGCGCGTCGGTGTGACCTCCGTCGACGAAGACCAGCCCGAGCGGCCGGCCCCACACCGCCGCCACCTGCGGGGAACGGCCGACGACCGCGATCACGTGGTCCTCCAGGCCGGCGCGGTGGAGCGTACGGCGGAAGGCGGGCAGCGTGTCCATCAGGCCGAGATCGGGGTCGACCACCGACGGGTCGTGGTACTCCCACCCCGGCTGCTGCTCCTCGCTGCCGCGGTGGTGGTCGACGGTGACGGCCACCGTGCCGGCCGCGCGGGCCGCGGCGGCCAGCAGGATCGTCGAACGCCCGCAGTACGTACCGACCTCCAGGAGCGGCAGACCGAGCGCGCCCGCCTCGACCGCCGCCGCGTGGAGGGCGAGCCCTTCGTGGACGGGCATGAACCCCTTGGCGGACTCGAAGGCCGCGAGGACCTCCGGCTCCGGTGCGATCGCCTGGGTCCCGGCGGGCATGGGCTCTCCTCACGGTGGCGCGGCTGGTGCGGATGGTGTGCCTGGGTGTCGCTGATGCGGCTGGTGCGGTACGGACGGGGTGCGGGCGTCCATGGTGCCGTACGGTCCCGAACTCGCCGGCCGCACCCCGTCCCCGGCCCCGGCCCCGGCCCCACCACGCCCTAGGACGGCACCCGCTCCTGCGCCCCTTCTGCCAGCACCAGGTCGACCTCCACCGGCACCCCGCCCCCGGGGTACACGGCCGGGCACGCGAACGGCGCGTAGCCCGTGGCCGTCCCCGCCAGGACGAAGTGGCCCTCGGCGGGCGGCAGCAGCGTGTAGCCGCCGTCCTCGTCCGCGACGGTCAGCCCCGCCTGCCGCCCGCCCCGGTCGATCAGGGTGACGTTCGCCCGCGCGACGGGAGCGCCGTACGCGTCCAGCACCCGCCCCCGGAATCCGCCGGACCCGGCGACCAGCGTCGCGGACCCGAGCGGTTCGCCGCCGCCCGCCGCGTCCTTCGCCGCCCGGCGCCCCGCCGCCTGGGACGGCAGGAACGACGCCAGCACCAGCCCGCCGACCACCGCGCCCGTCGCGATGACGAACGAGATCCGGAAGCCGTGCAGGGTCGGCACCGCCACCCCGCCCGCCTGGACGGACGTGTGCGCGAGGACCATCCCGATGACGGCGCTCGACAGGGACGTGCCGACGGACCGCATCAGGGTGTTGAGCCCGTTGGCCGCGCCCGTCTCCGACGGGTCGACCGCGCCGATGATCAGCGCGGGCAGCGAGGAGTAGGCCAGTCCGATCCCGGCGCCCACGACGACCGAGATGACGACGGTCTGCCAGACGGCGCTCATCAGGCCGAGCCCGGCGCCGTACCCCACACCGATGACCAGCATCCCGAGCATCAGGGACACCTTGGGCCCGTACTGGGCGGAAATCCGGGCGTAGAGGGGAGCGGTCAGCATCATCGTCAGGCCGAGCGGGGCCACGCACAGGCCCGCGACCACCATGGACTGGCCGAGGCCGTATCCGTTGGACGTGGGCAGCTGGAGCAGTTGCGGCAGGACGAGCGTGATGGCGTAGAACGCCACCCCGACCATGATCGAGGTGAGGTTGGTGAGCAGCACCTCACGGCGGGCCGTGGTGCGCAGGTCGACCAGCGGCGCGGCCACCCGCAGCTCCATCACGCCCCAGAGCAGCAGGATGACGGCGGCCAGCGCGAAGAGTCCGAGCGTGGTGCCGGAACCCCAGCCCCAGTCACTGCCCTTGGTGATCGGCAGCAGCAGGGCGACCAGACCGGCGGAGAGCCCGATCGCGCCGAGCCAGTCGAACGTGCCCTCGGCCCGTACCGACGACTCCGGTACGAGGAAGAAGGCCAGGCCCATCGACAGCACGCCGAGCCCGGCCGAGCCGAAGAACAGGGTGTGCCAGTCGGCGTTCTGGGCCACCACCGCGGCGGCGGGCAGGGCGAGTCCGCCGCCCACGCCGATGGAGGAGCTCATCAGGGCCATCGCCGAGCCGAGCTTCTCGCGCGGCAGTTCGTCGCGCATGATGCCGATGCCGAGCGGGATGGCGCCCATGGCGAAGCCCTGGAGGGCCCGGCCGGCGATCATCACGATGAGGTTGTCGGTGAAGCCGCAGACCAGGGAGCCGACGACCATGACGGCGAGGCTTGCGAGGAGCATGCGCCGCTTGCCGAAGAGATCGCCGAGGCGGCCCATGATCGGGGTGGAGATGGCACCGGCGAGGAGGGTGGCGGTCAGGACCCAGGTGGCGTTGGCCGGTGCCGTGTGCAGCAGGGTGGGCAGGTCCTTGATGACCGGGACGAGGAGTGTCTGCATCACCGCGACGGTGATGCCCGCGAAGGCGAGGACGGGGACGATGGCGCCGGTTCCGCGCTCCCGGGTGACCGGGGGAGTCCCGGCGAACTGATCGTGCGTCGTCTGCGGCATTCGGGCGGCCTCCGGCAGGGAAGAGCGCGGGCATGGGTGTGCCGGCGAAGTGGATGCACTGTGAACCTTCTCTCGGGCCCCGGTTATTCCGGACCGGCCCCCGGTGATCTCCAGGTGGGGGAATTGATGGCCAAATGCCCATGAATGTCGCCCTCGTCGGGCCGGCGTTCCTGACGTGAGGTCACCGTCCCCGCGCGGTCCGGAGGTCGTACATCGAAATCCCGATGTACGGACCGCCGGGCGCCTGGGACCATGACCGCCATGCCCCGACCCGCCACGGAAACCGACAGCGCCTCCCTGTCCGCCCGCACCCCCGCGTCCCCCCGCACCTGGCCGGTGGTCCTCGCCGCCTGCGCCGGCCAGTTCCTCGTCGTCCTCGACGTGTCCGTGGTCAATGTGGCGCTCCCCTCGATGCGCGCCGACCTGGGGCTGTCCGCGGCGGGTCTGCAATGGGTCCTCAACGCGTACGCGATCGCCTTCGCCGGATTCATGCTGCTCGGCGGCCGGGCGGCGGACCTCTTCGGCCGCAAGCTGATGTTCCTGACCGGCCTCACGGTCTTCACCCTGGCCTCCCTCGCGGGCGGGCTGGCCCAGGAGGGGTGGCAACTGCTCGCCGCCCGCGCCGTGCAGGGGCTCGGCGCGGCCGTCCTGGCGCCCGCGACGCTCACGATCCTGACCGCCGCCGTGCCGTCGGGTGTCGCGAGGACCCGGGCCATAGGCACCTGGTCGGCCGTCGGCGCGGGCGGCGGGGCGGCCGGCGGACTGGTCGGCGGGGTCCTCACCGATCTGCTGTCCTGGCGCTGGGTGCTGCTGATCAACGTGCCGATCGGCGCGCTGGTCCTGGTCGGCGCCGTGGTGTGGCTGGCGGAGAGCCGTACGGAACAGCGCAGGCGGCTCGACCTGCCCGGCGCGGTCCTGGTGACGGCCGGCCTCGCCCTGGTCGCGTACGGCATCGTGCAGACCGAGAAGGAGGGGTGGGGCGCGGCGCCGACCCTGCTGCCGCTCGCCGCCGGGGCCCTGCTGCTCGCGCTGTTCGTGGGGGTGGAGGCGCGGACGAAGGCGCCGCTGATGCCGCTCGGGCTGTTCCGGGTACGGGCCGTGTCGGCGGCCAACGCGGCGATGTTCGTCTGTGGCGCGGCCTCCTTCAGCACGTGGTTCTTCATGACCGTGTACATCCAGAACGTCCTCGGCTACACGCCCCTGGACGCCGGACTGGCCCTGATACCCAGCTCGTTGAGCATCGTCCTCGGCTCCAAGCTGGCGCCCCGGCTGATGGCCCGGATCGACGCGCGCGACCTGGCGGTGCTGGGGGCGCTGATCGCGGCGGCCGGGTTCGGCTGGCAGTCGACGATGACGGCCGACGGGACGTACCTCACCGTCGTCCTCGGCCCCGGCATCCTGATGATGGTGGGCATGGGCCTGGCCGCGACCCCGCTGGCCGCGCTGGCCACGGCGGGCGCCGCGCCGGGGGAGGCGGGCCTGGTCTCCGGCCTGATCAACACGTCGCGCACGATGGGGGGCGCGCTGGGTCTCGCCGTCCTGTCGACAGTGGCGGCGGCGCGGACGGCGGGCGGCACCACGCCGGAGGCGTTGACGGCGGGGTACGCGCTGGCGTTCAGGACAGGCACGGGGGTGCTGCTCGTGGGGGTGACGCTGATGCTGGTGTGGCTGCCGAGGCGTACGGAGACGTGAGCGACTCCCGACCGGTCTTTCAGAGCCAGCCCTGGCGGCGGGCCGCCCGTACCGCCTCCATGCGGTTGCGGGTGCTCGTCTTGCCGATGGCCGACGACAGGTAGTTCCGTACGGTCGACTCGGACAGGTGCAGTTTCGCCGCGATGTCGGCGACGGTCGCGCCGTCGGCCGACGCGTTCAGCGCGTCCCGCTCGCGCGCGGTGAGCGGGCTCGGCCCGGCGCTCAGGGCGGCGGCGGCCAGCGCCGGATCGATGACGGTCTCGCCCGCGAGCACCCGGCGGACCGCGCCCGCCAGCTCCTCGACCGGGCCGTCCTTGACCAGGAAACCCGCCGCCCCCGCCTCCATGGCCCGGCGCAGATACCCGGGACGGCCGAAGGTGGTCAGGATCAGTACGCGACAGCCGGGCACCCGGTCCCGCAGCTCGGCGGCGGCGTCCAGGCCGCTGAGGCCGGGCAGTTCGATGTCGAGCAGGGCCACGTCGGGGTGTGAGGTGAGCGCGGCCTCCAGGATGGCGTCCCCGGTGGCCACTTGGGCGACGACCTCCATGTCCTCCTCCATCCCGAGCAGCAGCGCGAGGGCGCCGCGCATCATCCCCTGGTCCTCGGCGAGGAGCAGCCGTACCTTCGGGGCCGGGGTGTGGTCCTGCGGGATGTCCGTCACGGCCAACAGGGTAGGGCGAAGGCGGAGTCGACCCGCCTTCCGTGCCCGACTCCGTCAGCAGTCCCGGGACCGGGCGGCCGGTCGGGCGGGGGGCTTGAGGCGTCCGCACGCCGTCTTCCGCCGCCCGCCGCGCCGGTCCGTGTCCCCGGCGGCCGGCCCTGGCGCGGCCGGGGCGGTGGCGTTCGCCGAGGCGTCCACCGGGAGGACGGCCGTGACGCGGAAGCCG
>NZ_WWJY01000904.1 GCF_009865405.1 Streptomyces sp. SID3212 | reverse complement strand
GGGGGCGGCAGAACGGGCGCCGGAGGCCGTACCGGCGGCACGGGAGCGGGGCCGCGCCCGCCCGCCCTGCGGCGCTCGATCATGGCCGTGGCGAGATCCGGCAGCCAGGCCGACGCCGTACCGCTGTCGTCACTGCCCGAGGCGAAGAGATGCGGCGCCAGCTGGGCCTGGAGGTCGGCGGGCGAGGGGCGGCGGGTGGCGTCCATCTGCATGCAGGAGTCGATGAGGGGTCTCAGCTCGTCCGGCAGCCCCTCCAGGTCCGGGCCCTCGCGCAGCAGCATGAAGACCGTCTCGACCGGATTGCCGCCGTGGTAGGGCGCGTGTCCGGTCGCGGCGAAGACGAGGGTCGAGCCGAGCGAGAAGATGTCGCTGGCGCCCGTGACGCTGCGTGAGTCCCTGGCCTGCTCGGGCGACATGTACGCGGGGGTGCCGACGGCGACGTTGGTCATGGTCAGCCGGGTGTTGGAGACACCGGAGGCGATCCCGAAGTCGATGACGCGCGGGCCGTCCTCCACCACCAGGACGTTCGACGGCTTCATGTCACGGTGGACCAGATTGGCGCCGTGGATGGACTGGAGCGCCTCGGCGATCCCCGCCGCCAGCCAGCGCACCGCCTGGGCCGGCATGGGACCGCACTCATTCACTATTTCTTCCAGCGAGGGCGCCGGTACGTAGGCGGTGGCCAGCCAGGGCACGGCGGCCCGGGGGTCGGCGTCCACGACCGCGGCGGTGTAGAACCCGCTGACGGCGCGGGCTGCCTCCACCTCACGCGTGAAGCGGACCCGGAACAGCTGGTCCTCGGCAAGTTCGGTACGGACCGTCTTGATCGCGACCCGGCGTCCCGATGCCGAACGCGCGAGATAGACCAGCCCCATGCCGCCGGCACCGAGCCGTCCCAGCACCTCGAAAGGGCCGATACGCCTCGGGTCGTGCTGCGTCAGCTGCTCCACTTGCCTGCCACCTCCCCGTACGGGCCACAAAGGTACGGCCCCGTGCCCCCTGATTCTTCCTGTCGGAGGCATCGGTTGCGAACCCGGGGGCGGATCGGAGTGTCCTACCGCGATCCGGACACCACGTGTGCCCGCGCTTACGCCGATTGCTCCGCTTCCTCGCCGTTCTCCGTGGTCTCTTCGCCTTCCCGGGTCCCGGCCCCGGGGTCCGGCTCCGGTTCCGGCTCTCGTTCCGGTTCCTCCAGTACGGCGAAGGACGCGCCCTGGTTGTCGTTGAACACGGCCATCCGCCCGTACTCGATGTCGAACGGCGGGGCCGTCACCCGGCCGCCGAGCCGGACGACGGCGGCGGCCGTCGCGTCGCAGTCGGCCACCGCGAAGTAGCTGAGGAAGTGGCCCGGCATCTCCACCGGGAAGGCGTCGGTGATCACGCTGCGCCCGCCGATCGCGGTGTCCGGGCCCGGTTCCGTACCGGCCGGGGACCACATGCGGAAGTCCACCGCGTCGTCGGACACGTCCGTGCCCCGGAAGCCGAAGACGGTCTCGTAGAAGGGGTCCACGCTCGCCTTGTCGCGGGTGTAGACCTCGGTCCAGCAGAAGGATCCCGGCAGGCCCTTCTTCTCGAAGCCCGTGTTGTCCCCGGTCTGCCAGAGGCCGAACACGGCGCCGGCCGGGTCCGCCGCGAGTGCCACGACGCCGAAGGCTCCCAGCGACATCGGCTCGCGCACCATCCGGCCGCCCGCGGCCGTGATCGTACGGCTGAGGGCGGCGGCGTCGGGGGTGGCGAAGTAGACGCCCCAGGCGGTCGGCATCCGGCCGTCGCGCTTGGCGGTGAGGCCGGCCACGCGCTTCCCGTCGCTGAAGGCTTCGGTGTAGTGCCCGGGGGCGGGGGTGTTCCCGGGGGCGTTGCGGCCGCCGTTGCCGCCGTTGCCGTCGTCGTCGCCGTCGTCGCCGAAGGTCCAGCCGAACAGCTCTCCGTAGAAGCGCTTGCCCGCCTCCAGGTCGGGGAGCGACACATCCACCCAGCACGGCGTGCCTTCCGCGAATGCGGCCATGAGCCAGGATCCTTCCGTGCGCCTTCCGCGTGTGGTGCCCGTCACAGCCAAGTTAAGGCGCTACGGGGCGGGGCGCAGGCCAGGAAAATAGAACATATGAGCCATTAGTGCGACACGATCCCTGTGGGCACTCGGGGCGCGCGGCAAAGTTGTCCACCGAAGTTGTCCACCGAAGTTGTCCACAGGCTGTTGATAACACTATTGGCGGGCTGAGCCCCCGAGGTCCCCACACGGACCCCTGAGGTCCCCCCGGGGCCCCCTGTGGACCCGTATGCGGAAGGGGTGGTTCCCCATTTGCAGTCGGCCAAATCGCGCTCAGATCACCCGTCGGTAAGCTGACGGCATGACAGGACAAGTACGCACCGTCGACGGCCGCGTGGCTGGTCGACGCGGCCAGGCGACGCGGCAGAAGCTGCTCGACTGCCTCAGCGAGATGCTCAGCTCCTCGCCGTACCGGGACGTCAAAGTCATCGACGTCGCCCGGAAGGCGGGGACTTCACCTGCGACCTTCTACCAATACTTCCCGGATGTCGAGGGCGCCGTCCTCGAAATCGCCGAGGAAATGGCCAAGGAGGGCACCGGGTTGACCGGACTGGTCTCCGGCCGCTCCTGGGCCGGCAAGGCCGGCTGGCAGACATCGGAAGATCTGGTGGAAGGTTTCCTCGACTTCTGGCGCAAGCACGACGCGATCCTGCGGGTCGTCGACCTGGGCGCCGCGGAGGGGGACAAGCGGTTCAACAAGATCCGCATGAAGGTCCTCAACTCCGTCACCAACTCCCTTACGGATTCCGTGAAGGAGCTCCAGTCCAAGGGCCGGGTCGACAAGGACGTCAGCCCGGCGGCGCTGGCCGGCTCCCTGGTCGTCCTGCTGGCCTCGGTGGCCTCGCACCAGAAGAGCTTCCAGGGCTGGGGTGTGAAGCAGGCCGAACTGAAGCCGAACCTGGCGCTGTTGGTGCATCTCGGCATCACCGGCAGGAAGCCCACGAAGTAATCGCGCCGCGCGAGCCGGCGCGGCGGCCGGCGGGCACGGCACCGGCGTGCCCTCACTCCCCCGTTCGCCCCGTTCTCCGTTCGCCCCGTTCTCCCCGTTCCCCGTCTCCCTCTTCTCCCCGTCCCACCGTCCCCCCGTCCTGTCACGCCGGCGGCGGATCAGACGACTGATCCTCTGATCCCCGCCGGCGCTCCCGTCCCCAGGAGGGGCCGGCGTCAGGCCGTGTCGCCCGGTGACGGCCTCAGGCCGTATCGGCGGGAAGCAACCGTTCCACCAGTGCGCCGAGCAGGGCGCCCGCGTCCTCGGCGGGGAAGACGCCCGGCAGCGTCAACCGTTCCACCACCAGCCAGTTGGTCGCCAGATAGATCATCCTGACGGTGTCGCCGTCGCCGGGAAGTCCGGCGTCCAGATGCCGCTGTACGTTCGCGTCGACGTCGTCGCGCACCCGCTCGGTGAGCAGCGCGCGCAGGGCCGGCCGGCGGGTGGCCTCCAGCCGCAGTTCGAGCAGGGCGAGATAGCCCGTACGGAACGCGGTGACCCGTTCCACCACCTCTCGCACCAGCTCCACCAGCCGCGCACGGGTGGCGGGTCCCCCGGACATCGCGGCCAGCGTCGCGTCGTCGGGGCGCAGCCGTTCGTAGATGCGGCCGCCGGCCTGGGTGAGGAGGTCGTCACGGTTGGCGAAGTAGTTGGACGCGGTGCCGCCGGGCACGGCCGCCTCGGCGTCGACGGCCCGGAAGGTGAGACCGCGGGCGCCTTCCCGGGCGAGCACCTCGATGGCCGCGTCGACGAGAGCGGCACGCCGGGCCAGGTTCTGTCGCATGCGCCGTTCGCGCCTTTCCTCTTCCGCCTCGAACCACTCCGAGTGTAGTGCCGTGGAGGTCCGGGTTAAATGAGCCGTATGGACGACGAACGAGGCGAGAGCCGGGACGAGGGCGGGTCCGCGAGCGCACAGGACGAGTTCCGTACGCTGCTGCGCGCCCAGCGCGTCTGGGACACGGAGCTGCCCGCCTTCGACCCCGCCACCGCGCCGGGCGAACCGCTGCCGCTCTTCCACCGGTGGTTCGCCGAGGCCGTGGCGGCGGGCCAGCCCGAGCCCCACACGATGACCCTCGCGACGGCCGACGAGCGGGGCCGGCCCGACGTACGGACGCTGATGCTGCACGACGCGGATGTACGGGGCTGGCACTTCGCCACCCACGCGACCAGCGCCAAGGGGCGGCAGCTGGCCGCCAGGCCGGAGGCCGCGCTCGGCTTCTACTGGGCGGCGCAGGGCCGTGCGGTACGGCTCCGGGGCGCGGTGGCGGTGGCCGACGCGGCGGAGACCCGGGCGGACCTGCGGGCCAGATCGAAGGGCGCGCTGGCCGCCGCGCTGGTGGGGCGCCAGAGCGAAGTCCTGCGCTCAGCCGCTGAGTTGGCGCGGGTGAGCGAGGACGCGTGGGAGCGGGCGGGGCACGATCCGGCGCCCGAGGCGCGGTCCTGGACGGGGTATGTACTGGAGCCGGACGAGGTGGAGTTCTTCCAGGGCGAGGCCCGCAGACGACACGTACGGCTGCGCTACCGGCGCGAAGGCACCACCTGGGCCAGGGAGTTGCTCTGGCCCTGAGCCTGTTGTCCGGCGTCCCCCGGGCCGGTGGGCCGCCCCCTCACCTCACGGGCCCCCTGCCCGCCGAACCGGCCCCCTGCCCGCCTTCGGCGGGTGCTCCGCCGAGGACGGGCAGGGGGACTTGGCTCTCAGGCGCGCTAGTTGGCCGGCACGCAGTCGTTCCCCCTCACCCAGAGGTTGCCTTCACCCCAGCCGTTCTCGCAGCGGTACGAGTCGCCCGAGTTCGCGTCGGTGAGGGTGAAGTCGGAGAGCGGGCCCCACTGGCCGCTGCCGCATTCCCGTCCGAACACGCCGGGCAGGTCCGCGTCCACTTCCTGACAGGTGATCGTTCCACCGGCCCGCATCGCCGCGGTGTGCGGTGCGGCCTGGGCGGCGGCCGGGGCCGCGGCGGCGAGGAACAGGCAGGCGGCAGCGGCGGTCAGGGTCCGCAGGCCGGCGCGGCGCAGCTGCTGGGTGGTGGTCATGCGACTCACTCCTTCGTGGTTGCCGGGGTCACCCCCGGGGACCCGTGTGGTCCTAGGGCGTGTCCGCGAAGTGGGGTCTGGCCCTCCGGGCGGACGACCCCACTTCGCGGACACGCCCTAGCGGCGAAAGTCCCCCGCGCACCGCGCCCTGAACGCGGTGCGGGAACGATTCACCGAGGCCCAGGACGCCCGCAATGGCGGAGCGCAGTGCGGGCGCCGTCAGGCGCCCCCGTTGGCGGTGATGTTCGCTCCGGCGATCCACTGGGCCCGGTCGGACGCCAGGAAGGCGATGAGCTCGGCGATGTCCCGGGAGTCGCCGCCGCGCCCGAGGGGCACCTGCGCGTAGGCCTGCTCCGCGCTGCCTCCCATGGCCCCGGCCACGGTTTGCAGGATCTCGCTGCCGCCAGGGGTGTCGACCATGCCGAGCGACACCAGGTTGACGCGGACACCGGCCGGGGCGAGCTGCGTGGCGAGGCCCTTGGACCAGCTTTCGAGCGCGGCCTTGGCGGCGCCGTAGTGCAGGAGGGGCGCGGGGGGATTGGCCGTGATGCCGGTCGTCAGGTTGATGACCGAGGCCCGCTCGGCTTCCTTGAGCGCCGCGAGAGCGGGAGTGGTGACCCGTACCGCCGAGAGGAAGTTGACCGCCAGGGAGTCCTCCCACTCCTCGTCGGGAATCTCGCCGAAGTGGACGCGGGACGCGCCCGCGCTGTTCACGAGGACGTCGAGACCGCCCAGGGTCTCCAGAGCCTTCTCGACCAGGCCCCGGGCGCCGTCCGCCGTGCGCAGGTCGGCCGCGATGAACGTCGAGTCCTCCGGAGTGTCGTCCGTACGGCCGCGGGCGCTGGTGACGACCACGGCACCGGCGTCGAGCAGGCGCCGCGCGGCGGCGGCGCCGACACCACGCGAACCCCCGGTGATCAGGACGCGGCGTCCGGCGAACTCCTCGGGAAGCGTGGGTGTGGGGATGTACATGAGGTCCTACCTCCAGAGCGAAAGGCGCGGGGAGGGGCTAGCCGCACCCACCCCCGCTTTACGTTTAACCATAAAACATCATACTCCGAGTCTGACGAAATTGAGGGGTGCCCCGAGCCCCCGCCTCCCCGGCTCCGAGTGGTGGGAGACTGACCTGGAGACATGCGTCCCCGGGGCGACAGGGCACACCAGGGCACCCGCCCGCCCTCCGGCGGACCGGGAGATCTGGAGCGATGAGCGAACCCCCGAAGGCCAGGGCCTACCGGTCGGACATGCGAACCCGGCACGCGGCGGAGACCCGGCGGCTGGTCGTCGCCTCGGCCGCTGAACTCTTCATCACGCAGGGTTACGCGGCGACGTCGATCAACGCGATCGCGGAGGCGGCGGGCGTGAGCCGCTCCACCGTCTTCACGGCGGCGGGCGGCAAGCTCACGCTGCTCAAGACGGCCTACGACGAGGCCATCGTCGGCGACGACCGACCGGTCCCCCTCGCGGAGCGGCCCGCGTCCCGGGAGATGCGGAGCCTCACCGAGGGCTCACAGATCGTCGCCCGTTACACGGGCATCCTCGCCGCGGCCATGTCCAGGGTCTCCGCGCTCTACGAAGTGGTACGGGTGGCCGCCGACACGGAACCGGACGCGGCACTGCTGTGGCAGGACATCCAGCGACAACGCCTCGACGGAGCACGGCAGATCGTCGAGCTGCTCGTCGCCGTCGGCCCCCTCACCGGCTCCCTCACGCCTGACCGGGCCGCCGACGTCATCACCGTCTACAACGACCCCGGCGTCCACCACCAGTTGGTCCGTAACCGCGGCTGGCAGGAGGACGCCTTCCGGCGATGGCTGGCACGCACCCTCCACCACGAGCTCCTCGACGGCCCGCCGGAAGAGGCCTGACGGCCGGTCCGGCCGGGGCGGGAGGATTGGGCAAGAGTCCGGGAGGATCGGTCTTTCCGCAGGCCGGGGGCGGCGGTTGGCTGGGGGGTGACACATCCCGTACGGAGCGAACCGGACTCCGCAGGCCCAGGAGGCACCCCATGAACGTAGCCGTCGTCACCGGCGCGAGCTCAGGCATCGGACAGAGCGCGGCCCTTCACCTCGCCCGGCGGGGCTCCGGCGTCATCCTCACGTACAGCTCCAACGAGCGCGGGGCCGAGGACACCGTCGCGCGGATCGAAGAGCGGGGCGGCACCGCCGTGGCGCTGCGCCTGGACCTCGGCGACAGCGCCGGATTTCCCGCCTTCCGGGCGGAGGTGGCCGGCGTGCTGCGCGGCACGTTCGAGCGGGACTCCTTCGACCAGCTGGTCAACAACGGCGGATTCGCCGGGTCGGCGATGATCGAGGACGCCCTGGAGGAGGAGTTCGACCGGCTCACCCGCGGTCTGTTCAAGGGTCCGTTCTTCCTCACCCAGACGCTGCTGCCGCTCCTGGCCGACGGGGGCGCCGTCGTCAACGTCACCAGCAACTCCACCCTGCCCCACGTGACCGCGCCGGGATACTCCGTCTACGCGTCCCTCAAGGGTGCGGTGGTCGTGCTCAGCCGCTACATGGCCAAGGAGTTCAGCGCTCGCGGCATCCGCGTGAACTCGGTCGCCCCGGGCGCGACCGTCACGCGTCTCGGCGGTGACGCCTTCGCCAAGAACCCCGAGATCATTCCGGAGCTGGCGAAGACGTTCGCCCTCGGCCGGGTCGGGGAGCCCGACGACATCGGCATGGTGATCGCCATGCTGGTCTCGGAGGAGGGCCGCTGGATCACGGGCCAGGACATCGAGGTCTCCGGCGGCCAGAACCTCTGACCCCCCGCCCGGTGGACGGTGCCACTTACCAACGTCCTCAAACGCCGGACGGGCTGGGTGGTGCCCCTGCCCGGTGCGGCGGCGCGGGTTACTGCGTCCTCAAGCGCCGGACGGGCTGAATGTGGTCTCCGCCCGGTGCGCGGGCGCGGGTCACCGATGTCCTCAAACGCCGGACAGGCTGGATGGTGCACCCGCCCGGTGCACCGGCGCGGGTCACCGCGTCCTCAAACGCCGGACAGGCTGGAAGTGCGCGCGCACGGGGCCTTCGCGTGACACTGGCACCATGGATCCGCTGGACGAGATGCGCGCGCTCCTGATTCGGCAGGCGCGCGCCGACATGACCACGGCGATCGACGGGGTCCGGGCCTGCCGGTTCGACCGTGCGGACGCTCCCGCGCCGGGCATGTCCGGGACCGTGCTCGCCGTGATCGCCCAGGGCCGCAAGCGTCTCGCGCTGGGCGAGCATCTTTACGAGTACGGGCCCGGCCAGTACCTCGTCGCCTCCGCCGATCTGCCCGTCACGGGGCATGTCGTCGACACCGGGGACACGAGGGACACCGGGCGGCCCACCCTCGGCTTCGGCATGACCCTCAGCCCCGCGGCCATCGCCGAACTCCTCCTGGAGGCCGACCCCCACGACCTGCCGGCCCTCGCCGACAGCACCGCGCCCCCGGGCATCGCGGTCTCCACGGCCCCGCCCCCGCTGCTGGACGCCGTCGTGCGCCTGCTGCGGCTCCTGGAACGGCCGGCCGACCGCAAGATCCTCGCCCCGATGGTCAAACGCGAGATCCTCTGGCACCTCCTGCGCGGCGAGCAGGGGAGCGCCATCCGCCAACTGGGCCTCGCGGACAGCGGTCTGGCCCACATCAACCGCGCAGTGCGGCGGATCCGGGAGAACTACGCCGATCCGTTCCGCGTCGAAGACCTCGCGCGGCTCGCGGGCATGAGCGTGTCCGCCTTCCACCGCAACTTCCAGACGGTCACCGGAATGAGCCCCATCCAGTTCCAGAAGCGCATCCGCCTCCAGGAGGCCCGGCTCCTGCTGGCCGGCCGCCCGTCCGACATCAGCGGTGTCGGTCTCCGCGTCGGCTACGAGAGCCTTTCCCAGTTCAGCCGCGAGTACCGCCGCCTGTTCGGCACGCCGCCCAGCAAGGACACCACCCTGCGCGCTTCCCCGGCGGAACACGCCGCCGTGCTGCCCTGACGACGCGACGATCTGACGACCTGATGACCTCCGCGCGGTCCGCGTCCGGCGCGGATTCTCAGCCCCCGGGCAGGGCGTCCGGCGATACGTCCGGGTCCGTCGCAAGCCTGGCGTGTTGGTGCACGTCCTGGAAGGCGTCCGTACGGCCCGAGGCGAACATCCCGTCCCGGATGGTGCCTTCGTACCGGTAACCGCAGCGCTCCGCGATCCGGCACGAGGCGTCGTGGCCCAGCGCGTGGCCCAGGTCGATCCGGTGCAGGCCCGCCTCCTCGAACCCCCACCGGCCGCACACCGCCAGCGCGCGGCTCGCGACGCCCCGGCCGCGGGCCTCCGGCAGCACCCAGTACCCCACACGCGCGCTGCGCATCCGCAGGTCGATCAGGGCCAGGCCGACATGGCCCAGGATCCGCCCGTCCGCCGCGTCGGTGACACAGAAGTGCGCCATCTCGCCGCTCTCCCGGCCCTCCGCGCGCTGGCGGATGTGCTCCGCCGCGCCGGCCTCGTCGGTGACGGGGACGAGCGGGGTGTTCCAGCGCAGGAACTCGGGATCGGTCTGGCCGCGCACCAGCGTGGCCTCGTCGCCGGTACGCCACGGGCGCAGGCGGAGGCCGTGTCCGAGGACGTCGGCAGGTGGGGGGAGGCGGCGGCGGTCGTTGAATATGTCGTGGTTCACGCGCCCATTCAACCTCCCGCCGTTCGACCTCCCACCACCCCGCGTGATCGATTCGCAACCGAACCCCGGCTTGACCGAGACCAAACAATTGGTGTCGCGATTACGCTCGGTACATGGCCGCCGACACCGACCCCAGCACCGACCTGCCCGTGTACGTCATAGGCGGTGGCCCGGGTGGGCTCGCCGTCGCCGCCGCGCTGCGCGAACGGGGCGTACGTACCGTCGTACTGGAGAGGTCCGAGGCCGTCGCGGCCTCCTGGCGCCGCCACTACCGCCGGCTGCGTCTGCACACCACCCGGCGGAGGTCGGCGCTCCCCGGGCTCAAGATCCCGCGTTCGGCGGGGCGTTGGGTCGCCCGGGAGGACGTCGTGCGCTACCTGGAGGCGTACGCGGAACACCACGCACTCGAAATCGTCACCGGCGTCGAGGTCACCCGGATCGAGCGCGCCCCCGGCGGTGCCGGCTGGTTGCTGCACGCGACGGGCGGGCGGCAGCTGACCGGGCGGGGGGTCGTCGTGGCGACCGGCTACAACCACACGCCCAAACTGCCGGACTGGCCCGGACGCGAGGCGTACGAAGGGGAGTTGCTGCACGCGGGCGACTACCGCGACGCGCGGCCGTACGCGGGCAAGGACGTGCTGGTCGTCGGCGTCGGCAACACGGGCGCGGAGATCGCGGTCGACCTGGTCGAGGGCGGGGCGGCGCGGGTACGGCTCGCGGTGCGCACCGTCCCGCACATCGTGCGCCGTTCGACGCTGGGGTGGCCGGCGCAGTCGTCCGGCATCCTGATCCGCCGCCTGCCGGCCCGGCTCGTGGACCCGCTCGCCGCGCTCCAGGCCCGGATCGCCCTCCCCGACCTGACGTCGAAGGGCCTGCCCCGGCCGGACACGGGCCTGCTGTCGCGGGCGCGCGAGGGCGCGATCCCGGTGCAGGACGTGGGCCTGGTCGACGCGGTCCGCAAGGGCCGCGTGGAGCCGGTCGCGGCGGTGGAGTCCTTCGAGGAGGACAAGGTCGTCCTCGCGGACGGCACCCGGATCGCCCCCGACGCGGTGATCGCGGCGACGGGCTACCGCCGCGCCCTGGAGGGCCTGGTGGGCGACCTGGACATCCTGGACGCCCGGGGCCGCCCCCGCGTCCACGGCCCCCGCACCACCCCCACCGCCCCCGGCCTCCACTTCACCGGCTTCACGAACCCGATCAGCGGAATGCTCCGCGAACTCTCCCGGGACGCCCGCCGCATCGCGAAGGCACTGTCGCGGTAGGTGGTGGGATGTCAGTACCTCGGCCTGAGTGAGCAGCATCGTGGTAGGACGAACTCTTACATCGACGTGCTCGCCACGAAGAGAGTGCTGCTCGGTGACCCGTACACCAGCTCACTGTCTTCCGTAAACAGCGGATGCGGGAGGCGGACGAGGTCGAGCGGGCGATTCGGAGCATGCGCGACTGCATGGTCCAGGAACACAGTGCCGATGAGGAGTAGTGGGATGGCCGACCGTAAGAGGTGGAGCGAGCTGAGGAACGACTCGCTCGCGCACCCCGAAGCTCGTGAGGCGTACGAGGAAGCACGTATCCAGTACGAACTCGGTGTCGCTGTGCGTGAACGGCGTGAAGCACTCGGGATGACTCAGGCGCAGCTGGCGCAGGCGGCCGGATTGCAGCAGCCCGCCGTCGCGCGCTTCGAGGCGGGCGGCACCATTCCCACGCTGCCGCTCCTGGAGCGTTTCGCCTCGGCCCTCCAGCTGAGGCTCAATGTGGGCTTCGAGCCTCTCGACCAGGCAGGCTGAGCCGCCTCACACCCCCACCACCGGCTTGGCCGGTGGCACGCGGCGGATCACCAGGGCCATCAGCGCCGCCGCCGCGCACAGGGCGCCCGACGCGTACCAGACCACGTCGTACGAGCCGAAGACGTCTCGCGCGACGCCGCCCGCGAACGCGACGATCGCCGCGCCGACCTGGTGGGAAGCCAGGACCCAGCCGAAGACGATCGCGCTGTCGTCGCCGTAGTGCTCGCGGCACAGGGCGATCGTCGGCGGGACCGTGGCGACCCAGTCCAGGCCGTAGAAGATAATGAAGAACAGCATCGGCGGATGCACGCTCGGCGCCAGCAGCATCGGCAGGAAGAGCAACGAGACGCCGCGCAGGGCGTAGTAGACGGCCAGCAGCCGCCGGGCCTCGAAGCGGTCGGTGAACCAGCCCGAGGCGATCGTGCCGATCACGTCGAAGACCCCGATCACCGCGAGCAGCGAGGCCGCCGCCGTGATCGGCATGCCGTGGTCGTGCGCCGCCGGTACGAAGTGGGTCTTGACCAGGCCGTTGGTCGAGGCGCCGCAGATCGCGAACGTCCCGGCCAGCAGCCAGAACGGCCCGGTGCGGGCCGCCGACACCAGCACCCCGACCGCCCGCCGCGCCGCCCCCGGCACCGGCCCCGGCTTGGGTACGTAGGTGGCCGCGCCGTACGCCGCCAGCCCCACGTCCGCCGGGTGGTCCCGCAGCAGCAGCCAGACGAACGGGACCACCGCGATCGCCGCCAGCGAGACCGTGATCGAGGCCGGCCGCCAGCCGTGGTGCTCCACCAGCCAGGACAGGAACGGCAGGAACACCAGCTGCCCGGACGCGCCCGCCGCCGTGAGGATGCCGGTCACCAGGCCGCGCTTGGCGACGAACCAGCGGTTGGTGACCGTGGCCGCGAAGGCCAGCGCCATCGAGCCGCTGCCGAGCCCGACCAGGACGCCCCAGAACAGGACCAGTTGCCAGGCCGCCGTCATCCAGACCGTGAGCAGCGCCCCGACCGAGATGATCGTCAGGGCGACGGCCACCACCCGGCGGATCCCGAAGCGGTCCATCAGCGCGGCGGCGAACGGCGCGGTCAGCCCGTACAGCGCCAGGTTGACCGAGACCGCGAACCCGATCGTGCCGCGCGACCAGTCGAACTCCTGGTGCAGCGGGTCGATCAGCAGTCCGGGCAGCGAGGCGAAGGCCGCGGCGCCGACGATCGTCACGAACGTGACGACGGCGACGAACCACGCCCGGTGGATACGGCCGGGGGCGCGGGGAGCGCCGGTGGCCGTCGCCGGGGGCGCGGGAACGTCGTCCGCGGAACGTTCGGTTGTCTGTGTCACGTCAACGAGGATCCCGGAGGCCCGGAACGCGGGCGAGTGGCCCGACGGACAGCGTTCGCTAGGATCGGGCCATGGGAGGGGAGGACAGCATGCGCCCGACAGCCGAGACACCGCCCTTGGAGAAACGTCACTTCACGCGCCTCAGCCCCCGCACCGGCCGCGCCGCCAGCAGCACCCCGCACACCCCCACGTTGATCAGCGCCCCCGCGACCAGCACGTCCCGTACCCCGATCGACTCCGCCACCGGTCCCGCCAGCGCCCGGCCCACCGCCAGCATGATCAGCGAGCCCGCCACGTCGTACGCGTGCAGCCGGTTGAGCGCCTCGTTCGGGATCTGTGTCTGTACGGTCGTCGACCACATCACCAGCCAGAACGCCAGCGAGACCCCGCCCACGAAGAAGCCCCCGGCGAGGACCGGCACGGGGACGTCGTACGCCAGCACCAGCACGTTCGGAATCACCCCGAACAGCGCGAACGTCCCCGCGAAGAGCGGCCGGTGGGGCCGCAGCCGCATCGCGATCAGCGCGCCCACCACCTCGCCCGCGCCGTTGAAGGTCATCATCAGCCCGTACATCGCGGAGCTGTGCCGGTCGGTGACCACCACCGCCTCCAGCGGGGTGATCGGGCCGAGCACGGTGATGCCGTACACCGACCACACCGCGATGACCCCCCACAGCCAGGAACGGGCCCGGAACTCCCGCCAGCCGCCGACCAGTTCGGAGAGCATCGACTCCCCCTTCACCGGCGCCATGGAGTCCATCCGGATGAGGAGGAAACAGATCCCGCTGATCCCGAAGGTCGCCGCGTTGACCCCGAAGATCATCCCGGGCCCGCCGAACCCGGCCAGCGCGCCCGCGATCGCGGGACCCGCCATCGCGGTCACCGACTCCGCGACCCGCAGCACCGCGTTGCCGCGCTGCACATCGGGCGCCATCAGCGGCAGCATGCTGGCCACCCCGGGCTGGAAGACGGCCGCGCCGAGGCCGTTGAGGGCGCTCAGCGCGTACACCAGCCAGAGCGGCGGCGCGCCGGAGGCGAACGCGCCGGCCAGGACCACCGTGCTGACCAGCCGCACCACATCGGCGAGGACCATCATCCGGCGCGGGGTGAAGCGGTCGGCCAGCACGCCGCCGACGATCACGAACCCGGCGAAGCACACCATCCACGAGCCGAGCGCGAAGCTGACGGCCGAGGCGCCGTGCCCGGTGTCGAGGAGCCCCGCCGCGAGGGCGACGGGCACCATGCCGTCGCCGAAGCGGGCCACGGTACGGGCGAGGAAGAAGAGCCGGAAGTTACGGTTCCAGAGCTTCGCCCCCGGGTCGTCCGGCTCGGCCGGAAGCGGTTCGGGGGGTGCCTGGGCCGTCAGGTGCTTGTGGGTCACAGAAGGGACAGATATCAAGGAACTGGTCTGGACCACCAGGGGGTATCCAGCACGCGGACCACGGAACAGCGACCCGACAGGAGAGAACGCCATGCAGGACCGACCGCCCCACCGCGTCGTCGTACTCGCCCTCGAAGGGCTGCTCCCCTTCGAACTCGGCATCCCCCACCGGATCTTCGGCCGCCCCACCGACGCGCGGGGCAGGCCGCTGTACGAGGTCGTCACCTGCTCGGTCCGGCCCCCGGGACCCGTACGTACCGACGCCGACTTCTCGATCCTCGTCGAGAACGGGCCCGAGGCCCTCGCCACCGCCGACACCGTGATCGTCCCGGCCTCGTACGAGCTGGGTCCCGTCTACGACGAAGGGGTGCTCACCGAGGAGTTGGCCGCCGCCTTCGCGCACCTCCGGCCCGGCACCCGGCTGGTCTCCATCTGCACGGGCGGCTTCGTGCTGGCGGCGGCCGGGTTCCTCGACGGCCGCCCCGCCACCACCCACTGGTCCAACGCCGCCCATTTCCAGCGGCTCTTCCCCCGGGTCAGGGTGGACGCGGACGTCCTGTTCGTGGACGACGGGGACGTCCTGACCTCGGCGGGGGTCGCCGCGGGGATCGATCTCTGCCTGCACATCGTGCGGCGCGACCACGGCACGGCGGTCGCCAACGACGTGGCGCGCCGGACGGTCGTACCCCCGCACCGGGACGGCGGACAGGCCCAGTACATCGAACGGCCCCTGCCCGAGCCGCAGTCGGCGTCCACCACCGGGGCGCGGACCTGGGCGCTGGTACGCCTCCACGAACCGATCCAGCTCCGGGACATGGCGGAGCGACAGTCCATGTCCGTACGGACGTTCACGCGCCGCTTCCGTGAGGAGACGGGGATCAGCCCGGGGCAGTGGCTGGTGCGGCAGCGGGTCGAACTGGCCCGGCACCTGCTGGAGTCGACGGATCTCTCCGTCGACCAGGTGGCGCGGAAGGCCGGCTTCGGCACGGCCCAGTCGATGCGCCAGCACCTCCAGTCGGCGCTGGGTGTCGCGCCGACGGTCTACCGCCGTACGTTCCGGGCGGGAGCGGCACCGGCCAGGTGATCCGGCCGCTGCCACCGCCGCGCGTACGCCTCATGCCGTACGGGTCATGCCGTACGCCTCATGCCGTACGGGTCACGGCCCGCGACGACCGGTAGGCGGGCGCGGGCGCGGGCGAGGCCGGGACCTTCGAAGGGGGAGGCGGGGAGAGGGGGGCCGGCGGCCTGGGGGGCCGGGGCGTGGCGGCCGGGGGCGGCGGAGCGGCCTCGGCCGGAAGGGGCGCGCGGGGCGTTTCGGGTGTCGCCGAAGCCGCACCCGTACCCGTATCCGCCGCTGTCCCCGTAGCGGCACCCGTACTCGATCCCGGTCCCGTCGCCGACTGCGGCGTACATCGGTCCACTTCGCACCAGATGCGCTTGCCCGCGCCCTCCGGCTGCCATCCCCACCGGTCGGCGAGTCCGTCGACCAGTTCGAGACCGCGGCCGTTGGTGGCCTCGCTGGTCGCGTGGCGGGGGCGCGGCGGGCAGGCGCTGGAGTCCGCGACCTCGACCCGTACCGTCCCCGCCTCCGCCGCGCCCGAGCCGAAGAGCATCCGCAGCACGGCCGGACAGCCCGTGTGCACCACCGCGTTGGTCACCAGCTCGGAGATCAGCAGGATCAGCGTCTCCGCGACCGGCTCGTCATCCTCCATCCCGGAACCCACGAGCCTCGACCGGGCCCACCGACGGGCCCGCCCCACCTCCGCGGGGTCGGGCCCAACCTCCAACTGAACCAGAAGCACCTGCACCGCTCACACCATCCGAACCGGCGGACACATCGCCTCGCGCGTCGACAAGGTCCTCAACAAGGTCACAGAACGTGATTCCCTTGCGACACAGCATGGTTGACGTACAGTCACCGCAACAAGCGCTTCGGGCATATTCCAGCGCGAAGGAGTACGCGTGGTGCATACTGTGCGACGCACGTCACGGGGAGTCGAACACGGGCGCGCACGGCGCCCTGACGGCGTGCGAGCGGCGCGCATTCGGGCTTCCGGCGCCGCCGTACCGGCAGCACCGCGACCCTCGCGCCTCAGGACCTCTCGCACCCGAGCGAGCGTACCGGAGCAGCCGCGTGACTCCGGGCCGTGACGGCCCGCCGTAAGGACACAACCCGGTATCGACCTCGCGGCGCGGGCGATCACCACACAGGGTGACGCAAAAGCGTGCTGAGGCCAGAGCTTTTGGGCATGCCAGCGCTTTTGGGCGCGGCGACGCGGCCCGTGCCGGAGCTCTCGGGCACAGGGCACAACAGGTGGGGGCCGGGTGGGTGGCCGGCCCCGGCACTGTCAGGGCTCGGGCGTGACGTAGTACGCGGCGAAGCCGCTGAGGATCTCATCCTCCTGGATCCGGCCGTCGCCGTCCGCGTCGAGGGCGGCGGCCGCCAGCGCGGCGACGTCCGGGGCGACACCCAGGACGCGCAGCGCGCGCTCGGCCGCCGCCGGGGTGACGCCGTCACCGTCCTCGTCGGCCACGGCGATCACCGCGTGCAGGAACGGCCGGGCGATCTCGGCGAACCGCTGCGGGCTGTCGCGCAGCCGCTTCACCGCGCCGGTGATGAACTCCTGCTTGCTGACCCGCTGGTCGCCGTCGACGTCCGCGATGCCCGCCATGCCCTGCCAGAACGCCTCGGCGCCGCTGTAGAGCGCCTGCCCCTTGTCGGAGCGTGCCGTCACGCCGAACTCGGCGAGCAGGTGCGCCGCGGCGCCGCTGAAGTCCTCACGGTCGATGAAACCGTTGCCGTCCTGGTCGAAGGCCGCGAACCGGCGGGCGATCTTGCCCTCGTACTCTGTGCTGTCCATGGCGGGAGCGTACGACGACGGACCGCCGTCGTGTGGGGGGTCAGGCGGACACCGGCCTGACCCGGTCCTCCGTCGCGCTCGCCACATCGGGGTAGATCTGGAACAGACGCCGGACGCCGAGGGCCGCGAGGACCCGGTTGACATGGGATCCCTCCTCCGCGCCCCGGGCCGGCAGGACGATGTGCAGACTGCCCCCGCAGGAGCGGATCAGCCTGCGGGCGGCGATCAGCACGCCGACCCCGCTGGAATCGCAGAAGAAGACCTGCGAGAGGTCGAGCACCAGCGCGTGGCGGCCCGCCGCGACGGCGTCATGGACCCGCTGGCGGATTTCGGGGGAGGTGATGAGGTCCAGCTCGCCTGTGATGCGGAAAACGGTCCACGGTCCCCGCTCGGTCTCGTCCACCTTGAGCGTCACGTGCCCGAACCCCTCTCTTCAGTTTGTGGGGGATTCCGGGGCTCTCCTCCAGCTCCCCCATGGACTGGGGCGTTTCCCCGCCCCATCTCCGGCAAACGCGATCCCTGAAGAGTGGCCTGATCTCGACCCCACCCGGCCGAAGAGGGGCGCACTTGACGTAAAGGGACGTGCGTTGTCGGTGCCGCCGACTACATTCGAAGAGGCGGCGGGCTGCCGCGTCATGGGGGACAGTGACACGGAAGCGGAAGAAGAGAAGCGGCAGAGGCGGAAGCGGGGCAGGGGCAGCGGCACGGCCGACAGGCCGAGGACAGGGGTGGGGGTCGCATGGCGAAGGAGACACCGCCCCGTTGGGACCGCAGGATGCAGCAGCGGCTCTCGCGGGGCGAGGCCGCCGCGCTCGGTGAGCTGTACGACCGGTTCGCGTCGCTGGTCCACAGCCTCGCCCACCGCGTGCTGGACGACGACGCGGACGCGGACCGCGTCACCCGCGAGGTCTTCGGGCACGTGTGGGAGAACCCGGACGCGTACGACCCCCGGCAGGGCTCCCTGCCGGTCGTGGGTGGCCAGGCTGGCCCGGCAGAAGGCCGTGGAGCGGCTCCGGCAGACCGAGTCCGCCGCGTACGAAGCGGCCGGCGAGGACACGGCGGAGGGGCTGGCGGAGCTGGAACTCAAGGTGCGCCGGGCCGCCGCGGCGGCCCGCGCGGACTACATAGTCAGCTCGATGCCGACGTCCCTGCGGGCCGCGCTGGAACTGGCTTATTTCCAGCGCAGGGACTACCGGCAGACCGCGGCGGACCTCGGGGTCACGGAGGACGAGGCACGCCGCCGGCTGAGGCTGGGACTGCAACTGCTCTCCACGGCCAACACCCAAGCGCTGGAGGGCTTCACGCCTCCGGGGAACGGACGCTCCCTGTGACGGGCCCGCTGGACGGCGACCCGGGCGGGCGCCGGCGGCGGCTGCCCTGGCTGC
>NZ_WWJY01000903.1 GCF_009865405.1 Streptomyces sp. SID3212 | reverse complement strand
CCTACTGGGCCTGGGCCGCGTGGCCGGGCCCGATGCACTCGGCGCAGGGCGCGGGCGGCCTCGGGTACGCCTTCCCCGCCGCCCTCGGCGCGGCGGCGGCCGACCCCACCCGGCCGGTCCTCGCGGTCTCCGGCGACGGCGGCGCGATGTACTCCCTCGCCGAGCTGGCCACCGCCCGCCAGTACGGCCTGCCGGTCACCTGGCTGATCGTGGACGACGGGGGCTACGGCATCCTGCGGGAGTACCTGACCGGCGCGTACGGCGAGAGCACCGGGACGGACCTGCCGGGGCCGGACTTCGTGGCGCTCGCGGAATCCTTCGGTGTCCCGGCGGTCCGTACGACCCCGGAGTCCCTGCGCGAGGACCTGGCGAAGGCGCTCGGGTCGCCGGGGCCGTCGGTGCTGGTGCTCCCGGCGCGCCTGAGGATGTTCGCGCCGACGCACCTCTGACGGGCCCCAGACGCCTCGGCACGGTTCGGTAAAGGGCCAGGGCCTCGTACAACCATTCGCCCCCGTCCGGCTGTCATGTCTCCGAGTGCGCCGCACAGCGCGCTCGTACGACGTACGGACGTAGAAACGTATTGACGGGGGCGGAACACTCTCATGACCAACCTTCGAATATCCGGACGCGTGTCCCGGCGTACCCGCGGCGCGCTCTCGCTGGCGCTCGCCGCAGGGGTGCTCGTGCCGGTGGCCGCCGCCGCGGCACCCGCCGCGGCCGCCACACCCACGGTGACCTGCACCTCGGAGAAGGCGGGCCTCGCTGCCAAGCTCTCCAAGGACATCACCGCGGCGCTCAAGGGCCGCAAGACGACTGCGGCCGTCTCGGTGTACGACCGTACGACCAAGACGCGGTGCAGCCTGCGCGCGACGCAGAAGTACGACTCCGCCAGCGTGGTCAAGGTGACTGTCCTCGCGGCCCTCCTCTGGGACGCGAAGAAGACGAACCGCCTCCTCACGAAGAAGGAGGTCGACCTCACCACCGCAATGATCACCAAGTCGGACAACGCGGCCACCAGCACACTCTGGAAGCAGCTCGGCCCGACGAAGATCAAGGGCTTCCTCAAGGCCGCGGCCCTGACCCAGACCACCCCGGGCGCCGGGCAGTACTGGGGGCTCACCCAGATCACCGCGCACGACGAGGAGCGGCTGCTCGCGCTCATCACCTCCAAGAACACGGTCCTGAGCGACAACTCGCGCAGCTACATCCTCGGCAAGATGAACAAGGTCGTCGCGTCCCAGCGCTGGGGCGTCCCGGCCGGGGCCCCGGCCACCGCCACCGTCCAGCTGAAGAACGGCTGGCTGTCCCGGTCCACCCACGGGTGGCGCGTGCACAGCATCGGCGCCTTCACCGGCAAGGGCCACAACTACCTGATCACCGTGCTCACGCACGACAACAAGACGATGAACGACGGCGTGAACACCATCCAGGCGGTCGCCAAGGCGATCCACAAGGACCTCAACCCGGCCGCCACCAAGGCGAAGACCGCCCTCCACGCGGTGCCCTCGACACCGTACGAAGCGGTCCCGGCCACCCCGGAGAAGGCGGCCCGCGAGGCGGTCCCGGCCACCCGCTGACCCTCCCGCACAGGGCCGCACGTCCTAGGACGGGACCCCCGAGACCCACGAGACCCCCAAGACCTAGGTCCCGTCCGTCACGTCCTAGGACCAGCGGCCCATCTTTCTGTTCCGAGGGCCGCGGATTGTTGCGGAGGGATGAAATCCGCCGACGCGCGCGTTGGGCATTCCGGCAGATCAGGTCGGTCGGCCGAACGGGAGGCATCAGTGGCGGCGGCAGTGGCGGCGGAGCGGAGCTGGGCACGGCGGCTCACGGGATACGCGTGGCGGTACCGCCGTAACGTGGTGCTGGCCCTGGGGTCCTCGCTCCTCGGGATGGCCGTGATGGCCTTCGTCCCGCTCATCACCAAGGTGGTCATCGACGACGTCATCGGCGGCGGCCACCGCTCCCTCGGCGTCTGGACCGGCCTCCTGCTCCTGGCCGCGCTCCTCGTGTACGTCTCCGCGTACGTACGGCGCTTCTACGGAGGACGCCTCGCGCTCGACGTCCAGCACGACCTCCGTACGGAGATGTTCGCCACCATCTCCCGGCTCGACGGACGGCGCCAGGACAAGCTCTCCACCGGCCAGGTCATCGGCCGCGCCACCAGCGACCTCCAGCTCATCCAGGGCCTGCTCTTCATGCTGCCGATGACCATCGGCAACGTGCTGCTGTTCCTGATCTCGCTGGGGATCATGGCCTGGCTCTCCCTGCCCCTCACCTTCATCGCCCTGGCCGTCGCCCCCGCCATCTGGTTCATCGCCCGCCGCAGCCGCACCCGCCTCCACCCCGCCACCTGGTACGCCCAGGCGCAGGCCGCCGCCGTCGCCGGGGTCGTGGACGGCGCCGTCTCGGGCGTCCGGGTCGTCAAGGGCTTCGGGCAGGAGGACCAGGAGACCGGAAAGCTCCGCGAGGTCGGCCGCAAGCTCTTCGCCGGACGCCTCCGTACGATCAGGCTCAACGCCCGCTACACCCCCGCCCTCCAGGCCGTCCCCGCCGTCGGGCAGGTCGCGATGCTCGCCTTCGGCGGCTGGCTCGCCACCCGGGGCGAGATCACCCTCGGCACGTTCGTCGCCTTCTCCACCTACCTCGCCCAGCTCGTCGGCCCGGTCAGGATGCTCGCCGTGGTCCTGACCATCGGCCAGCAGGCCCGCGCCGGGGTGGAACGGGTCCTGGAGCTCATCGACACCGAGCCCACGATGGAGGACGGCACGAAGGAACTGCCGGCGGACGCCCCGGCCTCCGTCGAGTTCGACGACGTGTCCTTCTCGTACGACGACGGCAGGACCGTCCTCGACGGCTTCTCGCTGGAGATGAGCCCCGGCGAGACCGTCGCCGTCGTCGGCTCGTCCGGCAGCGGCAAGTCCACCCTCTCGCTGCTCGTCCCCCGCTTCTACGACGTGAACCACGGCGCGGTCCTCGTCGGCGGCCACGACGTCCGTGAGCTGACCTTCCACTCCCTGCGCGCCGCCATCGGGCTCGTACCGGAGGACAGCTTCCTGTTCTCCGACACGGTCCGTGCCAACGTCGCGTACGGGAAGCCGGACGCCACCGAGGAGGAGATCCTCCGGGCCACCCGCGCCGCCCAGGCCCACGGCTTCATCACCGACCTGCCGAACGGGTACGACACCAAGGTGGGGGAGCAGGGCCTGACCCTCTCCGGCGGCCAGCGCCAGCGGGTGGCGCTCGCCCGCGCGATCCTCACCGACCCCCGGCTGCTGCTCCTGGACGACGCCACCTCCGCCGTGGACGCCCGGGTCGAGCACGAGATCCACGAGGCGCTGCGCGGGGTCATGGCCGGGCGTACGACGCTGCTCATCGCCCACCGCCGCTCCACCCTCAACCTCGCCGACCGGATCGCGGTGCTGGACGGCGGCCGGCTCGCGGACATCGGCACGCACGAGGAGCTCCAGCGGCGCTCGGCCCTCTACCGGAAGCTGCTGACGGACCCGGACGAGCTGGGCGAGGTCTCCCCGGGGCATGTGCCCGCCCTGGTGGCGGGTGCGTCCGCAGGCGGGACGGCGGGTGCGTCGGCGGACGTGCCCGAGGACCGTTCCGTACAGGAGGAGATCGACGCCGAGTTCGACGCGGAGCGCGGCATCACGCCCGCCCTGTGGGAGCGGGACGAGATCGCCGCCGAGGAGTCCGCCGCGCCCGGCGCGACCCCCGAACTGCTCGCGCAGGTCGAGGCGTTGCCGCCGGCCACCGACCTCCCGGAGATCGACGAGGCGCGTGCCGTCGCCGCCGAGGAGTCGTACGGGCTGCGCAGGCTGCTGCGCGGCTTCGGGCTGCCGCTGCTGGTCAGCCTGTCGCTCGTCGCGGTGGACGCCGCGATGAGCCTGGCCCTGCCCGTCCTCATCCGGCACGGCATCGACCAGGGCGTCGAGCGCATGGCTCTCGGCGCGGTGTGGGTCGCGTCCGGCCTCGGGCTGCTGGTCGTGCTCGTCCAGTGGCTCGCGCAGATCGGCGAGACGCGCAAGACCGGCCGCACGGGTGAACGGGTGCTCTACTCCTTGCGGTTGAAGATCTTCGCGCAGCTCCAGCGGCTCGGACTCGACTACTACGAGCGCGAGTTGACCGGCCGGATCATGACCCGGATGACGACGGACGTGGACGCGCTGTCCACCTTCCTCCAGACCGGTCTCGTCACGGCCTTCGTCTCCGTCGTCACGTTCTTCGGCATCCTCGTCGTGCTTCTCGCGATCGACGTGGAACTGGCGTTGGTGGTCTTCGCGACCCTGCCGGTCCTCTTCGTCGCCACGGTCTTCTTCCGCCGCAAGAGCGTGAAGGCGTACGAACTGGCCCGCGAGCGCATCAGCGCCGTCAACGCCGACCTCCAGGAGTCCGTCTCCGGGCTGCGGATCGTCCAGGCGTTCCGGCGCGAGCAGGACGGCGCGGAACGTTTCGCCGCCCGCAGCGACCACTACCGCGAGGCCCGGGTGCGCGGGCAGTGGCTGATCTCGGTGTACTTCCCGTTCGTCCAGCTGCTCTCCTCCGTGGCGGCGGCGGCCGTGCTGATCGTGGGCGCGGGGCGGGTGGAGGCCGGCACGCTGACGACCGGCGCGCTGGTCGCGTACCTCCTCTACATCGACCTCTTCTTCGCACCCGTGCAGCAGCTGTCGCAGGTCTTCGACGGCTACCAGCAGGCGAGCGTCTCGCTGGGCCGCATCCAGGAGCTGCTGCGGGAGCCGACCACGACGGTGGCGTCGAAGGCACCGCTCGACGTGCTGTCGCTGCGCGGGGAGATCGCGTTCGAGGACGTGAGCTTCGCCTACACCGGCGAGAACGGTGAACTCGCCGACGAGGCCGCCCTGATGGGGGTCGACCTGCGGATCCCGGCGGGTCAGACCGTCGCGTTCGTCGGCGAGACCGGCGCGGGCAAGTCCACGCTGGTGAAGCTGGTCGCGCGCTTCTACGACCCGACCGGCGGCCGGGTCACGGCGGACGGTACGGACCTGCGCGACCTGGACCTGACGGCGTACCGCCACCGCCTCGGGGTGGTCCCGCAGGAGGCGTACCTCTTCGCGGGGACGATCCGCGACGCCATCGCGTACGGCCGCCCGGAGGCGACGGACGCGCAGGTGGAGGCGGCGGCGCGCGCGGTGGGTGCCCACGAGATGATCGCCACGCTGGACGGCGGGTACGTGCACGAGGTCGCCGAGCGGGGCCGTAACCTCTCGGCGGGCCAGCGCCAGCTGATCGCACTCGCCCGCGCCGAACTGGTCGACCCCGACGTCCTGTTGCTGGACGAGGCGACCGCCGCGCTGGACCTGGCGAGCGAGGCCCTGGTCAACCAGGCCACGGACCGCCTCACCGGCCGCCGTACGACCCTGGTGGTCGCCCACCGCCTGACCACGGCGGCGCGCGCGGACCGGGTGGTCGTGATGGACCACGGGCGGGTGGTGGAGGACGGCACGCACGGCGAACTGCTGGCGCTGAACGGGCGCTACACCAAGCTGTGGCGCAGCTTCATCGGCGAGGAGGAGGAGACGGCGGCGGTGGTCTGAGGCGGCTCGCTGTCGTCGCGTCTCAGCAGAGGACCCACCCGGTGGAGGCCGAGGCGCCGGAGACGGCGCCGGAGGCCCGTACACACCGGTTGAGGGCGTGGACGGTCACGGGCCCCGCGTGCTGCGTGAAGTCCCCGCTGTCCACCAACGGGCTGCCGCCGCGCGCCTGGAGGCTGACCCGCATGGCCCGCCTGGCGCCCGGCTGGTCGGCGACGGTGAGCGCGCACGCGTACCCCCGCGCCTTGTAGATCCGCAGCCCGCCGTGGGCGAAGGACACTGTCTTCTGCGGCTGCCCCGAGCACACGGAGAGCGGCGCGGCATCGGCCGCGGCGGGATCGGCCAGAACGAGCGCGGCGAGCGAGACGACGACCGTCCCCACCGCGAACCAGCGCGACAGCACGCGCTTCCCCAACCGGGTCCCGGCCAGCCCGTTCCCGCCCAACCCCGTCCCGCCAAACCCAGTACCGGCGAACACGCATGCCCCTGTCATCAGTCGGGTGTACATGCGTACGACGCGCGGGAGGCCGGGAAGGTTGCTCCCACGGGGGCCGGCGGGGCTGGCGGTGCGGCATGCACCCCGCTAGGTTCACCAGGTCTGTCATGAACACAGGGAGAGTGCATGCGCAAGACGCTGAGATGGCTGTTGTCGCTGTCGCTGATCATAGGCACCGCGGCAACGGCGGGTGCGGCCACCGCCGCGGACCAGAAGTCCGCGAGTGGTACGGCCGTTACGGACACCAAGGGCGCTCCGGACGCCACGGACATCAAGGACCGCGTCCTGGCGATCCCCGGGATGAGCCTGATCCAGGAGAAGCCGTACGAGGGTTACCGCTACTTCGTCCTCAACTACACCCAGCCGGTGGACCACCGGCACCCGTCCAAGGGCACCTTCCAGCAGCGCATCACGCTGCTGCACAAGGACACCAGCCGCCCCACGGTGTTCTCCACCGGCGGCTACAACGTCTCCACCAACCCGAGCCGCAGTGAGCCGACGCGCATCATCGACGGCAACCAGGTCTCGATGGAGTACCGCTTCTTCACCCCGTCGCGCCCCGAGACGGCCGACTGGTCGAAGCTGGACATCTGGCAGGCCGCCAGCGACCAGCACCGCATCTTCACGGCGCTGAAGAAGATCTACACCAAGAACTGGCTCTCCACGGGCGCTTCGAAGGGCGGCATGACCGCCACCTACTTCGAACGGTTCTACCCTCGTGACATGGACGGCGTGGTCGCGTACGTCGCGCCCAACGACGTGGTGAACAAGGAGGATTCGGCGTACGACCGGTTCTTCGAGAAGGTCGGCACCAAGGAGTGCCGCGACAAGCTCAACGCCGTGCAGCGCCAGGCGCTGATCCGCCGGGAGCCGCTGGAGAAGACGTACGCGGAGTGGGCCGAGGCCAACGGCGCGACCTTCACCACCGTCGGCTCGCTCGACAAGGCGTACGAAGCCGTCGTCCTGGACTTCGTCTGGGCGTTCTGGCAGTACAGCCTGCTCGCGGACTGCGAGAGCATCCCGCCGGCCACCGCCACCGACCAGGAGATCTACGACACCATCGACGCGATCTCCGGCTTCTCCGCCTACACGGACCAGGGCCTCGCGACGTACACGCCGTACTACTACCAGGCCGGTACGCAGCTGGGCTCGCCGGACATCAAGCAGCCGCACCTGGGCAAGCTGAGCCGCTACGGCTACCAGCCGCCGCGCAACTTCGTGCCGCGCGACATCCCCATGTCGTTCGACCCGCGCGTGATGCCGGACGTCGACAGCTGGGTGCAGCACCACGCGGACCAGATGCTGTTCGTGTACGGGCAGAACGACCCGTGGGGCGCGGAGCAGTTCCGCGTCGGGCGCGGAGCGCGTGACAGTTACGTGTACGTCGCCCCGGGCGCCAACCACGGCGCCAACGTGGCGGCTCTGAACCCGGACCAGTCGGCGAAGGCCACGGCCCGGATCCTCGACTGGGCGGGCGTCGCGCCGGCGGCCGTACAGCAGGACGCGGCGAAGGCGAAGCCGCTCGCGCCGTTCGACGCGAAGCTGGACCGCCAGAAGGTGGAGCGTCAGCAGACGCTGAGGCCGTAAGGCGTCTCCGCCGGGCGGGCCGAAACGGGGCCCGCCCGGCGGACCACCACCCTCAACTGGCGCTCTCAACTGGCGCTGGCGGCAACCTCGGGCCAATGCCGCCGCAGGGCCGCCACGGTGGCGGTGACGGCCGGCCGCCGGGCGGCACCGGTGCGCCACAGCGCGTACAACCGTCGCGAGGGCACAGGATCGAGGGCGAGGGCCCGTACGCCCGGGGGCAGCGGCCCCCGCCCCAGCCGGGGAACCATCGCGACGCCCAACCCGGCCGCGACCAGGGCGATCTGGGTGTGGTTCTCCTCGGCCTGATGAGCCAGCACGGGCTCACCACCGGCGGCACGCAGCGTACGCACGAGCCAGTCGTGGCAGACGGTACCGGGCGGCTGACAGATCCAGCGCAGCCCTCGCAGATCCGCCCGTCGTACGACGGGCCGCGCGGCGAGCGCGTGCCCGTCCGGCACGAGCAGATCACACAGATCGTCACCGATGACGGCCTGCTCGACCCCGTCGGGGATGGGCAGCCGGGCGATGTCCCAGTCGTGGGTGACGGCGAGATCGATCAGCCCCCGCGCGACGAGGTCGGAGGACAGGTGAGGGTCGATCTCGCGCAGCCGAACGTCCAAGGCGGGATGAAGCAGGGCGAGTTCGGCGAGCACAGGGGGAAGCAACCCCCGCGCGGAGGAGGCAAACGCCGCGACGGCGAGCTGCCCGGTGGGCTGCCCGCGACGCTCCTCCAGGGAGGTCTCGGCCCGCTCGACGATGGCGAACAACTGCTCGGCGGTGGCGGCGAGATGCCGAGCTTCGTCGGTGAGCACCACTCCGCGCCCCCGCCGCTCCAGGAGTGTTGTACGAGTCTCCCGCTCCAACTTGGTGATCTGCTGGGAAACGGCGGAGGGGGTGTACCCGAGGGCAGAGGCGGCAGCCCCGACGGACCCGTGGACGGAAACGGCGTGCAGGGCGCGAAGCCGCCCGAGATCGAGCATGACTATCTCTCAGTGGCTGTGGAGCTGGCGGGCTGCCAGGGCTGTCGGCGGATTGCTTGCCTCGGGTGGGGGGGTGAGGTGGGGTGGGTGGGTGCGGGTTCGGGCCGAGGGGTAGTCGGGG
>NZ_WWJY01000902.1 GCF_009865405.1 Streptomyces sp. SID3212 | reverse complement strand
GACCGCCAGGGCCGTGCCCGCGACGCCGAGCCGCGAGCGGCGCGGAGAGCGGGCAATCAGCCTGGTCGGTACGGGAGTTCGTGTCATGCGCCCAGTCTTCGACCGGTAGGCCGCCCGCACATGAGCACACGTACTCACGACCTGAAAGGCGCCGGGCGAGGACCGCTCGGCGGCTGCCCGACCCTGGAACTGGAATACGTACCGTCCGGTCACGCGTTGTAGTCGCTATGACCGACACACTCTTCGACCCGTACGAGCTGCTGGCGCACAGCAGGCTCGGCGTCCTCGCGACGATCAAGTCCGACGGCCGCCCCCAGCTCTCGCCCGTCATGCCGTCATACGATCCGGACGCCGGTGTCATCCGCGTCTCGACGACCGAGAAGACCGCCAAGATCGCGAACCTGCGCCGGGACCCCCGGGCCACCCTGGAGGTGACCAGCCAGGACGGCCGGTCGTGGGCCACCGTCGAGGGCACGGCCACCCTCGTCGGGCCGGGGAGCGACCCGCACGGTCCCGAGGTCGGGACCCTCGTCGACTACTACCGCGCGGCAGCGGGCGAACACCCCGACTGGGACGAGTACCGGTCGGTGATGGTGTCCGACCGGAGAATCCTGATCACGATGACGGTCGACAAGGTGTACGGCACCCGCATCGGCTGACAGGGACGGGCCGGCCGGGCGGCGAAACCGCCCGGCCGGCCCCTGCCCCCGTCGCGCGTGAAGCGGAGGGATCAGGCGATGACGAGGTCGACTTCCACATTGCCGCGCGTGGCGTTGGAGTACGGGCACACGTGGTGGGCCGCGTCCACCAGCTGACGCTGCTGCTCGGGGTCGAGGCCGGGGAGGTGTATCTCCAGGCGGACCGCGATACCGAAGGCGTTGTTCTCGATCGGGCCGAAGGACACCGAGGCGTCGATCGACACGTCCTGCGGCACCCTGATCTTCAGCTTGCCGCCGACGGCCTTCAACGCGCCGATGAAGCAGGCGGAATAGCCCGCGGCGAACAACTGCTCGGGGTTGGTGCCCGGTCCACCGGAGCCGCCCATCACGGCGGGCGTGGACAGGTTGACCTCCAGGGCGCCGTCGTCGGTACGGCTGACGCCCCCCTCACGACCGCCGGTGGTGTGGGCGTGCGCCGTGTAGACGACCTTCTCGAGCTTGTTGACCATGGGTCTGACACTTCCCTCAGGTGATCCCGCAACGCGCGGGGGCGGCGATCCGCTCCGCGTAGCCAGAAAGGTAGTACACAACTGAATCGCGCACAACCAAAAAGGCCGAACGGCTACCGTCGCGATCGACACCCTTCTCCACCAGGGAAGAGCGGACCACCCACCTGCGTAGACTGAACGCATGGGTGGAGAACCGTCACCAGGCGCCAGGTCCGAAGCCGCAGACACCGGCGACGGCCTGGTCCTCGATCTCCAGCTCTGCTTCGACCTCCTCAAGGCGTCCAGGGCGTTCAGCGGCGTGTACCGCAACTTGCTCGGGGACGCCGGCCTGACCTACCCCCAGTACCTGACGATGATGACGCTCTGGGAACACCGCGAGATGCAGGTCAAGCAACTCGGCGAGGTGCTGCGGCTCGATTCCGGGACCCTGTCCCCGC
Organism: Streptomyces sp. SID3212; assembly: GCF_009865405.1. Classification (GTDB taxonomy): domain Bacteria; phylum Actinomycetota; class Actinomycetes; order Streptomycetales; family Streptomycetaceae; genus Streptomyces. The sequence goes on along the minus strand of NZ_WWJY01000902.1, from coordinate 31,389 downwards.
TCCTGAAGCGGCTGGAGGCGGCAGGCCTGGTGACGCGGGAGCGCAACGCGGCCGACGAGCGCTCGGTGACCGTCCGCCCCACCGCCGACGGCAACGCCCTGCGCGACCAGGTGCGGCAGGTGCCGGCCCGGATCATGGCGGCCACCGGCCTGAGCCCGGCCCAGGCGGCGGACCTCCGGAACACACTCCGTACCCTCACCGAGTCACTGGACGCCGCGGCGCACACGCACGACACACCGGACTGACGCCCCCGTCCCGACGGCCGGGCCGGACGTCAGCGGTTGTCGTGGAGCTCCTCATGCATCTGCGGCTGGTTGTCCTGGTCATGCGTCAGCGCGAACTTCTGCACACCGTTGTAGCCCCGGGACGCGATGCCGAGCACCTCCTTGTACGGATTGACACCCACGGCCTTCTTGGCGCCGCCGCCCAGCAGGCCGCCGCCCACCGTGCTGACCAGTCCGTGTCCGGTCGCCAGCGGCTCGGCGGCCACGCCGAGAACGCTCCTGGGCAGCCCGGCCATGTCGGCGTACTTGTCGGTGAGGGCATGGCGGACCATTGCGAAGAACGCGTCGTGCACGCCCGGCGGGTAGAACTTCTTGTAGAACTCGACGGCCTGCGCGGTCATGAAGACGCCGTCGTCGGTCTTCTTCCACTCCTTGTCGCGTTCCTGGTTCCACAGCGCCTCGACCTGCTCCGCGTCCTTCGGCAGCAACCACTTCTCCTCCGTGCCGAGATAGTGGTTGACGTAGTGCCAGGCGCACATGAACCCGTTCGCGTCGTCCTTCGCCACGTCGACACCCAGGCGCTTCATCGCTTGCAGGATCTGCGTGGAGAACACGCAGGCCGCGCCGGTGGTGTACTTCTGCGAGACGGGCTCTCCCCACGTGGCGTAGTCCCACTCGCCGCTCCTCTTGTGCAACTGCCGTACCGAGGCGTGCACCAGGCGCACCTTCGTGACGTTCGCCGCGAGCGTCCCGTCCCGCATCGCGTCCCTGTTTCCCATGTCGAGGAACAGCCGCGAGGACTGCGACAGCCGCCGCCCGGGCCCTTCGACGCCGCCGAGACGGCCGGTGGAGCGCAGGGTGAACGCGCCGGCGGGGGAGAGGTACGTACCGATCAGGCCCACCGTCCCCTGGAGCATGGTGACTTCGCCGTGGTGGTGCGAGAAGAAGCTCTCCGCCGCCCTGACGTCCGCCTCGGACCAGTCCGGCGGCGGGGCCGCGGCCTCCTTGAGGAACTCGGCCAGCCTCGGCGGGAGTTGGGAGAGATCCTGGCCCGGCTTGAGCGTTCCGACCGTACGGAACAGGGCGTTGACCCCGTCGATCTCCTTGTTGTCGATCAGCTCGGACACCAGCGTGTCGGCTTTTGGATCACCGACCTTGTTCGCCGCTTCCAGTTCCGCGGCGATCGTCGCCGTTGTCAGTGCCACAGCAGAGCTCACATTCGGGGTACGGGGCTCGCGCCGCACCGGTCGACCGGGTGGACCCGGATCGGCGGGCGGCCACCCGGCACGGACCGCCGGGCACCAGCATGCTTCCGCCGGCACGCGACAGACCGTAACCCCCTCCCGCGAAGGAATCGTTTTCCCCTCACCCGATTGGCCGCCGAAGGTCCGGCAGTGAAAGGGGAGAGCCGTCTCAGGAGCCGCCCGCCCGCCGCGTCCAGGAGTCCGTGGCGTCCTGGGCGGTGGGGTAGCTGGTGAGGACCGGTTCGAGGCCGACGAGGCGCAGGATGCGCGCCACGTGGTGGGGGACGGCCGCCAGAGCGAGCGTCGCCCGGGCGGCCAGAGCGTGGTTGCGGGCGGCGATGAGGACCGTGATGCCGCTGGAGTCGCAGAAGGTCAGGCCGCCGAGGTCGACCAGCAACTGCTGGCCCGGTTCCAGGTCCAGGGTGGAGAGGAGGTCACGGACCTCCGGGGCCGATTCGTACGCCAGGTCGCCCGCGAGTTCGAGGACCGGGCCGGCGGTGGAGCCGCGGGTGCGGACGCTGAGCCGGCTCACCGGGCTTCCTCGGTACGGGGGAGCGGCACGCTGATCGCCAGGAGGGCGGTGTCGTCGTCTAGCCCCGCGCCGAAGGTGTCGAGAAGACCCGTCAGGTGCGCGACGGCGCCGGGCGCGGTGGTGGGCGCCAGGTCCCGGGCGAGAGCGAGGAGCGCGTCGTCCCCGAAGCGTTCGCCGTCCGGGGGAGCATGGGCCTCGGTCAGGCCGTCGGTGTACAGGAGGAGGGTGTCCCCCGCCTCCAGACGCAGGGTGGTGGCGGCGAAGTGGGCGTCGGGGATGACGCCGACGAGCTGCCCTCCGGGGGTGGGCAGGTAGTCCGCCGACCCGTCCGCGCGCATCAGCAGCGCGGGCGGATGACCGCCGCCGGCGAGCGTGACGTGGAAGCCGCCCTGGTCGCCGTCCGGCGTGAGGACCCCGAAGATGGCGGTGCAGAAGCGCGGGTCGTGGCCCTGGTACTCGTGGTTGAGGACCGTGTTGAGGTTGGCGAGCACGGTGGTGGGGGCCGGGTCGTAGACCGCCGCGGCGCGCAGGGTGTAGCGGGCCAGCGAGGTGACGGCCGCCGCGGCGGCGCCTTTGCCGCAGACGTCCCCCAGGAACAGGCCCCACGTTCCCGGAGTCAGCCCGAACAGGTCGTAGAAGTCACCGCCGACCAGGTCGGCGGAGGCGATGCGGTAGTGCGCGGCGACCTCCAGCCCCGGCACCGGGGGCAGGGCCGGCGGCAGCAGCGTCTGCTGGAGTGTGGCGTTCAGGCGTTGGAGCCGTTCACGTTCCAGGTCGGACTCACGGCGGGCCCGCAGCAGTTCCTTCTCGTACGCACGGCGGTCACGCGCGTCGAAGACCGTGGTCCGGATGAGCAGCGGCTGGCCGTCCGCGCTGTGCTTCACCGTGGAGGTGACCAGGACCGGAAGGCGGCCGCCGTCGGCGGTCTTCAGCTCCAGCGCGATTCCGCTGATCTCGCCCTGCATGCGCAGCAGCGGGGCGAAGTGGGTCTCGTGGTACAGCCGGCCGCCGACGGTCAGCAGGTCGGCGAAGCGCCTGCGTTCCACCAGGTCCTCGCGGCGGTGGCCGAGCCATCCCAGCAGGGTGCCGTTGATCTTGGCGATCTGGCCGTCCAGGAGGGTGGAGAGATAGCCGCACGGGGCGTTCTCGTACAGGTCCTCCGCACTGTCCTCCAGCAGCGACGCGAACAGGGCCCGCTCGTTCCCGCCGCTCCGCCCGCCCCCGTCCCTCTCCCCGCCCTCGTCGCCGTCGTCGGCGCCGGACCCGGGCATGCCGGGCGCGGGGTCTCCCGTCTCGCACATCATCGGACGTCCCGCACGAACGCCGTGATGGCCGCGGCGGTGGCCTCCGGGGCGCTCAACTGGGGGCAGTGGCCGGTCGCTTCCAGTGTGACCAGCCGGCTCCCCTTGATCTGCGCCTGCACGAAGGCTCCTACACCGGCCGGGGCGATCGCGTCGTCGGAGCATTCCGCCACCAACGTGGGGATACTCACCCCCGGCAGGTCGGCCCGGTTGTCGGAGCGGAACGTGGTGTGGGCGAACGCGCGCGCGATGGCCGGATCCGTACGGCAGAAGCTGTTCGTCAGCTCCTCGCCCAGCTCGGGACGCTCCGGATTGCCCATGATCACCGGCGCCATCGCCCCGGACCAGCCGAGGTAGTTGCTGTCGAGGGATTCCAGCAGCTCGTCGATGTCCTCGGCGCTGAATCCGCCCCGGTACTCACCGTCGTCGAGGTAGCAGGGTGAGGGAGTGAGCAGGACCAGTTTCTCGAAACGCTCCGGCTCCCGGTTCGCGGCGAGCACGCCGATCATGGAACTGACCGAATGCCCGACGAACGTGAGCGGTCCTGCACCGAGTTCGCGGCAGATCTCCAGAACATCCGTCGCGTACCCGTCCAGAGTGGAGTAGCGCGCGGCGTTCCAGGCGGCCAGATCCGATTGCCCGGCCCCGACGTGGTCGAAGAGGACCAGACGGAAATTCTCCGCGAGGGCCGGTACCACCAGACGCCACATGTTCTGATCGCACCCGAATCCGTGTGCCAGCATCACCACCGGGCCGTCCTCGCGGCCGGTGACCACCACGCGGTTCCTGCTTCGTATATCCATCCGACACCTTCGTACTGAGCGGAATACCGGCGGCGTTCGCACGTCGCGCCGCTTTCGTCACTTCCGGGCCGGGGCACCAGGAATGCCCCGGACCCGCGCACACGTGGGCGGGGCCCCGGCATCATTGACGGGGCCCCACCCACATGGTGCGAGAAACGCTGTCTACCAGCGGTACCAGCGGCCTCGCTTGCCGCCGCCCGCCGCGGGCCGGACGACAAATCCGAGCAGCCAGACCACCAGCACGATGATGGCGATCCACCACAGAATCTTGAGTGCGAAGCCCGCGCCGAAAAGAATCAGGGCGAGCAGAAGAACGAGAAGCAGGGGAACCATAGTTATCAACCTCCAGAACGGCGTGTGCCCCGGGTCGATCACTCCACACCTCCGGATCTCACGTAATTCCTCCGGCACGCGGAGTTGTCGCCACGAGGTGCCGGGCAGGGAAAGAAATAACGGATTCGACTCATTCATGCCACGCCCTCGGTTGCGATTCCGAAACGAAAGCATCACGGTGGGACGGTCCGCCGTACGGGCCCTCCCCCCGCCCGGGGCCGGGCGCCCCGGACGGGCCCGTGAAGCGGGCGTGACCGAAGCGAACGGGGAGGTCCGACGACGCGTCGGGCATACTCGGGCCCTGCGGGGCACGTCAGCGCCCGCGAGCAGCGGGAGGTGCGCGATGGTGTCGCCGTCGAAGTCGGAACCCCGAAGGGTGACGATCCACGATGTCGCCCGCTCGGCGGGCGTGTCCCGCCAGACCGTGTCCCGGGCGCTGAACGACAAGGCGGAGATCGACGGCTCCACGAAGCAGCGTGTGCTGGACGCGGCACGGGAACTGGGCTACCGGCCGAGCCGGTTCGCGCGGGGTCTCGTCCGGCAGGACACCACCACCATCGGCCTGGTGATCCCGGACCTGCTCAACCCGTTCTTCACCGAGGTCGCCGCCGCGGCCCTGGAGGCGGCCCGGGCCCGGGGCTGGCACGTGGTCGTGTACGACACCGCGGACCGGGCCGAGGAAGAACTCGGCACGCTCCAGGTGATCGGCTCGCAGGTGGACGCGGTGGTCGGCTACTTCAGCTGCTCCGAGAGCGACCTCGACCGGTTCACCCGGGGCATGCCGATGGTCCTCATCGGCCGTGAGCCCCGGATGGGGCGGTTCAGCTCGATACGGGTCGACGGCGAGGCCGGCGTCCACGCCGCGATCGCGCACCTCGTCGCCCGGGGCCACACGCGGATCGGCATGCTCGACCACGACAACCGCGCCGAGCCCAGCATCCGGCGCGTCTGGTTCACCGCTGCCGCCGCCGCCCACGGCGTCGACCCCGGCCTGGTGGCGGGCGCCGCCCAGTCGGCCGACGGCGGGGGACTCGGCCTCAACGCCCTTCTCACCGCCCACCCCGAGGTCACCGCGGTCTTCACCTTCAACGACATCGTCGCCATCGGCGCCCTGCGGGAGGCACGCCGGATGGGCAGGAGCGTCCCCCGGGACCTCGCGGTGATCGGCTTCGACGGCCTCCAGCTCGGCGCGCTCGTCGAACCTCCGCTCACCAGCGTCGCGCTCGACACACGCCGCCTCGGGGCCCTCGCGATCGACCAGGTCGGGCGCCTGTTGACCGGCGTCGACCCCCTGGAGGCCGACGAGCTGGTCGTCCGGGCCGAGCTGAGACCGGGCGGTTCCGCGTAACCCGCCGGACATGTGCCCGACCCGAATGTCTTGACATACATCCAGACCGGAGCGCAAACTTCCGGAAAATTCACGGACTTCCGTGAACGTTCACGTGAGCGCTCACGCGAACCGGATGTGCCACTCCCGCAACGTCGTTCGACGCTTGGTCCGACGCCGTCGCGCCGGTGACCACACCCGCGCATTCCAACCAGAAGGCATCCCGTGCCTTGAGGTGTCAACGTCGACGCGTCCAGCGCTGGAGCTGGACACTCTGGAAGGAAATCATGAGAAACACCGCCTCGCGCGTCCGCCTGGCCGCCGTCGCAGCGGCCGCGGGCATCGCCCTGCTGGCCGGCTGTTCGTCCTCCGACCAGCCGGACAGCTCCTCCGCCGCCGCGTCCTGCGAGCCCGCGAAGGGCAAGGTCACCCTCCAGTACTGGAACACCGTTCCCGGCATGGACGAGGTCGTCGCTCTGTGGAACAAGCAGAACCCTGACATCCAGGTCCAGACGAAGAACATCTCCAACGACCAGTACGGCACGATCAGCAACGCCCTCAAGGCGGGCAAGGCGCCGGACCTCGCCCAGGTCGGCTACGACGAGCTTCCCAACCTGCGCACCCAGAACGCCTTCGTGGACGCGTCGGCCTGCTCCGCGGCCACCGCCGCCAAGTCGAAGTTCGTCCCCTGGACCTGGTCGCAGACCAGCTTCGCGGGGACCGGCGTCTTCGCCCTCCCGCAGGACACCGGCCCGATGGCCCTCTACGTGCGCAGCGACATCTTCAAGCAGCACGGCCTCGCGATACCGAAGACCTGGGACGAGTACGCGGCGGAGGCGAAGAAGCTGCACGCCGCCGACCCCAAGCTCACCATGACGTTCTTCGACCCGAACAACGCCGAGTGGTTCAACGGCCTGCTCTGGCAGAACAGCGCGGAGATGTACTCGTACTCCGGCGACAAGTGGCACGTCACCGTCGATTCCCCGCAGAGCAAGCAGGTCGCCGACTACTGGCAGAAGATGATCGACGACAAGCTCGTCCGCACCGACCTCGCCAACGGCTCGACCCAGATGTACGCGGCGTACCAGCAGAACCAGATCGCCAGCTATGTCGGCGCCGCCTGGGGCTACAGCATGTTCCGCGACAACCTGCCCAAGCAGGCGGGCAAGTGGACGATCGTCCCGATGCCGACCTGGGGCACCAACGCCGCGTCCGGCGACTGGGGCGGCTCCACCGTCGCGTTCATGAAGGGCAGCAAGCACCTGTACGAGTCGGTCAAGTTCAACACCTGGCTGAACACCGACCCGGAAGCCCTCGCACTGGAGAACAAGCTCGGCGGCCTCTACTCGGCGTCCCCCGTCGGCACCGGACTCCCCCAGCTCTCCCAGGGCGTGCCGTACTACGACAACCAGAAGATCTTCGACGTCTTCGCCGAGTCGTCCAAGAACATCGACACCAGCTTCACCTGGGGCCCCACCCAGAAGACGGTCAACCTGAGCCTCCAGGACGCGATGGCCAAGGCCGCCGCCGGCCAGGGCACCCTCGCCGACGCGCTCAAGACCGCCCAGGCGACCGCCCTCAAATCGATGAAGGACCTGGCCATCCCCGCCCAGGCAGGCAAGTGACCGCAGCATGACCGACACCGAAACCCGCGTGATACGCGTGGTGGCGGCGCCCCGAGGCTCCCGCCGCCGTCCAGGCGGCGGCGGGCCCCGGGCGGGCGTCATCACCGCGTTCCTGACCCCGTTCTTCCTCCCGTTCGTGCTCTTCTACCTGGTGCCGGTCGGGTACGCGATCTGGCAGAGCTTCCGGGTCGTACGCCGCTCCGGCGGCCAGTACGGCACGTCGTACACGACCTTCGGCGGCTTCCAGCAGTACGCGCACGTCTTCGAGAACACCGAGTTCTGGTCCAGCGTCGGGCGCATCGGGCTCTTCGGCATCGTGCAGGTGCCGGTCATGCTGTTCGTCGCCCTGATCATGGCGCTGCTGCTCGACACCCCGCTGCTGAAGCTCAAGTCGTTCTTCCGCATCGCGGTGTTCATGCCGTACGCGGTCCCCGGCGTCATCGCCGCGATCATGTGGTCGTACCTCTACTCCCCGCAGCTCAGCCCCGTGGTCGACCTGCTGAACGGCATCGGGCTCCACCCCGACTTCCTCGGTCCCGGCGCCGTGCTGTGGTCGGCGGCGAACATCTCCACCTGGCTGTGGACCGGCTACAACATGCTGATCATGTACTCGGCCCTGCAAGCGATCCCGCAGGAGCTGTACGAGGCCGCCAAGCTCGACGGCGCGAGCAACTGGGCCATCGCCTGGCAGATCAAGGTCCCCATGATCGCCCCCTCGATCGTCCTCACCACGGTCTTCTCGATCATCGGCACACTCCAGCTCTACGCCGAGCCGGCCGTGCTGCGCCAGATCTCCTCGAACATCTCCAGCACCTACACCCCGAACATGCTCGCGTACGCGGTGGCCTCGGGGAACAACTACCAGCAGGCGGCGGCGATCTCCGTGGTCATCGCCCTCATCACCTTCGTCTTGAGCTTCGGGTTCATGCGGCTGACGTCGAAGAGGGCCGGACTGTGAACAACCTGATCGTGAGCGACAAACCCACCGTCCGCGAGAGCAGGGCGAGCCGCACCGCGGTGATGGCCGTGATGGTCCTCCTGACCATCTACTTCCTGCTGCCGGTCTACTTCCTGATCGTCGCGGCGACCAAACCGCAAGGAGACCTGGCCTCCACCAACGGCCTGGCCTTCTCCCACTTCAACCTGTTCAGCAACCTGCACACCCTGTTCACCCGCAGCGACGGCATCTTCCTCCAGTGGGCCCTGAACAGTGTGATCTACGCGGTGCTCGGCGCGGCCGTCGGCACCCTGGTCTCCGCCCTGTGCGGCTACGCGCTCGCCAAGTTCCAGTTCCGCGGCCGGGAGTTCCTCTTCTCCGTCATCCTCGGCGGCGTCCTGGTCCCCACCACCGCGCTCGCGCTCCCGCTGTTCCTGCTGTTCTCGGCGACCGGGATCGTCAACACCTACTGGGCCGTGTTCCTGCCGAGCATCGTCAGCCCGTTCGGCGTCTACCTGGCCCGCATCTTCGCCTCCGCCTCCGTACCCCAGGAACTCCTGGAGTCGGCGCGCCTCGACGGGGCGGGAGAGTTCCGTACGTTCTTCTCCGTCGCCTCCCGGCTGATGGCACCGTCCCTGGTGACGATCTTCCTCTTCCAGTTCGTCGCCATCTGGAACAACTTCTTCCTGCCGATGGTGATGCTCCAGAAGGAGTCGCTCTTCCCGGTCACCCTCGGCCTCTACACCTGGAACGGCCAGACCGCCAGGGCGCCGCTCCTCCAGCAGTCCGTGATCACCGGCTCGCTGGTCTCGATCGTGCCCGTGATCATCGTCTTCATCCTCCTCCAGAGGTTCTGGCGCACCGGGCTCGCCACCGGCTCCCTGAAGTGACGGCGTAGCCCGGCCACCCGCCACGCCCCGACGCACCCCTCTCTCCGCACCCCGCCGACAGAAGGTCCCTGACCCATGCAGAATTCCGCCGTGTTCGTGCCCCATTTCCACTGGGACCGGGAATGGTACGAGCCCTTCCAGGTCTTCCGGCACCGGCTCGTGGCCGCTCTCGACACCGTGCTGGAGACGGCCGAGGCGAACCCGGACTTCCGGTTCACCGTCGACGGGCAGATGGCCGCGATCGAGGACTACCTGGAGATGCGGCCCGAGAACCGCGACCGGCTCGCGGCGCTGGTCTCCGGCGGCCAACTCGCCGTCGGCCCGTGGCTCATCCTCCTCGACGAGTTCCTCTGCTCCGGCGAGACCGTCGTACGCAATCTCCGGATGGGCTGGGCCGCGGCGGCGGAACTCGGCGGGTCGATGCCCCTCGGCTATCTGCCCGACATGTTCGGCCACATCGCGCAGATGCCGCAGATCCTGGCCCGCGCCGGAATCGAGCACGCCGCCCTGTGGCGCGGCGTCCCCGGCTCCGTCGAGGGCCACGCCTTCCGCTGGCGCGCCCCCGACGGCTCCGAGGTGCGCACCGAGTTCCTCTTCGACGGGTACGACAACGGCCTCGACGTCCTGCTGGTGCCCGACGAGATCGGCCGGGCCCTGGGCCAGTACGCGGAGATGACCGCCGACCGCTGGGGCAACGACCCGGTGCTCGCGATGGCCGGCACCGACCACAACGCGCCCGACCCGCGACTCGCGGCCTGGCTCCGGCGCGCGTCGAGCGACGAGCGCTCCATCACCATCGCGACGCTCGACGAGTACATCCGTACGCACGCCCGCGACGAGGTCTCCGCCGTCGTCACCGGCGAACTCCGCAGCCACGTGCGGGGCAACATCCTCCCCGGGGTGCTCTCCGTACGCCTCGGGCTCAAGCAGCGCATGGCCGTGGCCGAGCGCACCGTCGACCACGCCGAGCGGATGAACGCCCTGTGGTCCCGGCGCGACGACACGCCGTTCCTCTCGCTCGCCTGGCACAAGATCATCGAGTCGGCCGCGCACGACTCCGTCGTCGGCTCAGGCACCGACGAGACCTGCGACCAGGTGGACGCGCGGCTCGCCGAGGCCGCGCAGACCGCGCGGGCCGTGCGGGACGCCGCCCTCGCCGAGGCCGCCGCCCTGGTGCCGAGCGACGGCCATCTGGTCGCCAACCCGCTGCCGTTCGCCCGTACCGCCGCGGTCGAGGTGGACGTCGTCGCCCCGCCCGGAGGACAGGTGCTGGCCGCGACCGCCGCCGACGGCTCCGTACGCCCCGTCCAGCTCATCTCCCAGGCCCCGACCGTGCTCAGCGACGAGCGCATGGACGCCTCCCAGCTCGAACGGGTGCTCCGGCGCATCCACCGCCGCGAACTGTTCGGCCGGCTGATCGACACGTACGAACTCACCCCGGGATCCCTGGTCTTCCACCTCGCCGAGGTGCCCTCCAGCGGCCCCTTCGACCTGATGATCCTGCGCGGGAAGGTCGCCGAGGCGGCCACCGCGCACCCGGGGGAGTGGCGGGTCCTGACCCTGGAGGAGCCCCGCGCGACCGCGCTCGCGCTGGTGGACGTCCCCGCCTCCGGCCTCGCGAGCTTCCGGGTCGGACCCACCGACCGGACTCCCGTCCTGCCGGCGGAGTTCGTCCCCGCGACCGCGACGGAGCGCACCCTGGCGAACGGCCTGGTCGAGGTCGCCGTCGCCGCCGACGGCACCCTGGACGTGACCGGGGCCGACGGTTCCGTCCTGCGCGGTGTCGGCCGCCTGGTCGACGGCGGGGACCGGGGAGACAGCTACAACTACGGGCCGCCCGCCCGGGACGTGCTCGTGTCGGAGCCCACCGAGGTCGCCGTCGAGGTCCTGGAGAACGGCCCGCTGCGGTCGAGGACCCGGGTCACCCGCGTCTACGCGTGGCCCGCCGCGCTCTCCTCCGACCGCGACGTACGCAGCGCCGAGACCGTACCGACCTCGGTGGAAACCCTGGTGGAGGTACGGGTGGGCGAGCCGTTCGTACGGGTCTCCACCTCGTTCCTGAACCGCTCCGCCGACCACCGGCTGCGCTTCCACGTACCCCTGCCCGAGCCGGTGACCGGGTCCGCCTCCGCCGGCCAGTTCGCCGTCACCCCGCGCGGGCTCACCGCCGAGGGAGGCTGGGGCGAACACCCGATCCCGACCTTCCCCGCCGAGTCCTTCGTCTCGGCCGGCACCGCCCACGTCCTGCTCGACCACACCTCCGAGTACGAAGTGGTCGGCGAAGGCTCCGAACTCGCCGTCACCCTCCTGCGCGCGATCGGCTCGATCAGCGTCAACATCCATCCGTTCCGCGACGAACCCGCCGCGACCGAGATCGCCGCACCGGGCGCGCAGGATCTCGGCATGCGCATCGAGAACCGTTTCGCCGTCCTGCCCCCGGCGGCCGGCTGGCGGCAGGCGAACGCGGTCGCCCTCGCGGACCTCTTCCGTAACGACGTGCTCGTCACCCGCGGCACCGCGCCCGCCGGGGACCGGCTGCCCCCCGACGCCACCGGCATCCGGGTCGACGGTACGGACGTCTCCGTCTCGGCCGTCCGCCGCGTCACCACCGAGGACGGCGGCACCGGCACCGAGGTACGGCTGGTCGCCATGAGCGACACCGGAGCGGACGCCCGGGTGACAGGCGCCTTCACCGAGGCCACCACCGTCGACCTGCTCGGCCGCCCGCTCGCCACGACACCGGCCGCGGACGGACTCGACCTCGCCCTCGGCCCGTGGGAGATCCGCACGGTTGTCGTCCGCTAGACACCCGTACCCGTATCCGTACGAAAGGGGCGCACCGCCGGCCGGGTGCCCGGGGTCCACCGGGCCCCGGGCGCCACGACCGGGGGACGCCGCCACCCGTCCTTCCGCCATCGAGAAAGTTGTGACCTCGTGCCCTCCCCCCATTCCGGGTATGTATCGGACACCGCGCCAGGGCGCGGCGCGCTGCGTGCGGCGCGCTCGTGGCTCCACTCCGACGCCCCCTCCCTCTCCCTGAACGGACCGTGGCGGTTCCGGCTGTCGCCCACGGCGTCGGTGGCGGAGGACTTCGCGGCCGAAGGCTTCGACGACCACGGCTGGGACGACCTCCCGGTGCCCTCGCACTGGGTGCTCCAGGGCGACGGGGCGTACGGCCGGCCGATCTACACGAATGTGCAGTTCCCGTTCCCGATCGACCCGCCCCACGTCCCGGACGAGAATCCCACCGGCGACTACCGCCGCCACATCGAGATCCCCGCCGCGTGGGCGGAGGCCGAGCGGGTGGTCCTCCGGTTCGACGGCGTCGAGTCGTTGTTCCGGCTCTGGGTCAACGGCGAGGAGATCGGCGGCGCCGGCGGGAGCCGGCTCGCCCACGAGTTCGACGTGACCTCGTCCGTACGCACCGGCGACAACGTCGTCGCCGTACGCGTGCACCAGTGGTCGGCGGCCAGCTACGTCGAGGACCAGGACCAGTGGTGGCTGCCGGGCATCTTCCGGGACGTCACCCTGCTCGCCCGCCCGGCCGGCGGCGTCGAGGACGTCTGGCTGCGGACCGGCTTCGACGACGGGCACGGCAGGATCGAACCGGAGGTCACCGCCGGCGCGGCGGCCTTCCCCGTCACCCTCCGCCTGCCGGAACTGGGCGTCGAGCGCGTCTGGGAGACCCCGGCCGACGTGACCCCGTTCGACCTCGGCGCCGTGGAGCCCTGGTCGGCCGAGCACCCCCGACTGTACGACGTCACCGTGTCGAGCGCCGCCGAGACCATTGCCCTGCGGATCGGGTTCCGTACGGTCGAGATCCGCGGCGACCGGTTCCTGGTCAACGGCCGCCGTGTCGTCTTCCACGGGATGAACCGCCACGAGACGCACCCCGAGCGTGGCCGCGTCTTCGACGAGGAGCACGCCCGCGAGGACCTGGCCCGGATGAAGCGGTTCAACGTGAACGCGATCCGCACCAGCCACTACCCGCCGCACCCCCGGCTGCTCGACCTCGCCGACGAACTCGGATTCTGGGTCGTCCTCGAATGCGACCTGGAGACACACGGCTTCGACCAGACCGGCTGGACCGGCAACCCGAGCGACGACCCGGCGTGGCGCGAGGCGTACCTCGACCGCATCCGGCGCACCGTCGAACGGGACAAGAACCACCCCAGCGTGGTGATCTGGTCGCTCGGCAACGAAGCCGGGACCGGCGGCAACCTCGCCGCGATGTCGGCCTGGGTCCACGCCCGCGACGCCGGACGGCCCGTCCACTACGAGGGCGACCACACCGGCGAATACACCGACCTCTACTCACGCATGTACTCCTCGGTGCTGGAGACCGAGCAGATCGGCACCGACGGCTCACGCGCGCCGCTGCTCGACTGCACCCCGGCCCAGGGCGCCCGGCAGCGCACCAAGCCGTTCCTGCTCTGCGAGTACGCGCACGCGATGGGCAACGGACCCGGGGCGCTCGACCAGTACGAGGCGCTGACACACCGGCACCCGCGCCTGCACGGCGGCTTCGTCTGGGAATGGCGCGACCACGGGATCGCGACGACCACCCCGGACGGCACGCCGTACTTCGCGTACGGCGGTGACTTCGGCGAGGTCGTCCACGACGGCAACTTCGTGATGGACGGCATGCTGCTCAGTGACGACGTCCCCACCCCGAGCCTGTACGAGTTCAAGGCCGTCGTGCAGCCGATCCGCTTCACCTTCGGCGCGGGCGACGCGGACGACGAGGGGGCCGGCCATGTGGAGATCACCAACCTGCGCCACTCCGCGGACACCTCCGACCTGCGCTTCTCCTGGCGCGTCGAACACGACGGAACGCCTGCCGCCTCGGGACATCTGGAGACCCCCGTGATCCCGGCCGGCGGATCGGCGCGCGTACCCCTCCCGCCGGTCCCGTTGTCCCAGGACGCGGAAACGTGGCTCACCCTCGACGCGGCCCTGGCGGCCGAAACCGCCTGGGCGAACGAGGGGCACGTGCTCGCGACCGCGCAACTGGACCGTACGGTGCCCCGCCCCGTCCCCCCGGTCCGCCCCCGGACCGACTGGCGGCCGAGCGACGGGACGCTGGCACTCGGCATCGCCGAGTTCACCGGCGGCTCCCTGACGCGCCTCGCCGGGCGCCCGGTGACGGGCCCGCGACTGGAACTGTTCCGTGCCCCGACCGACAACGACGAAGGCACCTCCGGAGAGGTAGAGGAGAGCGACGCGAGTGTCGCCGGAATCTCCCACGCGGACCTGTGGCGCGGCCACGGACTCGACCGCCTCACCACCCGGCGCGTCGAGGTGGAACGTACCCCGGACGCCCTGCGCACCCTCGACAAGGTCTCGGCGGCCAACTCCGCCCTGTCGGTGATGGTGGAATCCGTCTGGTCCCTGGAGGACGGCGTACTCGAACTCCGCGTCGAGACCGGCCCGTCGACCGGCTGGCCCACGGTCTGGCCGCGCATCGGCATACGGTTCGACCTGCCTGACGGTACGGCTCCCGTCGACGGCGCCGACTGGTTCGGTCTCGGCCCGCTCGAGTCCTACCCCGACAGCCTGCGCGCGGCCCGGACCGGCCGCTTCTCCTCCCCCCTGCGCGACCTCTCCGTCCAGTACGCGCGCCCGCAGGAGACCGGACACCGGTCCGCACTGCGCCGGTTGACCCTGACGAGCGCCGACACCGGGATCCTGCGCGTCACCACCCTCCCCGACACCCGGGGCCGCCGCCCCGGCTTCACCCTCAGCCGCCACACCCCGCAACAGATCACCCGGGCGGCGCACCCCTACGAGCTCCCGGACTCGTCGACGACGTACCTGATCATCGACGCGGCCCAACACGGCCTGGGCTCCCGCGCCTGCGGCCCGGACGTGTGGCCTGAATTCTCCCTGCGCCCGGAGTCCCGCACGATCAGACTCCGTATCGCGGCGATCTGACGGCTCCTCACTCCGGACACACGCCGGGCTCCGTCATGACCGACGGGACCCGGCGTGTGTCGATTCGGTTGCGGGACGCGGTGACGCCGACGCCGGCCGACGGCTGCGTCGTTGGACCGGGCATGGAGATGTGCGGTCTGTCCGGCGGGGGAGAGGGTTCAGGAGCCGCGCTGCTGGGCGCGTACTGGACGGAGCCCCCGGCCGTCCGGCGTTCCCGTCCCGGCTGCCCCTTCTGCGGCAGGCGCACCTGCCCGCGAAGTACGCCGGCGCCCTCCGCCACCCGTGGTTCAGGGACGGCGGGAGGGACTTTCGCGAGAGCGGCGGCAGCGGCGCGGACGCTGATGCTCGGTGCCGCCGTCCTCACCGTCGTCGCCGCGATGATCATGGTCGTCCTGGACCGGTCCTGATCCCTGGAGGGCGCGAAAGCGCTCTACGGGGCGGCGCGCGCCTCGGCTCCCGGGCCGCTGCGTCAGGCGGCGGCCACGTAGGGGAAGAACGGCGTCGGAAGGGCGTCGACCGAGTCCTTGGTCAGACCGATGCTCAGGGCGCTGTCGGTGGCGAGGGAGAACATGACCTCGCCCGCGTTGTCATTCAGCGCCCGGCCGTTGAAGGCCGCGAAACCGAACACCGCGGGAGTGCCGATCGTGTACGGGAGAATGTCCGGGAGGATCCGGTCCGCGACCTCCAGACCGTAACCGTGCGGGTCCGACGTGGTGCCGCGTAGGCCCACCACCGCGGCGACCCGGTCGGTGATCTCCGTGCCGAACGTGTGGATGTCGTCGGCGGGCGGGGTCTGGTTCAGCTTCTCCGCCAGCTCGTCGTCGAACTGCGCGAAGATCGGCGAGACCATCGGGATGCCGCACCGGTTGACGCGGTGCCAGCCGCCCGCGTCGGTGGCCAGCGCGGTGACCCCCCAGACGCCGATGTCCCTGTTGCGGGTGAAGGGCAGCAGGTCGTCGTCCGGCAGTTCGAGCACGATGGACCGTACCTTCATCCCGGAGAACAGGCTGGTCACCTCTTCGGTCGCCTCTCCCGGATCCGGCGTGGGCAGTTCGACGTCGGTGCCGTGCTGGAAGGCCTGACCGACCGCTTCCACCACCTCCGGATTCATCCAGAACGGGTCACCGGCCCGACCCGTCCACAACCGCAGACCCCCCTGCGTACGGAGGGTCCGCCCTGTCGCCCCGGTGAGGAGCACGGTGCCTTCCGCCGTGTCGTCGGCCGCCTCCGCTCCCACCAGACGGCACAGCTCCACGGCCTGCGAACCGTCCGCGTCCGCGGGCCCGAAACGAAGGCGGAAGCACACGTCCTCGACGGCGTCACCCGTACTGTCGATCTTGAATTCGTACCGGGCCTCCGGGTGGAAGCCTTTGGGTGCGTCCGGGCCCGCGGAATCGGAACACACGTTCATCGCGAGAACGGTGCCCCGGTCGCCCCGGAACACGTAGAGATCCGAGATGTTCAGCCGGGCATCGGCCCTGGCAGCGGGGGAATCGAGGTGGTGGGACATCACACTCACTCCAGACGGTGCGCGCCGTGGCACACGGAGAGTATGCGGACCGGCACACCACCGCCACGGGGCGTGCCGCTCAAGAACGACTTTTCCCCCCACATCAGGCTACTCCGCCTTCGCCTGCCCAGCCGCGCGGAGCCGGGGCACCCCACCCGCGTTTGTGTCTTTCGGCCACGGGTAACCGGACGCGGCACCCCGGGCGCGACCGGGGTCGCCGTCAGGCAGGAGGCTGAACATGACCCCATCCGGAGACGCGGTCACCGGGACCGTCACCACGAAGGTTCCCGCGCGGCTCGACCGGCTCCCGTGGTCGCGCTGGCACTGGATGATCGTGATCGGCCTGGGAACCGTATGGATCCTCGACGGACTCGAAGTGACCGTCGTCGGCAACATCGCGAGCCGCCTCTCGGAGGACGGCAGCGGCCTGCCGATCTCCGACGCGCAGGTCACCGGCCTGGCCGCCGCGTTGTACGTCGCCGGCTCGTGCGCCGGCGCCCTCTTCTTCGGCTGGCTCACCGACCGGTACGGACGCAAGAAGCTCTTCCTCATCACCCTCGCGGTGTATCTGGCGGCGACCGCCGCCACCGCCGTGTCGTTCTCGGTCTGGTGGTTCTTCCTCTTCCGCTTCCTCACCGGCTTCGGCATCGGCGGCGAGTACGCGGCGATCAACTCCGCCATCGACGAACTGATCCCCAGCAAGTACCGGGGCCGCGTCGACCTCATCATCAACGGCAGCTACTGGCTCGGCGCGATGGGTGGCGCACTGCTCTCCGTGGTCGCCCTGAACACCGACATCTTCCCGAAGGACCTGGGATGGCGGCTCACCTTCGCCCTCGGAGTGGTCCTGGGCCTGGTCATCCTCCTCGTACGGCGCCACGTGCCGGAGAGCCCCCGCTGGATGTTCATCCACGGACAGTCCGACGAGGCGAACGACCTGGTCGACGGCGTGGAGAAGGAGGTCGAGGCGGAGACCGGTCGCCCGCTGCCCGAGCCGGCGGGGGCGCTCACCATCGAGCAGCGGCGCTCGATCGGCTTCGTCGAGATCGGCAGGACGCTCTTCCGCGAGTACCCCAAGCGCGCCGTGCTCGGCTTCTCCCTCTTCATCGGCCAGGCGTTCCTGTACAACGCGATCACCTTCGGCTTCGGCTCGATCCTGGTGAAGTTCTTCGACGTCTCCAGCGGCTCGACCGGGTACTTCTTCGCCGCCATCGCCTTCGGCAACTTCCTCGGCCCGCTGCTCCTCGGCCGGCTGTTCGACACGGTGGGCCGTAAGCCGATGATCGCGGGTACGTATGTCGTGTCCGGGCTCCTGCTCTTCGTCACCGCGTGGCTGTTCGGCAACGGCTGGCTCAACGCGACCACCATGACGGTCTGTTGGGGCGTGGTCCTCTTCTTCGCCTCGGCCGGGGCCAGCTCCGCGTATCTCACCGTCAGCGAGATCTTCCCGATGGAGACCCGCGCCATGGCGATCGCCTTCTTCTACGCGATCGGTACGGCCGCCGGCGGCATCTCCGGCCCGCTGCTGTTCGCCGAACTCACCGACAGCGGAGTGGTGAGCGACGCGGTGACCGCGTTCTGCGTCGGCGCGACACTGATGGTGCTGGCGGGGATCGTGGCCTGGTTCTTCGCCGTCGCGGCCGAGGGCAAGTCGCTGGAGGACATCGCCGCACCGCTCTCCGCGCGGCAGGAGAAGCAGGACCCGCAGGCGCGGGACGTGGCGGACACCGGCAACTCTCCCGAGACGGCGGCCCGTTGACACCGGTCAGCCGAGGCCGACGGGCGGGACATGGCCGATGGGCTGGACGTACCCCTCGGAAGGCTCGTGGACGGGCCAGCCGGGATCTCCGGTCTCGGCGAACCGTATCCACGCGCGGTGCATACGTGACGCGAGCGCGGCGGGCGGCTCGGCGGTGCCGAGGAGCCCGCGAGGGCCGCGCAGCGACGGCAGGGACAGGCGGTCGAAGACGAACGGCAACTCCATGACGTGGCTGGCGCCCAGCCGCCCGTCGACCGCGTCGGAGCGCCAGCCGAACTCGTAGTGGTACGTCCGCCCGGTCCCGGCCTTCGCGTGTGCGTCGGCCATGCGCCGGGTGCCGGCCCGGAACAGCCCGTCACCGAGAATCCCGGTCCGCAGCTCGGCGGTGGTCGCGGACGGGCGCTGTGCCCGGTAGGCGCGGACCGCCTCCTCGGGATCGGCATGGAACTTCGCCGCCGTGTCGCGGACATCGGCGTCGGTGGTGCCCGCCAGGAGTCCCAGCGGGGCCAGATACAGGGAGCCTTCGTCCAGATTGCTGCCGATCAGCAGATCGACCTCCCCTCCCCGGCCGGCGGCGACCGCCCAGGCGGGCTGTTCTTCGCCGACCAGGCTGAAGGAGGTGATGCCGCCGAGCGGGTCGTGATGGGTGGACGTACGCAGATCCAGCCCGGTGACGCCGGCCGTGGCGGCGACAAGGCGCTCGTCGGGGAGGTCGGCCAGAGACCTGGCGGTGGGTACGAGACCCAGCGCGCGGCCCACGGCGGCGGTGACGATGCCCGCCTGCCCGGGGGTGAAGGCGCCGGTGCCCGTGCCGCTCTGGATGATCGCGCGTCGCAGGAGGCCGGACGAGGCCGGGTCGGCGAGAACACCGCTCACGACGATGGCCCCGGCCGACTGGCCGAAGAGGGTGACGTTGCCGGGGTCACCGCCGAAGCGGGCGGCGTTCTCCCGTATCCACCGCAGGGCGGCCAGGACGTCGAGCATGCCGCGGTTGTCCGGGGCGTCCGGCAGGTGGAGGAAACCGGGGATGCCCAGCCGGTAGTTGACGGTGATCAGCACCACACCGTCGCGGGCGAACGCCGTTCCGTCGTAGAGCGGCGCCCGGCCCGAACCGGCGACAAAGCCTCCGCCGTGTACGAACACCATGACCGGCCGGGCCGGTCCGTCCGGCTCGGGGGCCCAGACATTCACGGTGAGGTAGTCGTCGCCGCGCTGCCAACCGGGCCCGAAGTAGGGCGACATGTCGAGGCTGCCGAAGGAGTCCCGGACGGGCTGGGGCGCGGTCGGCCCCGGCCGTGTCGCGTCACGGACCCCGGTCCACCCGGGATGAGGGCCCGGCGCCGCGAAACGTCCCTGGGCGACAGGCGGAGCGGCGTACGGCACATTGAGAAACACCGTGCCGTGTTCGCCGCGACGGCCGCGGACCGGGCCTGAGGTGGTGGTGACCATGACCGAACCGGCGGGCGCCATCACGCTTCTCCTCGCTGTTGGTGTGCTCCGGGCTGGTGTGCTCCGGTAGGGGCCGCCACTCCGGGTGGGCCGGAGCGGCGGCGGGGTGGAAGCCGGGATCAGTACCGGGTGAACGGGGCCCACTTCTTGATCGCGAAGCCGCTGCCCGTCTTCTCGACCTCCAGGGCGCTGTGGCCGCTGAAGTGGGCGGGCAGGACGAGGGCGTTGACGTCGGCGGCCCAGCCGAGCAGCCTGCGGCGGGTGGTACGGGCCTGCGCCGGGTCCTCGCAGAAGCAGCTGTTGTGGTCCGGGTGTGCGACCTGGAGCGGAGTGTGCACCATGTCACCCGCCAGCAGGGCCCGTTCGCCGCCGGACATCAGCTTGACGACACTGGACCCCGGAGTGTGGCCGGGGGCCGCCTCCAGGCTCAGATGTTCGTCGATGGTGTGGCTTCCCTCCCACAACTGGACCTGGCCCGCGGCGTGCACGGGGGCGACGCTGTCCTCGAAGACGTTCTCGTTGACCCCGCCGGCGACGGACGGGTTGTCCGCCGGGTTCCAGAACGCGAAGTCCGCTCTGGGCATCAGATAGGTGGCGTTCGTGAACGTCGGCACCCAGGCGCCGTCGACCAGACGGGTGTTCCAGCCGACGTGGTCCACGTGGAGGTGGGTGTTGACGACGAGGTCGACGTCCTCGGGCCGTACCCCGGCACGCGCCAGGTTGCCCAGGTAGTCCAGATCGAGGTGGTCCCACGCGGCGACGGCGGGCCGGGTCTTGTTGTTGCCGACACCGGTGTCGACCAGGATGGTCCGGCCGCCGCTGCGGAGCAGCCAGGTCTGCATGGCCACGTGGACCATGGTGTCGTCGGCGCCCAGGTGGTCGGGCACGAGGGACTCGCGGTGGTCCTTCCAGGCCTGCTCGGGCAGGTCGGGGAAGAACTGGTCGGCGGGCATGATCGGGCCGTGCGTCTCCTCGACGCGGGTGAGGGTGACACCGCCGAGGGTGAGCTGGTTCGTACGCTGCAAGGTGTTCTCCTGAGATGCGGTTCTGTTCCGGCCGTTGCGTCAGTCGTCGAGGTGGGCGAGGACGAGGTTGGGGTCCTCGCCGGTGACGTACGCGGCGCTCCCGACGTGGACGGTGTTGCCGCGCAGCGCGACGGAGGTGGGGTTCTGGAGGCCGTCGGCGGCGGTCAGGACGACGGAGTGGGTGCCGTCCGGCCGGACGAGCGCGACCTCGCTGGAGCCGTTGAGGGCGGCCAGGATCCGGTCGCCGCGGCCGGTGAAGGCGAAGTCGTCGATCCCGGCCAGGCCGGTGGCCCGGACCCCGACCGTGCCGGCGCGCCCGTCCCGCCGGACGGAGATACGGAGGACCGTGCCCCGGTCGAGGTTGGTGACCCACACCGCCCCGTCGTGGATCTTCAGGCCGTTGGCCCCGAGGAAGCCGGTGGAGGCCAGCTCGGGAGCCGTGGACCACGCGGTGGGGATCCCGCCGGCGACCGGCACGCTCCAGACGGTGCCGAGGACGGAGTCGGTGGCGTAGAGGGTCCCGGTCCTCCGGTCCAGGTCCAGGCCGTTGGGCAGGCCGGCCGCGGGCAGCGCGGCGATGCGCCGCGGGGTGCCGCCGTGGCGCAGGCGCCACACACCGGTCAGGTCGGCGGTGCCGGTGGCGTACAAGAAGTACAGGGTGCCGTCGTGCGCCCGGACGACGCCGGTGGTCAGGGGGAAGCCCAGGACCGGCGTGTCGACACCGCCGTCGGCGGGCGCGGGCAGGGTGGCCAGGACGCGGACGGTCCCGTCGGGGGAGACGCGGGCGAGCTGGCGGGCGCCGGCGAAGGTGACGTACGCGCTCCCGTCGGGGGCCAGGGCGATGTTCTCCGGCATCTGGCCCTGGGCCAGGTCGAAGTGCGCGGCGATCCGGGGGTTGCTCAGCAGCGCGGAGACGGCCGACGCCGGTACCGCACCGGTCGCCGCGATCACGGTCGCGGACAGGATCGCGGCGGTGGTGGCGGTCGTGGACAGCTTCTTGAACATGATGCCTTCACTGTTTTCGGGCATGCGGCAGCGGTACGCCGACGCACAGGGGGGATGGCCTGGGCCCGGGGCGGGCGCCAGGAAGTCATTCCGGGCAACGTCCGATCACAGAACGCGCGCCTGGACGGGGCGGCGACCGCGTAGGCCGACCGGAGCCCGGTGGTGGTGCGGAGGGTCAGCCCGCCTCGGCCCGCGCTCCCGGTCGTACCGGGTCGCCCTGGGTGCCGGGCCGGGCGAGGGTCTGGCCGAGCAGGGCCAGTGTGGTACGTGAGGGCGATCCGGCCTCGGTGGTGGCGACCACGATGTTCTGGCCCGGCCCCTGGCTCAGGGTCTGCTGACTGACGGTCAGCGGTCCGACGAGCGGATGACGCATCTCGTACGTGTCCACCGCGCAGGGCTTGACGCGGTGGTCGGCCCACATCGAGGCGAAGTCCGTGCTCTTCGCGCTCAGTTCGCCGACCAGCTCGTGCAGGGCCGCGTCGTCGGGGTGACGGCCCGCCACCAGGCGCAGGTTCCCCACCACGGCCCTGGCCTTGCTCGGCCAGTGCGCGTACAGGTCACGGGTGTGCGCGTCGAGGAACACCAGCCGGGCCATGTTGGGGCGCTCCGCCGGCCGGTCCGGGGCGCCCGGGTCCAGGTGCCCGGCGAACAGCGCGTGGCCCAGCCGGTTCCACGCCAGGACGTCGCTGCGCCGGCCGATCACGATCGCCGGGACGTCCGCCAGTGCCTCCAGCAACTGACCGGTCGCCGCCGTCACCCGCTCCGGCGCCGGCCGCCGGCCTCGGCCCGGCCCGTCGGCCGGGCGGGCCAGGTTGTGCAGGTGCAGGCGCTCCGCCTCCTCCAGCCGCAGAGCCCGGGCGATCGCGTCCAGCACCTGCGGCGAGGCGTTCAGGGACTGCCCCTGTTCCAGCCGGGTGTAGTACGAGACGCTCACCCCCGCCAGCAGCGCCAGCTCCTCGCGCCGAAGGCCCGGCACCCGCCGGCGTTCTCCATACGTGGGCACTCCGAGATCCTCAGGACGCAGCTGGGAGCGCCGCGTCTGCAAGAAGTCCCCGAGCTGCACTTTTCCGCTCATGGCTCCGAGTATGGGCCGACCCGGAACGCACAGCCTGCCCCTGGCGTGGATAGGCACCGGCGGGAGTGGCTGCCCGACGACACCGGTGGTGACGTGGCCGTACGCCACTCTCCGGCACCCACCCACCCAGGAGGATCCCGTGACCACCACCACCGACGAACACGACCTGTCCGAGCCCCTGGAGGCATCGGACTTCGCCTTCACCCGACGCGCCTGGGTCGACGCCCCGCCGGCCCGGGTGTACGACTTGGTCAGCGACGTGTCCGCGATCGGCCGCTGGAGCCCGAACGCGACGGACGTCACCTTCGACGAGGGAGCCGGCCCCCGGGCCGGCGCCTGGTTCAGCGGCCGCAACCACAAGGACGGCAGGCGATGGACGACCCGTTCCCAGATCGTACGAGCCGACCCCGGCACCGCCTTCACCTTCGTGGTCGGCGGCGCCGAGGACGGCATCGTGCGATGGAGCTGGACCCTCCGCCCCCAGGGACGCGGGACCGTCGTGGAACAGTCCTGGCGCCTCCTGCGCCTCGACCCGGTCCTGGGCACCACCCGCGGCGACCTGGAAGCACTGCGCGACTACATGGCGAACAGCGCGGAAAACACCCTGATCGCCCTGGCCCAGTGGATCGCCGAAGAATGAACACACTCGTTCGTCCCGCTGGTCGGCCCGGCCTGCGTCTTCCTGACGACCGCCTGACGGCCGGTCACCGAGGGGCACCACCACGTTCGGCTGCGCGGCGGATCTCACCCACCCGGAGGCCCGGGCCCGCCAAGGCCCGTACGGAACACCGTGCGGGTCAACTCCCCTGACGGCACGCGACCGTGGTGGCCTCGTTGTTCGAGGGCGGGTGAGCCGACGAGGCCGCGCGGCCCACGGTCCTCGCGTAGGAGCGGACCAGTGCGCTGGCCGCGTACGTGTGTGAACCTCTGTCGTCCAGCAGGTGCTCCTCGGCGAGCGCACTGAGGATGTCCTGCGCCTCCAAGGGCGTGCACTTCGCGCGCGCGGCGAACTCCTCCGCCCGGAAGGGGGCGGCCGACAGCGTTCCCAGACTGGGGAAGGCGCGCCGCGCCTCACTGGGCAGGGCCTCGAAGGACGTGTCCAGCAAGGCGCGGACCGAGGTGGAACCGGAAGCACCGGTCCGGAGCAGGTCCAGGGGAGAGGTGCGCTCCAGTTGGGCCACCGTGGCGGACAGCGGCTCCCGGGGGCGGCGCTGCAACCGGATGGCGAGCACCTGAAAGGCGTAGGGAAGCCCGCCGCAGGCCTCCGCCAGCAGAGCGGCGGCCTCGGGTTCCGCGTCGGTGCGGGACGGTCCGACGAGAGCCGTCAGCAGGTCGGTGGCCTTGTCGGGAGGCAGGTTCGGCACGGTCAGCGGGTGGACGTCGTGGCGGACCGCCAGACGGTCGAGGCGTCCCCGGCTCGTGATGAGGGTGGCGCAGCCGCGGCCGCCGGGCAGCAGGGGTTCGACCTGGTCGGCGGAGGCGGCGTCGTCGAGCACCAGGAGCAGCCGCTGGTCCGCGACGACCGAACGCCACAGCGCGGCGACCTCGTCCACGTCTCCCTGGATGAGCGAGGCGGGAACGCCGAGGTGCCGCAGGCAGCGCTGGAGGGCGGCCGAGGAGGACAACGGAGGCCGGTGCGGATCACTGCCGTGCAGGTCCAGGTACAGCTGCCCGTCCGGGAACCGCTCGCGGGCGCGGTGCGACCACTGAAGGGCGAGGGTGGTCTTGCCGATGCCCGCCATCCCTTCCAGGAGCACGGTGCGGGACTGTCCGGATTCGTACGGCGACGCCGTCAGAACAGCGTCAAGAAAGCGTAATTCCTGATCGCGTCCGGTGAACGCGCGGCAGAGCGAGGGTAATTGAGCGGGCCGGGTGATCGGGCACGGCCGGGCGGCCGGCTCGCGGGACGCCGCGCCGCCGGCCCCGTCGAGGGTGTGCGTGTCGGTTGCCCGGAGTAACTCCTGGTACAGCTCCTGGGTGGCCGGGCTCGGGTCGACGCCCAGCTCCTCGGAGAGCAGACGGCGGGTGCGGTCGTAGCGGGCCACGGCCTCGGCGCTGCGGCCACTGCGGTGCAGAGCCGTCATCAGGTGCCGCAGCGAGACCTCGTCGTGCGGGCGGTCCTTGGCAACGTTTTCCAATTCCGGCAGCAGGGTGAAATGCCGTCCGGCGCGCAGTTCCGCGGCGTGGCATTCCATCAGCGCAGCCGTCCGCTCGGCGGAGAGGGACTCCCGCACCGCCTCCACCCAGGGGCCGGTGAGGCCCGGCAGTGGTTCGCCACGCCAGAGCCCCAGCGCGGTCCGGTAACGCTCGCAGGCGGCCGCGGGATCGGAGGCGAAGCTACGGGCGGAGACGACGAGGCTGCGGAAACGGTGCAGGTCGACCTGCGACAGGTACACACGGGCCATGTAGCCGCCCGACGAGCGGACGATGGCGGGCACGTCGGCCGGCTCACCGCCCTGCCCGGCGGCGTGCAGCAGTTGGCGGAGGCGCGCGACGTAGCTGTACAGGACCGCTCGGCCGGTGGGCGGAAGGTTCTCGTGCCATACACGGTCGAGCAGCGCGTCCATGGGGATGACCCGGTTCGCGTCGATCAGCAGGGCCGCCAGGACACACTGCTGCTTCGCAGGTCCGAGCCTGATCTGCCGGTTCCCCTGATGCGCGGTCATGGCTCCCAGCAGGTTGAAACCGATGGCATGAGACACAGCCGTTCCTTCACCGGTAGATGGCGGAGCTTGTCAGGACCACGCCGCTCATCTCAGCACGTGACGGAGCCGTCACGGTAGGCGGCCACGGCCCAGGGGCCGGGCAAGGGGTATGTCATCAGCCATTACAGATTCCTGGCAGGTTTGCTTCACGTCCGTCGGACAGCATGGGGCCACCGACCAGAGGTCTTCACGACCGATGCAGGCCGACTGCCCGACAAGATTGGCGGACACCCATGGGTACCGATCCGACCGGTGGAAGCGAAGACGCAGAGCTGCCCGGCCTCACCGAGGGTGAGCGCATCATCGTCAACGGAGTCGCCGACTACTACTGGCAGAACGACGGCATGCCGCACGAGCGCGGACGTGTCATCGGCTGGCTGATCATCAGTGACCCGACCGAGCAGACGACCGCCGAGCTGGTGGAGCGCCTGGGCACCACCCGTGAGGCGATCGACCGGGTCGCCGACCAGCTCGTGCCCGCCCACGTGGTGCTCCGCAGGGACATCCCGGGGACCGACGAGTACGCCCTTCACATGAACAGCGAGTCCTGGCCCAACGCCGTCCTCGAAGTCTTCGCCAACATCCCGGAGTTCGACCGGATCCTGCGCGACGCCCAGCACACCCTCAAGGACGAGGACGCGGAGCGGCGTCAGCGCCTGGACCGTACTCAGCACCTCTTCGGCTTCATCGCCAGGGAGGTCCCGGAGCTGCTGGCCAGTTACTCGGCTCAGGAACAGGCCGCGGCCAAGGCCTCGTGACAGGGGTCCGGGACGGTCCGCGGCGGCTGATCGAGAAGCTGCCGTCCCCCGAACCCGATGTCGTACTGCGCCTCGCCCGGCTCCCGGTGACGGTGGACGACGAGGCCGGCCGGGAACGGTTCCGGTCGCTCTCCGACCGGGAACAACAGCGGGCCAGTCGCTTCCTGCGCCGGACCGACCGGAACGAATACGTCCTCGCCCACTGGCTGCTGAGGCACTCCTTGTCGGAAGGCACGTCGGTACCGCCGCGGAGCTGGGACTTCACCGAGGAGCGGTACGGCAAGCCCCGGATCGCCCGCCGCTTCGGCGACGAACGGGAGTTCAGCCTCTCCCATTCGGCGGGCACCTGTGTGGTCGCCGTCTCGGCGCGCCGGAGGGTCGGGGTGGACATCGAACGGCTGCGGGAGACGGACGACCCCCGGGCATTGCCGCGCAACTGCCTCTCCCCTGGCGAACGCGGAAGGCTGGCCGCCCTGCCCGAGGAGCGGCGGCAGGCCGAGTTCATCCAGTTGTGGGCCCTCAAGGAGGCCCTGGCCAAGGCCATGGGCGTCGGACTGCGCCTTCCGTTCGCGGAGGTGGACTTCTCCTGGCGGGACGCCCGGCCGTCGCTGGGCCGGAGCGCCGCCGTGCCCGCGCCGGAGTTCTGGACGTGCCACTGCCTCGACGCCCCAGCGGGCTTCCGCGCCGCTCTGTGCGTGCGCGGTGCCAGACCCACGACCGCAGTGCCTATCCGAGGAGTACGGGAGACATGACCACCCTGGACGGGTTCGCACCCGCCGGAGTCCGGCAGCCCGCCGAGGCGCTCGGCAGCGCGGAGTTCCGCCGTCGTCACGGTGTGCGCCTCGCGTACGTCTCCGGCTCGATGTACAAGGGCATCGCGTCGGCGGCGCTCGTCGGCCGGATGGGACGGGCCGGCCTGCTCGGCTACTTCGGCACCGGGGGCCTGCGGCCGGAACACATCGACGAGGCGATCGGGCGGATCCGCGCCGCCGTGGGCCCGGACGGCCCGTACGGCATGAACCTGCTGGCCAACCCCGAGGATCCGCGCCGCGAGGAGAGGGCGGTCGACCTCTTCCTCGCGCGGCGGGTACGGCGGGTCGAGGCCGCCGCGTTCGTCCAGCCGAGCGCGGCCCTCGTCCGCTACCGGCTCAGCGGTGTGCACCGGGCCCCCGACGGCTCCGTCGTCGTGCCGAACTCCGTGATGGGCAAGGTCTCCCGGCCCGAGGCCGCCCGGGCGTTCCTCACGTCCGCGCCGGCCCATCTGGTCTCCTCGCTCGCCTCCTCGGCGGCCATCGGCGCGGAGGAGGCGGCGCTGGCGCCGTACGTGCCGATGGCGGACGACCTGTGTGTCGAGGGGGACTCGGGCGGCCACACCGACCAGCGGCAGCTCATCACCCTGCTGCCCGAGATCGTCCGCATGCGGGACCGTACCGCGCGGGGGCGGACGGTGTGTGTCGGTGCGGCCGGTGGCATAGGCACGCCGGAGGCGGTGGCCGCGGTCTTCCTGCTGGGTGCCGACTTCGTGCTGACCGGCAGCATCAACCAGTGCACGGTGGAGGCGGGCACCGCCGACGAC
Organism: Streptomyces sp. SID3212; assembly: GCF_009865405.1. GTDB lineage: Bacteria > Actinomycetota > Actinomycetes > Streptomycetales > Streptomycetaceae > Streptomyces. The sequence continues at coordinate 3,377 of NZ_WWJY01000902.1, read as the reverse complement.
GTGAAGGACCTTCTCCAGGCCGCCGGTGTGCAGGACACCACCATGGTCCCGGCCGGGGACATGCTGGAGATCGGTGCCAGGGCGCAGGTGCTCGGCAGAGGGCTCCTCTTTCCCGCCCGTGCCAACAAGCTCTACGAGCTCTACCGGCGGTACGACTCCCTGGAGGCCATCGACGCCGCCACCCGTCGTCAGCTGGAGGATCGTTTCTTCAGGCGTAGCTTCGAGGAGATCTGGCAGGAGACCGCCGCTCACTACGCGACCCGCGACCCCCTCGAACTGGCCCGCGCCGAAGGTGACCCCAAACACCGGATGGCCCTGGTCTTCAAGTGGTACTTCGTGCACTCCACACGGCTGGCGATGGCGGGCGCGAGTGAGCGGCGGGTGGACTACCAGGTGGCCTGCGGACCCGCCATGGGAGCTTTCAACGGGTTCGTCGCCGGTACGTCCCTGGAGAACTGGCGCGCCCGCCACCCGGACACACTCGCCGACCTGCTGATGGCCGAAGCCGCGACGCTGCTCCACCTCCGGCTGGCCCGGCTGGCCCCGAAATGACCGTGGCCGTCCACCGTCCCCCGGCCACCCACCGGCTCACCGACCCCTCGGAGTGACCGTCATGACACTCGTCCATCTCTTCCCCGGCCAGGGCGCTCACCGGCAGGGCATGGGACGCGACCTGTTCCCCCGCTATCCGCACCTGGTGCGGCGGGCGGACGCGCTGCTCGGCTACTCGGTCGAGGAGCTCTGCCTCGACGCGCCCGCCGACAAGCTCACCGACACCCGCTACACCCAGTGTTCGCTCTACGTCGTCGGCGCGCTGGGCTACCTGGACCAGGTACGGGAGAGCGGTGAGGTACCCGACTTCGTCGCCGGACACAGCCTCGGCGAGTACGTGGCCTTGTTCGCCGCCGGCGCCTTCGACTTCCTCACCGGACTCGAACTGGTCCGGCACCGGGCCGAGGCGATGGCCAAGGCGGGGCCCGGCGCGATGGCGGCGGTCATCGGCCTGACCGAGGAGGCGCTGCGCGAAGCACTCCGGGAGCACCCCGAGGTGGACATCGCCAACCTCAACGCCCCCACCCAGATCGTCATCTCCGGCTCCGCGGCGGACGTACGGGAGGCAAGCCGGTCCCTGGGCGGACGGGCGGAGGCCGTGATCCCGCTCAAGGTCAGCGGGGCCTTCCACTCCCGGCACATGGCCACGGCGGCCGAGGAGTTCGGCACGGCCCTGCGGCGGTACCGCCTCGCCCCGCTGCGCATCCCGGTCGTGGCCAACACCACCGCCCGCCCGCACACCGACGACCGGCTCGCCGACGAACTGCGCCGGCAGCTCACCTCACCGGTGCGGTGGACCGAGACCGTGCGGTTCCTGCTGGAGCGGCCCGAACCCGTGCTCCACGAGGTCGGCCCGGGCCAGGTGCTCACCGGGCTGGTCCGGAAGATCCGTGAAGCGGCGCCGGTCGGCGCGGAGAGGTGACCCAGGTGGCCGCGACCGAGTTCCGTATCACCGAGCAGGACGTGCGGTGCTTCGCAGCCGCCAGCGGTGACGTCAACCCTCTGCACACCGACGCCGGTTACGCGTCCAGGACCTCCTTCGGAGCTCCCATCGCCCACGGCGCGCTGGTCACCCTGCACGCGCTGGCCGCGCTGCCCGGCAGGCGGACCCCACGCCGCATCACGGGGATCACCGCGCGGTTCCACGCGCCCGCCTATCCGGGCCAGACCTACCGGCGTTCCGCCGAGCGGACCGAGGACGGCTTCAGCGTCCGGGTGACCGACGGAAGCCGTCTGTTGCTGGATGTCGCCGTACGGACCGTGCCGGGCAGGCCCCGCGGCGACGCCCCGGCGGACGTCGCGGGACCCCGGCGTACGGAATGCGACAGCGTGTCCGTCGAGCGGACACACGTGGGGGAACGGCGGGAGGCCGGCTGCCCCGCCGAGGTCGGCCGGTGGCGCGAACTGCTGAGGGCCACCGGTGCCGACTCCGCCGGTGTCTCTCCCCGGCACGCCCTGCTGCTGGGCTGGGCAAGCTATCTGGCGGGCATGGAGATACCGGGCCGGGACGCGCTGGTCTCCGGAATCACGGTGCACTTCGACGACTCCGTCGCCGGGACGGCCGGTGAACTCCAGGTCCGCGAGGCCGACGGCCGCTACGGCCTGATCGACCTGATGGGCGCGCTGCCCGGGCACGGCCGCGTCGAAGTACGGGCACTGGTCCGCCGGACGGTGCCCGAATCCGACGTCGCACACCTGCGCGACCTGCTGCCGGCCGGCGTCCCCGGTACCGGCCGTACCGCGCTGGTGATCGGTGGCAGCCGCGGGCTCGGCGCGAGCCTGACGCAGGCCCTGGCCCTGGCGGGCTACACCGTCTACCTGGGCCACCGCCGCAGCGCCGACGACGCCGCGCGGGTCCGCGCCGCCCTCGGCGAGCAGGCCGAACAGGTGCACCTGCTGCCCGGCGACGCCGCCGACCGGTCCTGGGCACAGGCCGCCAGGGAGCGGATCCTCGCCGAGCGGGGACGCCTGGACGTCCTGGTGCTCAACGCGTTCCCGCCGGTCACCGCGCTCACCCTGGAACCGGAGACGGACGGGCGCGCCGCCGACTACCTGCACGACGCACTGGAACTCGCCCGGGTGCCGCTGGCGGCGCTCCTGCCCGTCCTCGCGGAGGGCTCCGGCCGTCTGGTCGCCGTCTCCACCGCGTGGGTGGAGTCCCCGCCACCGGGCTGGTCGCACTACGTGACCGCCAAGCTCGCCCTGGAAGGCCTGGTGCGCGCGACCGCGGCCGAACGGCCGGGGCTCGGCTGCACCGTCGTACGGCCCGGGCGGATGCGCACGGCGTTCTCCGACTCCGTACTCGGCCCCGACACCGTCCTGGCCACCGAACAGGTCGCCGCCGCCGTGGTGGCCGGCCTCGACACCGGGCCGACGCCCGGGCAGGTCACGCTCCTCGACCGGTTCGACGCCGTGACGCCACCCGCCGCCGGGCGGCTCGTGGTCTCGGCGACCTTCACCACGGACCCGCTGGAGGACGGACTGCGGGCCTGGACCGAACGCCTCGACCTCGGACTTGAGGTCGTGCGCGCCGACTACGGCCAGGTCTTCCAGCAGTTGCTCGACCCGGCGGGCGACAGCGGCCGCAACTCGGCCGGCTGCAACGTCGTACTGCTGCGGCTCGAGGACTGGCTCGGAGACGACGCCGAGCGCACGGTGGACGAATTCGCGGGCGGGGCGGCCCAGTTGTGCGGCCGGTCGCCGGTGCCGCTGCTCGTGCTGCTCTGCCCGGACTCTCCGCAGGCGGACCCCGCGCGGCTCGCGACGCTGCGCCGGCGGCTGGCCGACGCGCTGGCAGGAGTTCCCGGCGCGCGGCTGCTGGACGC
>NZ_WWJY01000901.1 GCF_009865405.1 Streptomyces sp. SID3212 | reverse complement strand
TTCGACGCCGGACACCCCGACTACCCCTCGGCCCGAACCCGCACCCACCCACCCACCCCCCTCAGCCCAACACCTCAACGTACCCATCCGCTCCGTGTACGCGGATTCGCTCGCCGTCCTGGATCCGTTGCGTCGCACGTTCCACGCCCACCACCGCCGGCAGGCCGTACTCCCGGGCGATCACCGCTCCGTGGGTCATCAGGCCTCCCACCTCCGTCACCAGGCCCGCGATGCCCACGAACAGGGGCGACCAGCTGGGGTCGGTGAAAGTGGTGACCAGGATGTCGCCTGCTTCGAGGTCGGCATCCGCCATGTCGAGGATGACGCGGGCCCTGCCCTCGACCGTCCCCGCCGAGACCGCCAGGCCGACCAGGGCGCCGGCCGGCGCGTCGTCGCGGTGGTACGAGCCGCTCAGAGCTTCGCCGTCCGAGGTGAGTACCCGGGGCGGGGTGAGTGTCTCGTACGAGCGGAACTCGTCCTTGCGTCGTTGGATGAGGACGAGGTGGTCGTTCGAAGGGGTCTCGCGTACGACGACATCGCGGAGTTCCTGGAACGTGAGGAAGAAAATGTCCTCCTTCTCACGGAGCACGCCCGCCCGTACCAGCCGCCTGGCTTCGGCCAGCAGGGCCCGCTTGTAGACGAAGTAGCGGGCGACGATGCCGTACTTCGGGTACTCGCGGTACCCGATGAAGGCTCTGACCTGGTCGATCATCCGCTTGGTCTCTTCGGCCCTCCCCTCCCCGTCCGGCTGGGCCCGGAGGCGGGACAGTACGTCCTGCTCCTTCTTCCGCGCCTTCTGGCTTCCCTCTTCGAAGCGGCGCCCGGCCGCGCCCGGTTCAAAGTTCCGTACGTTGTCGAGGATCGCCGGCAGGAGTGTGGTGGGGCGCTCGCGCCACCGTGGCCTGGTGATGTCGATCTCGCCCGCGCAGCGCATGCCGTACCGGTCGAGGTACGCCTCGATCGCGTCGCGCGCCTCCTGGCCGCCCGGGAGCTTCGGCAGGTCGTCCAGGAAATCCTCGTCCTCGACCTCCCGCAGGAACGCCACCACCTCGGGCAGCGGGCGGATCACGTCCGCGACGTCCAGCAGCGCCAGTCCCATCTCCGACGTGATGTTGCCGGGGGCGGACAGGGTGAGCGTGTCAGCGGCGTTCTTCTCGCCCAGCCACTCCCCCAGCTTGTCGTTGAGCCACCACGTGGCCTCCATCCCCGCCATGATCGCCCGGAAGTTCAGCGGCTCACCGAGGATCCGCTTGTGCTCCTCGAAGGCCTCCAGCAGGAAGTCGAACAGCGCCGGTCCCGTCCTCGACCGGATGTCGCGCTCCAGGGCGGCGATGGACGCCTGGCTGCGTTCGATCAGCTCGGCGACGATGGCCGGGTCCGGCTCGGCGGGGGCGGGCGGCCCGCCTGCGGCGGACGCGCCGCGCGCCGGTGGCCCGGTGTCCGGGAGCGTCGGGACGAAGTCGTCGCGGTCGAGGACGGTCTCCAGCGCGTCCCTGACCAGCGGGTCCCCCTTCCCCATGAGGTCCAGGAGACCGGCCCGGCTCGCGGGCGAGCCCAGGCGCCGCGTGACGTCGACGAACAGCCGTCCACCGGCCGCGTGCATCGGCACCATGGCGGTCAGTTGCCACATGGAGAGCCCCAGGGGCTTCATCGCGTCGGTCATCATCTGCTGGTGGCCGACGGAGACGTACAGGTGGTTCTCCTCGTCACCGGCCTCGGGGACGGGGAACAGCGTGGTGATCGGCCGGCTCTGCACGAACTGGAAGGTGTCGTCGGCCAGGCACCACTCGATGTCCTGCGGGCGGCCGAAGTGCGTCTCGATCCGGCGCCCGAGCCGTACGAGCCGTACCACCTGCTCATCCGTGAGCGCCGGTACGTCTCCGCCGGTCGACCTGGCGACCACTTCGCCGTTTCGCACCGTAAACCCGTCCGGGTTCACCAGCCCGGAGACCAGGGCCTCGCCCAGGCCGAAGCCGGCGTCCACGGTGGCGACCTTCCGGTTGCCGGTGACGGGGTCGGCCGTGAACAGAACCCCGGACGCGTCCGCGAGGACCATCCGCTGGACGACGACGGCCATGCGGACCGTACGGTCGTCGATTCCGTTGCGCCGGCGGTAGGTCACGGCCCGCTCGGTGAAGAGCGAGGCCCAGCACCGGCTGACGTGCCGAAGAACCGCCGCCGCGCCCACGACGTTCAGATACGAATCCTGCTGCCCGGCGAACGAGACGGTCGGCAGGTCCTCGGCCGTGGCGCTGGAGCGGACGGCATAGGCGACCTCGCCGTTGAGCGCGCGGGTGACGGCCGCCGCGAGGTCGGCCGGAAGGGTCACGCCTTCGATGACCTGGCGGATCTCCGCGCTGAGCGCACGGATCCCGTCCCGGTCGTCCGCGTCCAGACGCGACAACCGGTCAACCTGATCACGGACCGACGGCGCGACGACCTGCCGGTAGGCGTCCGTCGTCACACAGAAACCGGCCGGCACCCGGATGCCGTCGACCCGCGACAACCCACCCAGCTGGGCACCCTTGCCACCGACAAGGCCGACCTGACTCTCGTCGACCTCGCGCAGATCCCGTACGTACGGCCGGCTCATCGCGCCCACTCCGACGAGGCCGCCGGCCCCCCACACGTCACCAACACACGCACGTCGTGCCCTCATTTCCGCAGGTTGTGGCCTTGCCCGCCGATTCTGCGCCACCCCCTGGGCCTTGCCGCAAGCCCCCCAGTGCGCTATACCTTAAGAGCGGCAAGGAGAGTGATCTCCTTGCCTTTGTCGTTTCGCCCCCGCTGTCAGCAGCGCGGGACGGGCCTGCTGCGCCCTCTGTCGCGCTGAGCGGTCCCCAGCACACACAACCCACCGAAACGGGCCTGGCGGGCGACTCGCCAGTCACATCGGCCCCGCGACGAAACCTCAGGCACAGACTGGCCCCCGGGGAACCTTCCCCCCGGCCCGCACCCTCACCCCGACTTCGTGTACGTCAGTTCCTCGCCGCTTGTTGTCACCCGGCGGAGCCTGCCGTCGTCCAGGAGTGTCAACTCGGTGGGGGCGCCCGGGGTGCAGGATGATGCCGGTTCGCCGACCGTGACCTTTGACGGGCCGATGCTCACCGGGTCTCCGGGGGTGGGGGTGGTGGCCAGGGGGGCTTCGAAGACGCAGTGGTACGTGCCGTCCTCCGCAGGGCCGTCCGCCGTGAGCTTGAGTACCGTGTCGCCCACCTCGCCCTGGGTGATGACCAGTTGGCGGGTGCCCGTACCCGTGGCCGTGTCGACGCCGCTGCTCCACGTGCCCAGGTACTCCTTCGGCACCTCGCCCGCCGTCGTCTCGGACGGCGAGGGGGAGGGGGAGAGGGAGGGGGACGGTGAGGCGTCCGCCGGGGGTTTCGGGGCGGGGCTCGTGCTCGAACTCGCCTTGTTGTCGTCCGTGCCGCCGCCGCCCATGAACGCGTACACCGAACCACCCGCGCCGATCGCGACGACCAGGGCCACCGCGATCAGCGCGATCGTCGCGCGCTTGCTGCGGGGCGCCGCCGGTTCTGGGGCGGGGGGTGGCGGTACCGGGGCGTACGGGGACGGGGATGGAGACGTGGTCCGGGCCGGCTGAGGGGGGCCGTACGGCGTCGCCGCAGTCGCCGCGGTCGCCCCGTACGGCGGTGTCGGGCCGAAGGGCGCCGACGGCGGTATCGGCGGGCCGAATCCGGGGGGTGTTTGTGTCGGTGTCGGTGTCGAGGTCTGTGTTGTTGGCTGCGGGTATCCGTAGGGGTGTTGCGCCTGCGCCTGCCCCTGCGCCGGGGCGGCCGGGAGCAGCTGCGGGGATGTGGGAGTCGCCTCCAGCCCCGACCCCTGCCCCACCCCCTGCACCCGCGTCGTCGGGTCCTCCTGGTTCAGCAACTCCACCGCCCCCTGGCCCAGTTGGGCCAGCAGACCGCCCGGCAGCCACGGCTCCCCGGGGCCAGGCGAGTCGCCTGCCCCCGCCACCCGCGCCAGCACCTCCGCCGTCGTCGGGCGCGCCGCCGGGTCCTTCTGGAGGCAGTGGCCTATCAACTCCCCCAGGCCGTCCGGGAGGCCGGACAGGTCAGGTTCCTCCTGCGCGATGCGGTACAGCAGCGCCGGTATCCCGCTGTCCGCCGCGCCGAACGGCTGCCGGCCCGTCGCCGCGTACAGCAAGACGGAACCCAGGCAGAAGATGTCGCAGGCCGCCGTCACCCGGTCCCCCCGCACCTGTTCCGGTGCCATGAAGCCGGGGGAACCCATCAGCGCGCCGGTCCGCGTCAGGCCGTCCTCGCCGACCGACTCCAGCGCGCGGGCTATGCCGAAGTCGATGACCCGCGGGCCCTCGATCGTCACGAGCACGTTGGACGGCTTGAGGTCGCGGTGGATGAGTCCCGCCGCGTGGATGTCCTGGAGCGCGCGGGCGAGTCCGGACGCGAGGACGCGTACGGAGGGTTCGGGCAGCGGGCCGTGGCCGGCGCCCGTGCCGTCCTCGCCCGAGACGATCGTCTGGAGCGTCGGCCCCGCCACGTACCCCGTCGCGACCCAGGGCACCTCCGCCTCCGTGTCGGCGTCCAGCACCGGGGCCGTCCAGGCGCCCCCGACGCGCCGCGCCGCCTCCACCTCGTGGCGGAACCGGCTGCGGAACTCGTCCTGTTCGGCCAGATCCCGCCGTACGAGCTTGACGGCGACGGTACGTCCCCGGTTCGAACGCGCCAGATACACCCGGCCCATGCCGCCCGCCCCCAGGCGCGCCAACAGCCGGTAGGAGCCGATGTGTTGCGGATCTCCTGCTACGAGTCTCTCCATGGCCGCGCGGCCCCTCCCCGAACCCGACGCACCCGACGCGCCCGATCCGTCGCGGGCCACGCCCCTGTCACGCCATGGATCATCTCGCATGACGGGGCAGGAGTCGTCGGCTGTCCCAAGGTCGTTCGCGTGTCCGGAGGTCGCTCGGCTGTGAGGAGGTCGTTCTGCCGAGATCGTTCGCCTCGGCGCCCTCGGGGCGGAGGGCGCCGAGAATCCGTGGGGGGTCAGCCCCGCCCCGTCACTCCGGCCACGCCGAGTTCTCGATCACCTCGACGAAGTCCGTACGGACGAAGCCCGGCGAGAAGTGCGCCAGCACATCCGCCTTCACGTTCCCGAAGGCCGTCTGCGGGCGGTGTTCGATGCCCTCCGTGAACGCCTGGAGGATCCGCCGCTTGAAGTCCGGCCTCGGGTGCGCCGCCACGACCTCGTCCCTGACCTCCTGGGGTACGACGTCCAGCCCCATCCCCAGGACGTCGAACTCGACCCCCGCCGTCACCAGCGCCACCTCCGGCTCCATGTGGCCCGGGATCTCCGGTGTCGTGTGCAGCGCGATCGCCGTCCACGCGATCCGCGCGCTGTCCTGCGGGAGACCGTGCCGCAGCAGGAAGTCGCGGGCCGCGTCGGCGCCGTCGATCTCGAACCGCTGCTGGGACGTCCGGTAGCCCGGCGTCAGCCCGAGGTCGTGGAACATCGCGCCGACGTACAGCAGCTCGGGGTCGTACGACAGCCCGCGCCGCCTTCCCTGGAGCGAGCCGAACAGGAAGACGCGGCGGGAGTGGTCGTACAGCAGCGGGCTCGCCGTGTCCCTGACCAGCTCCGTGGCTTCCTTGGCGAGCGCGCTGTCGGGGATCTGGACGCCGGCGACGGTCTCGGGCATGGCGGGGTTCCTCTTCCTGGGGAGGCGATGGTTCCGGCTTCCACTCTCGGGCCGGACGCCCGTGCCCCGCCATGTCTACGGAGACGTACACCCCACACATCCGGACATGGAATCCGGTTACCGTTGCCGTATGGGAGCCATGAGTGCTGGACAGCGGCATGGCCGGCGGCGCCGCGCGCCCCGCGCCGTCGTCGTGTTCGTCTACGACGGCGTTCGGCTGATGGATGTCGCCGCGCCGCTGGAGGTGTTCGCCACGGCGGCCGGGCTCGGGGGTTCCTACGCGCTGACCGTCTGTTCGGCCGACGGGGCTCCCGTCATCACGTCCACCGGGACCCGGCTGCACGCCGACGCGGCCGTGCCGGAGATCGGCGACGGCGTCCACACCGTGATCGTCCCGGGCTCGGACGACCTGCCGCACCACCCGCCGCCGGACGGCCTCCTCGACGCGGTCACCTTCCTGGCCGGGCGGTCCGCGCGGGTCGCGTCCGTCTGTACGGGCGCGTTCGCGCTGGCCGCGGCGGGGCTGCTCGACGGGCGGCGCGCCACCACGCACTGGCGGCACGCGGCGGCCCTCGCCCGGCGCCGTCCGGCCGTGACGGTGGACCCGGACGCGATCTTCGTACGGGACGGGCACACGTACACCTCCGCGGGCGTCACCGCGGGCATCGACCTCGCGCTCGCCCTGGTGGAGGACGACGAGGGCGCGGATCTGGCGCGCGAGGTGGCGCGGGACCTGGTGGTGTTCCTGCGGCGGCCGGGCGGGCAGTCGCAGTTCTCGGTGGCGGCCCGCACGCCGAGCCCGCGGCACGACGTGCTGCGCGGGCTGCTGGACGCGGTGGCAGGGGATCCGGCCGCCGATCACTCGCTGGCGGCGCTGGCGCGGCGCGGGGGGCTGAGCGCGCGGCACCTCACGCGGTTGTTCAACGAGCAGGTGGGCAGTACGCCGGCCGCGTACGTGGAGTCCGTACGGCTGGAGGCGGCGCAGGCGCTGCTGGAGGCGGGGGAGACGGTGACGGGGGCGGCGCGGCGGAGCGGGCTGGGGAGCGACGAGTCGCTGCGGCGGGTGTTCCTGCGGCATCTGGGGGTGACGCCGTCGGCGTACCGGGCGCGGTTCCGTACGGCGGGGACGGGGGTCCGGACAGCACGGACGGCGGTTCGTAGCGGCTGACGCCGGCTTCCCGACACTCGCTGCGCCCGGACCCCGTTCGACACCCTGCCCAGCAAAGTGGCCGACTCCATACAGGGTGGCCATACCGTCCCCCACCTGCGCCTCCCTACCCTGGGCCGCATGACCCCTCCTCTGGACCCGCAGGCCGTCCCGCACGTCGGCCCGCACGTCGGCCCGCACGTCGACCCGCAGGCCGGCGCGGCCGTGAAAGCCGCTGACCGCGCGCACGTGTTCCACTCCTGGTCCGCCCAGGAGCTGATCGATCCGCTCGCCGTCGCCGGCGCCGAGGGCTCGTACTTCTGGGACTACGACGGCAACCGCTACCTCGACTTCACCAGCGGCCTCGTCTTCACCAACATCGGCTACCAGCACCCGACCGTCGTCGCGGCGATCCAGGAGCAGGCGGCCCGCCTCACGACCTTCGCGCCCGCCTTCGCGATCGACGTACGGTCCGAGGCGGCGCGCCTCATCGCCGCCCGCACCCCCGGCGACCTCGACAAGATCTTCTTCACCAACGGGGGCGCCGAGGCCGTCGAGAACGCCGTCCGGATGGCCCGGCTGCACACCGGCCGCCCGAAGGTGCTGTCGGCGTACCGTTCGTACCACGGCGGTACGAACACCGCGATCAACGTGACCGGCGACCCCCGCCGCTGGGCGTCGGACACCGGCACCGCCGGGGTCGTCCACTTCTGGGCGCCCTTCCTCTACCGCTCCCCCTTCTACGCCTCGACGGAGGCCGAGGAGTGCGAGCGCGCGCTGGAGCACCTGGAGTCGACCATCGCCTTCGAGGGGCCCGCGACCGTCGCCGCGATCATCCTGGAGACCATCCCGGGCACGGCCGGGGTCATGACGCCGCCGCCCGGCTATCTCGCGGGGGTGCGCGAGATCTGCGACCGGTACGGGATCGTCTTCGTCCTGGACGAGGTGATGGCGGGGTTCGGCCGTACGGGGGAGTGGTTCGCGGCCGACCACTTCGACGTCGTACCGGACCTGCTGACCTTCGCGAAGGGCGTGAACTCCGGTTACGTACCGCTCGGCGGGGTCGCGATCTCGGCGGCCATCGCGGAGACCTTCGCGACCCGCCCGTACCCCGGCGGTCTCACGTACTCCGGACACCCGCTGGCCTGCGCGGCGGCCGTCGCCACGCTCCAGGTGATGGAGGACGAGAAGGTCGTCGAGCACGCGGCGCACATCGGCGCGACCGTCCTCGGCCCGGGTCTGCGCGAGCTGGCGGAGCGTCACCCGTCGGTGGGGGAGGTGCGCGGTACGGGGGTGTTCTGGGCGCTGGATCTGGTACGGAACAGGGAGACGCGCGAGCCGCTCGTCCCGTACAACGCGACGGGTGAGGCGAACGCGCCGATGGCGGCCTTCGCCGCCGCCTGCAAGAAGAACGGCCTGTGGCCCTTCGTGAACATGAACCGTACGCACGCCGTCCCCGCCTGCAACGTCACGGAGGCGGAGGCGAAGGAGGGGCTGGCCGTCCTGGACGCGGCGCTGGCGGTGGCGGACGAGTACACGGTGTGAACGAGTACACGGTGTGAACGAGTACGCGATGCGGAAGCGTGGAACGAGCCGCGCGCGCTGAGGGAACGTCAGGCGGGCAGATCATGTAGGTATGGTGCGTTATGTGAAACGACTCGGTCGGTTTCCGTCCCGCCGACCGGGCTACGGCCGGCGGGACCCCATGATCTGGGCGCCCCTGGTCCTCACCGCCGTCCTCGCCCTCCTGGCGTTCCTCACGCCTCCCCAGGTCCCCTTCACCCGCCTCCTGCCCGCCGCGCCCGCGCTGGCCGCGTCGCTCTGGTCCGTGGCGGCGACCCTCGCGCTCGGCGTGGTGTGTCTGCTGGGCGTCGTCGCGTACGCCCTGGTCACCGACCACGACGGGACCTTCTACACCGCCGGTGCCATCGCCGCCGTCACACTGGCCGCCGCCTACGCCAGCCATCTGCGCCTCCAGCGCGAGGACACGCTCGCCGAGGTCCGGGCCGTCGCCGACACCACGCAGCGCGTCCTGCTGCGGCCGGTCCCCCGGCGCATCGGCTGCCTGGAGATCGAGACGCTGTACGTGGCCGCCGCGCCGCAGGCGAGGGTCGGGGGCGACTTCTACGCGGTGGTCGACACGGCGTACGGGGTCCGGCTGATCATCGGGGACGTACGGGGCAAGGGACTGGACGCGGTCGGCGTGGCCTCGGCCGTGCTGGGCTCGTTCCGGGAGGCCGCGTACGACGCGCCGGACCTCGGCGGGCTCGCCCGGCGCCTGGACACCACCGTCGGCCGGTACGAGGCGACGGCCCCGGCCCCGGACTCGCCCGAACTCTTCGCCACCGCCGTCCTCGCCGAGATCCCCGCGCACGGCGCGCACGCGCGGATCCTCAGCTGCGGGCATCCGCCGGTCCTGCTGACGCACGACGGGCACGTCCGCCCCCTCACGCCCGGGACGTCGTCACCGCCCATCAACCTCGCGACGCTGCTGGGTGGCGTGTACCACGTGGAGGAGGTGCCCTTTGTCGCCGGTGACCAACTGCTCCTCTACACCGACGGCGTCACCGAGACGAGGGACGGCGACGGCGCGTTCTTCCCGCTCGCGGCGTGGGCGGGGCAGCGGACGTCCGTACCGCCCAGGACGCTGCTCGACCACCTGTACCGGGCGCTGGTGCGGCACAGCGAGGGGAAACTGAACGACGACATCGCGGTCCTGGCCGTACGGACGACACCTCGGCCGGCACCCCGGGCGGCATCGGAAGCGGGGGTCACGGCGCCGGGTGCGTGAGGGGCGGGCCGTGGGCGTGACGTCGTCCCGTGGCCTGGCGTGACGTCACCCCGTGCCTGGGCGTGACGTCGTCCCGCGCCCGCTGGCTTAGGGTGTCGGGAGCCGGACGAGGGGACGTACCACCATGCCTGCCAGCGGAGCTGTGACGCGCAGCACCTTGCGGCAGCAGATCGCGGACGCGCTGCGTGACGAAGTGCTCGCTGGGCGTTTGCTGCCGGGGCAGGAATTCACCGTCAAGCACATCGCCGAGCAGTACGGGGTCTCCGCGACGCCCGTGCGCGAGGCGCTCGTCGACCTCTCCGCGCAGGGTCTGCTCGACTCCGACCAGCATCGGGGCTTCCACGTCCACCAGTTCACCGTCGAGGACTTCCGGGGGATGGTCGAGGCGCGGTCGCTGGTCGTGGACGGGGTGGTCCGCAAGCTCGACGGGCCGGGTCTGGCGACCCGCGCGCACGGCGAGTCGCTGGTGTCCGTACGGCGCAGGGCCGAGGAGGCCGCGCGGGCGGCCAGGGCCGGGGACCTGGACATCCTGATCGGGTACGACCTGCGCTTCTGGCGCGAGCTGGGCGGGCTGATCGCCAACCGTTACGTGTGTGAGTTCCTGCACCGGATGCGAGTGCAGGCGTGGGTGTTCTCCGTACCGTTCCTGCGGGCGGACGCGGAGGGCGAGAAGTGGCTGTGGAGCGGACATGAACCACTGGTCGACGCGCTCACCCTGGGGGACGCCGGGGCGGTACGGGCGGTGATCGGGGCGTACGACGAGCACGCCCTGAGATGGGCGGACCGACTGGAAAGCACGCGCGGGTGAGCGGGGGCGGTCCGGGGGCGCCGGAGGGGCGGGACGGGGCGGACGCGGAGACGGTCGGGCGGACCGTGCCCACCGTCACCCTCTCCGTGGTCGTCCCCGCGTACAACGAGGAGGCGCGCCTGCGCCCCACCCTCGACGCCGTCCGCGCCCACCTCGGCGCAGATCCGGGCCGCTGGGGCGAGTGGGAACTGATCGTCGTGGACGACGGCTCGTCGGACGGTACGGTCGCGATCGCCGAGGCCGTGGCCGCCGAGGAACCGCGCGTACGGGTGGTACGCAGCCCGGGCAACCACGGCAAGGGGCACGCGCTGCGCCTCGGCGTCCTGGCCTCGTACGGCCGGCGGGTCCTGCTCACCGACGCGGACCTCGCGACGCCGATCGAGGAGCTGGACCGGCTCGACAAGCAGCTGAACGAGCAACTGGGCGGGCGTGACGGCGAGCAGCACACGGGCGATGGTCCGGACGACGGCCCCGGCGCCGCCATCGGCTCCCGCGCCCACCCCGACGCCCGGATCGAAGTGCGCCAGTGGGCGCTGCGCGAGTGGCTCGGCCGGCTCGGCAACCGCCTCATACAGGCCGTCGCGGTCGACGGCATCGCCGACACCCAGTGCGGCTTCAAGCTGTTCGACGGCGCCCAGGCGCGCGCCGCGTTCGCCGCCTCCCGGCTGGACGGCTGGGGCATCGACGTCGAGATACTGCGCTACTTCCGGCGCGCGGGCTGGCCGGTGACGGAGGTCCCGGTGCGCTGGGCGCACCAACCGGGTTCCAAGGTACGGCCGTTGGACTACGGGCGGGTGCTGCTGGAGCTGGTACGCCTGAAGGCGGGCCGGTCGCGTTCGGCGCGCTGGGCGCGCAGGGCCCCCGGTCTGCGGCCCGTGGACCTGACGGTGACCGTCCTCTTCGTCCTTGCCGCGCTCGTCCTCTACAAGGGCCTCTGGAACGATCTCGGCCACTCCTACCTCGCCGACTCGGGGTCGGACCAGAACCAGTGGGAGTGGTTCTTCGCGGTCACCGCCGACAACGTGCGGCACCTCCACAACCCCCTCTTCACCACCTTCCAGAACTTCCCCGACGGCGTGAACCTCATGGCGAACACCGTCATGCTCGGCCTCTCCGTCCCTCTCACCCCCGTCACGCTCGCCTTCGGACCGACCGTCACCTGGGCGGTCGTCCTGACGTTCGGGCTGGCGGCGACGGCGACGGCCTGGTACTGGCTGTTCGCGCGGTGGCTGGTACGCAACCGGTGGGCCGCCGCGCTCGGCGCGGCGCTGGCCGCGTTCGCGCCGCCGATGATGTCCCACGCGAACGCGCACCCCAACTTTCTCGTGCTGTTCATGATTCCGGTGATCATCGACCGGGCGCTGCGGCTGTGCGAGGCGGGTGCGGGTCCGGGTGGCGAGGCCGGTGCGGGTGGCGAGAACGGTGCCCCGAACCGCGTCGTCCGCGACGGCGTGCTCCTCGGCCTCTTCATGACGTACCAGATCTTCCTCGGCGAGGAACCGCTGCTGCTCGCCGTCATGGGCATGCTGCTCTTCGCGCTGGCGTACGCCTTCCAGCGCCGCGACGTCGCGAAGGCGTCGATCCGCCCCCTGCTGCGGGGGCTCGGATACGCGCTCCAGGTGTGTCTGCCGCTGCTCGCGTTCCCGCTGTACTGGCAGTTCTTCGGCCCGCAGAGCTACCACAGCGTGCTGCACGGCGACAACGCCGGAAACAGCCCGCTCTCCTTCCTCCACTTCTCCGGCCGCGCGCTCTTCGGTACGGAGGCGGCGGCGGACCCGCTCGCCATGAACCGTACCGAGCAGAACGCCTTCTACGGCTGGCCGTTGATCGCCCTGTCCGTGGGGCTGGGGGTGTGGCTGTGGCGGCTGGCGGTGGTGCGGGCGCTGGCCTTCACGGCGGTGGTCGCGGCGCTGCTCTCGCTGGGGCCGAAGGTCCGTATCCCCTTCACGGACGTCGTGCTGACCGGCCCCTGGCGGATCCTCGCCCACCAGCCGCTCTTCGAGTCGGTCATCGAGTCGAGGGTGGCGATGATCTGCGCCCCGGCGCTGGGCGCGCTGCTGGCGCTGGCGGCGGACCGGCTGGGGGACGTGGAGGTCGTCCCGGGGCGTACGGAACGGCTCGTCGGCCTGATGGCGCTGGCGGCGGCGCTGATCCCGATCATTCCGACGCCGATGCCGGTACGGGAGCGGCCGGACGTCCCGGCGTTCATCGCGGACGGCACGTACCGCTCGTACGTCTCCCCGGGCGAGTCCGTGGTGCCCGTACCGCTGCCGGATTCCGGGGAGGCGGAGGCGCTGCACTGGCAGTCGGCGTCCGGGCTGGGCTTCTCCGTGCCGGGCGGGTACTTCAACGGGCCCTGGGGCCCCGACCGGATGGGGATCTACGGGGCGTCCCCGCGCTTCACCTCTAACTGGCTGCGTGAGGTCCGTAACACCGGCCAGGTGCCGCCCATCGGCCCCGGGCAGCAGGCGCAGGCGCGGTTCGACCTCGCGTTCTGGAAGGCGGGGGTGGTGGTGCTGGCGCCGCAGCCGAACGACGCGGCGCTGTACGAGACGGTGGAGAAGCTGCTGGGGGAGCCGGGGAGGCGGGTGGACGGGGTGTGGATCTGGGATCTGCCGGCTTCGGGGGCGGGGTCGTGAGACGTCGCCTGTACGTCTTGCCGGAACGAGTGACGCATAGTGAGAGAGCAAGGCCGCTCGACCGGCACCCTTCGCGGAACGTGCCCGCCGCACTACGCTGTCCCGACCATCGTGACCATCGCGCGCACGCGTACGAACTCGTTGGAGAGCGAGCCTCCCTTGGCCTGTGACCTGTGGTTGGTCCCCCTCGTCGATGTGCTGTGCCACAGCCCCGACAACCCCTTCGCCGATGAGATCGCCGTCTACGACAAGGCGCTCGGCGACGCCGGACTCCCCGCCGTCCCCGTTTTCGCCTATATGCCGGGCCTCTCGGGGGACGTCGCCCCCGTCGCCGGATTCGACTACGACGCGCTGCACTTCCTGCGGCGTGTGTACCTGCTCCAGGTGTGCGGCCTGGCCGTCACGCCGGTCGGTGAACTGGGCGGTGACTACGAACAGTTGCTGGAGATGTTCGAGTCGACGGCCCAGCAGTCGCACCTGGTCTGGCACTACGACCACGCGGGCGCGTACGTCCCGGTGGACTTCGCC
Source organism: Streptomyces sp. SID3212 (assembly GCF_009865405.1). Lineage (GTDB taxonomy): Bacteria > Actinomycetota > Actinomycetes > Streptomycetales > Streptomycetaceae > Streptomyces. Next base: position 17,143 of record NZ_WWJY01000901.1, on the reverse strand, counting down.
GTACCCCTGTCGAACGAGGAACTCCTCGCGGGCGGTGGCCCGCTGGGCTCCACGCACGGTCTGCTGCGGGAGCTCGAATTCGTCGCCGCGTCGATCGGTATCGACGCGGCCAACCCGCCCTCTCCCCCGACCCCGCCGGACCGGCCGACCTCCCTGGAGGAGCCGGCGAACCCGATTCCGTACGACGACAGCCCGTTCGCCAGGGAGCGTCATGTCTGGCTGGGGCTGCACGCGGCGGCCACGAGGAGTCTGGCGCAAGGCTCCATGATCATCTTCAGCTGACGGCGGCCCGGGGTGCCGGGGCGGGTGTCGGACGAGCGCGCCGGCACCCGCGCCGGCACCCTCCCGCCCCTGCTCACCTCACCGGGGCGACTCCGGTGGCCGCTGGCGCGGCATGTTGGGGCGGGTGCCCGGGGGCAGCGGGAAACGCCCCGGCCCCGGCCCCACGTCCTGCCGCCCGCCACCGCCCCCCAGGGACTGCATGACGAGCGGGGCGGGGCCCGACCGGAACTCCACCATCCAGTCCGCCGTCTCCGACCGAACTAACTCCGTCACGTCCTCGGAGAAGCGCCGCAACACGTTCAGGCACCGCTCCGCCGCCTCGCTCGCGGTGCCCTCGGCCGGGCCCAGCACCTCCCGTACGCTCTCCGACGCCCAGTCGAACTGGAACGTCTGGAGCCGCCGCTGCACCGCCTGGGCCGTCGCGACCGACCGCATCCACCCGGACGTGAACCCGAAGTACCGGTCGCAGCCGACACAGGCCGCGCCCAGCAGGAGCGAGACGTACCCCCAGCCCGCGGCCCCGGGCAGCGCCCCGGTCAGGTCCAGCAGCGGCAGGGACGTACCCGCGACCACCCCGAACGCCGTGGCGGCGCGCAGGACGCGTGCGGCGCGCCGTTTCCGTACCCGGTCGGCGAGATACCAGGCGACCGTACGCAGCGCTCCGCTCTCGGCCCACCGGTACAGCTCGTCCAGCCGCTCCGCCGGCTCGCCCCAGTCCCCGAGCGGGAAGGGGCCGCCGGTCAGATCACCGGCGGGCGGGCCGGGCGCGGCGCTCCCCTTCCCGCTCCCGCTCTCGTTCCCGTTCCCGCTTCCGTTCCCGGGCGGGGGTTGCGCCCCGTCGGCGGGATCGGACCGGCCGGGGTCGGCCCGGCCCGGTGCGTCCGAGGGGTGGCCGGGCGGATCGGGCCGGTTCGACGGGTCGGGGCGGTTCGACGAGTACGAGTGGTCCGAGGGGTCCTCCTCCCGGGCGGGGCCTCCGGGCTGCATCTCCGGCTGGCTCACCGGGGCACTCCTCTGCGGTCTGCTGTGACGGATCTTCGGGTCTTCGGATCTTCGGTCTTCGGTCTTCGGGCACGCGTGGGGTCTTCGGGCACGCCTGGTCGCGTGACGCTTCGTGACAATGTGTGACGCTGTGACGACGGGTGTTGACGCGCATGCACTTCCTACCGCCGAATGGTGGGCCGGAGGCCCGAAATCCAGGGGTTTCCGCCCGCACGGGCGTGTTGATCAGGTAGAGGAGCCCGGGGCACTCACTCGAAAGAGTTGGTCCCTGTGGGGTGGGGCGCGCTGCTCGGGGACCACGTAGGCTCGCCTTACAGGTAAAAACGTCGTCGAAATGCCAGGAGTGACCGTGATTCCCGGTGGTGGTCAGCCGAACATGCAGCAGCTCCTCCAGCAGGCCCAGAAGATGCAGCAGGAGCTGGCACAGGCACAGGAAGAGCTCGCGGCGACCGAGGTCGACGGGCAGGCGGGCGGTGGCCTCGTGAAGGCCACGGTCAACGGCTCCGGTGAGCTGCGCGCCCTTGTCATCGATCCGAAGGCCGTGGACCCGGACGACACGGAGACGCTCGCGGACCTTGTCGTCGCCGCGGTGCACGCCGCGAACGAGAACGCGCACCAGCTCCAGCAGCAGAAGCTGGGCCCGCTGGCGCAGGGCCTGGGCGGGATGCCGGGCCTGCCCTTCTAAAGGCACAGGGGCACCAACTACGGTACGTACGAACGAAGCAGCACGGCTCCGAGCAACCTCAGCACGACCAACCACAGCTCGACCAACCACAGCACAAGCGACCACAACACGAGCGACCACAGCACCGAGCGCGGGTGCGGCACCAGGGAAGGCAATCCGTTGTACGAAGGCGTGGTTCAGGGCCTCATCGACGAACTGGGCAGGCTGCCCGGCGTCGGCCCCAAGAGTGCGCAACGGATCGCCTTCCACATCCTCCAGGCCGAGCAGACCGACGTCCGCCGCCTCGCCCACGCCCTGCTCGAGGTCAAGGACAAGGTCAGGTTCTGCGCGGTGTGCGGCAATGTCGCGCAGGAGGAGCTGTGCGGGATCTGCCGTGACGTCCGCCGGGACGTGACGGTGATCTGCGTGGTGGAGGAGCCCAAGGACGTCGTCGCGGTGGAGCGTACGCGCGAGTTCCGCGGGAAGTACCACGTCCTCGGCGGGGCGATCAGCCCGATCGAGGGCGTGGGCCCGGACGATCTGCGGATCCGCGAGCTGCTCACCCGCCTCGCCGACGGCACGGTCACGGAGCTGATCCTGGCGACGGACCCGAATCTGGAAGGCGAGGCGACGGCGACGTACCTCGCCCGCATGATCAAACCGATGGGCCTGCGGGTCACACGCCTGGCCAGCGGTCTCCCCGTGGGGGGCGACCTCGAATATGCCGACGAGGTCACGCTCGGGCGTGCCTTCGAGGGGAGACGACTTCTCGATGTCTGACGCAACGCTGCACGCGGTTCATCAGGATCCGGACGATTTCGCGGTCCAGATCGCCGACCAGATCGAGAGCTTCATCGTCGCGGTCACGGAGGTCGCCAAGGGCGACGAGCCGGACAGCGCCGTACCGTTCCTGCTGCTGGAATTCTCCCAGCTGCTGCTGGCGGGCGGCCGGCTCGGGGCGCACGAGGACATCCTCCCCGACGAGCGGTACGAGCCGGACCTCGGCCCGGAGCCGGACACGGACGACCTGCGCGAGCGGTTCGCCGTACTCCTGGAGCCGATCGACGTCTACTCGGAGGTCTTCGACCCGTACGAGCCGAGGAAGGCGCCGGTCGCGGCGCGGATCTCGGACGACATCGCGGGCGTGGTGGCGGACCTGCGCCACGGCCTGGCGCACTACCGCGCGGGGCGGACGACCGAGGCGATGTGGTGGTGGCAGTTCTCGTACTTCTCGAACTGGGGCTCCACCGCCTCGGCCACCCTCCGCGCGCTCCACTCCCTGGTCGCCCACGTCCGCCTGGACCAGCCACTCCCGGCCCTGGACGGCCTGGACACGGACCAGGACCTCAGCGAGGACGCGGAGGACGCGCTGGCGGAGGAGGCGGGCCGGGTGATGGCGGAGGAGATCGGCGGACCGCTGGGCCTGGGGGCACGGCCGGCGAGGTCGTAAGCACCTTCATCACGCTCTGTTGGCCGTGAGGGACGGACCCGCGCTAGTGTCACGCTGAGCGACGGTGTGAACGCGCACCGCGATGGATGTGGTGCGGGAGTGCGACGGTGCGGTACTCGCAGGGATGGCAGCAGGTATTCGCGCTGTCGGATCTTGGCCTGCCGGAACCTGGGCTGCCGGAACTTGGCCTGTCGGAACCAGGCGCGGCCCCGCCGACGCCCGCGCCCCGGCCTGCTGACTCGCAAGGATTACGCCACACCACCGGCCCGTGGACGAGGGCGTCAGGTACGGCGAACACGCTGCGGACGACCACCGAACGGAGCCGCGCCCGCCTGCGACCCGCGCACGAGGGTGTGGTGGTCGGCGGGCAGGGGTTGTCGGCGGTGGCGGCGGCCACGGCGGTACTGGCCTCCTGGGAGGAACGCCTCACCGCGGTGCGTGGTGAATGCGGCTACCTGGCGCGGGCGTTGAACCAGGTGGGCAAGGAGATAGGGGAGACGGACGCGGCGGTGAGGTCCGCGCTCCAGGCGGTCAGGGCACGCGGATGACGACCGACTCCACTCTGACCTGGCAGCGATTACGGGACCTGAAACCCTCGGAGTTCGAGCAGGCGGGCGACGGCTGGCACGAGGTGTCGGCGCGGGCGGAGGCGGACCGGGACGCGGTGGACCGGGCGATGACGGCGAAACTGCGGGAGACGCAGGAGAGCGAGTCGGCGCGGGCGGCGATCGCGAGGCTGCGCAGGCTGAGCCGGAACTACCAGTACGTACACACCGAGGCGGCGCTGATCAGGACGACGCTGAACGGCCTGTCGACCGAACTGACCAGGGCACAGCGGGAACTGACGGAGGCGCTGGAGGACGCGGCGGCGCTCGGGTTCACGGTCCACCCGGACGGCGGGGTGAACTACCCGCCGGCGGAGGCGACCACGTACCTGGGCGACGCACTGGGCACGGGGAAGTCCCCAGGGGGAAAAGCAAGGGGTAACGCGACGCAGGCGCTCCAACTCCCGGGCCTGACAGACGAATACACAGCGCCCTTAGGGACGACCCCTCCCGCCCTCAACCCGAACGCGGCCAAGGCCCAAGCCATCGCGGACCGCATCGCGAGGGCGGTGAGGTCGGCGACGGAGACCGACGACCGCTACACCCGGGCCCTGAACAACCTCAAGGCCGCGAAAGGCCTGGACGTCACCGAAGCGACGCTGTCGGACACCACCCGGGACACGGCAACGGTCCGCAGGACGGCGGAACGCTACCTGGAACGCGGCATCCCGTCGGAGCGGTCCCCCCAGGCGGTCAACGCGTGGTGGAACTCCCTGACGGAGGAACAACGCAACGACTACATGGAGGTCGCCCCCGACCTGATCGGCAACCTGGACGGCATCCCGTCCCCGGCCCGAGACGAGGCAAACCGCCACTACCTCCCGGTCCTCATCGACCAGTTGGAGAAACAGGGCGGAGAGGACGCGAAGGCGAAGCTGGAGGGCCTTCGGGGCATCGAGAAGAGGCTGAACGAGCCCAGCCGCGTGCCGATGTTCCTGCTGGGCATCGGAACAGAGGGCAACGGCCGCGCGATCGTGGCGTACGGGAACCCTGACGCGTCGCGGAATGTGTCGGCGTACGTGCCGGGGCTGGGGACGAAGCTCGATGGGGAGTTCGCGGAGGGGACCCTGAATCGCGGTTTCGACACCGCGAAGGGCGCACGGATGCACGACAGATCCTCCGCCGCGATTGTGTGGCTGGGCTATGACGCTCCTCAGAGTCTGGACGTCATGGGCGAGGGCGACGCGGCACGAGGAGCCCCCGCCTACAACAGTTTCATGGACGGTCTGGGCGCCACCAACACGCACAAAGATCCGCATCTCACGGCGATCGGCCACTCCTACGGCTCATTCACGGTCGGTACGGCGGCTCAACGCGAGGGCGGCATTCCTGGCGCGGACGACATCGTCCTGCTCGGCAGCCCGGGCACCGGTGCCGACAAGGCTGAGGATCTCGGTGTGGGCAAGGACCACGTCTTCGTCGGAGCGGCCGAGAACGACCCGGTGACCAAGCTCCCGTCCTCGCGGCAGGCCTGGGCAGGCGGGGCGGGCTTCGTCGTGGCCGGCCCCGCAGGTGCGTATGCCGCGGGTGACATCGCGGACCGGGGCGACGACGATCTGTGGTTCGGCAGAGACCCGGCGAGCGAGGCCTTCGGTGCCAGACGCTTCCGTGTCGCAGACGGACCCCGGCCGTTCGTCGACGGGCAGGGACCCACCCCAGCGCATTCCAACTACTTCTCACCGGAAGAGGATCGGGTGTCCGCAGGAAATATCGCCAGGATTGTCGCGGGAAGGCCGGAGCAGTTGGAGACGCAGGAATGGCGATGAAGCGGTCGGCGAGATGTGTCCCCGTCCTGCTACTGGCGGCCGTACTGCTCGCTGGATGCGGGAACACCGGAAATGACAAGGGAGTCGCGGCCACCATGAACATGCAGGAGGCGGCCGAACGTTCGGACTCGCTGCTGGATGCCACGTTCGGAGCGATCCGGCCGGAGGTCCAGTGGGCCCACGACGACACATCCGCAGGGAGCTGCGACGTGGTTCGCCGACGGGTCGTGCTGACCGTCATCTCGGAACAACGGCGCGGCAGCTTCCTGGGCGTCATCGAACGGTTCTGGAAGAAGAGCGGGTTCGACATCATCTCCGTGAACCGCAGCGTGGATTCTCCCGACATCTACGCGAAGACGCCCGACGGATTCACGATCGGTCTGATCATCGGCGACAAGGGCCAGGCCTTCTTCGAAGCGGACACGCCGTGTGTCGAGCAATCAGTGGTGGCCGAGCCGGCCAGCAAGCCCAACGGGCCTGCCTACGCCGGGGTTCAGATTCCGTACCCCAACGTCCACTCGGACTTCTGGTCGGCGCCCCACGCCAACTGAACGCGCCGCCCACACCCGCCGCGCACGCGATCCCGCAGGTCGGCCCGGGGCTTGAGCCTCGGGTTTCGGGTCCCGGGGCTCGGGCTCTTCCCATAGGAGTGGGAGGTGGTGGGAACCCAACCCCCCACCCAAGTCCCTCGCGGACCAGGCGAGATGACTTTCCGTGCTCGGCTTGCGCCGCAGCGTGGTGACCGTTTAGCGTTCGGAGCATTGAGCGGCCCCGGCCGGTGCGCCAACACCGGGCCCCGGGACCTGACCAACGAATCGATTGCGACTTCGATCGTGGCTTTCACCGACTTTAGTGCTGCCCTGCCCGCGCCCGCACACCCCCCGGCCAATCCCGGGTACGGAAAGCGCTGCGCGCCCGACCAATGCCCGCGTGGCGAGGCCGACTTCGTACATCTGCGCACGAGGGAAGCGGCGATCGCCGCGTACATCGATCGTCTGCCCGAGGGTGCCGCGATCGGGTACAAGGCCCTCGCGGCGAACATCGCCGACTACGGCCAGCAGGCGTGCGGCAAGGCGCTGAACTTCCTCTCCGACGCCGGGCATCTGCGGCGCGTGAAGGAGCATCTCCGGCTGGAGGACAACAGTTTCCGCTGGGTGACGCACACGTACTTCTCGCGTACGTCCAGGGATGACGCGTGGTGGACCGCGTTCGTGGGGCGGTTGCACGGGGTTGACCTCACCGAGCTGGAGCGCCGGAAGAAGGCGGCGGAGGCCGCGCGCGCTCACAACGTGCCCGCTCCCGACGTGCCCGTTCGGGCCGAACCCGTACAGCCCGCTGCCACGCCCACGCCCGCGCCCGCATTCGCATCCGCACCCGTAGAACCGGCCGCCACACCCGCACCCGCACCCGCACCCGCACCCGCGCCCCAACGGCCCGCCCCCTCGGAGGCGTACCGCATCCTCGCCCGGCTCGGGCGCACCGAGCCCCGTATGACCCTGTCCGCCCGCGAGTGCGCCGCGCTCGAATCCCTCGCCGCCGAGTGGCTGGCGCGGGGGGCGACGCCCGATCACCTGGTGCGTTCGCTGACCGCCGGGCTGCCGCAGCCGTTGCGCAGCCCGGGGGCGATCGCCCGTACCCGACTGGAGAACAAGATGCCGCCCGAGCCGTTCCACGCCCCCGCCCACGTCAACCTCGCGGTCATGGTCTGCATGACCTGCGACGTCGCGGACAACGTGAAGCCGCTGATCCGGGGCGTGTGCCTGGACTGCCGCGAGGAGATGGCGGCGTACGACGCGGCCGAGGACGCGGGCGTGGTCATCGACCGCGTACCGGACACGTTCCTCGCCGTCCCCGCCCAGGTGAACGTCGCCCGCCGCGCCGACGAGTGCCGAGCCATGGCCGGCTTCAAGGCCCGCCCAATTCCACAGCAGATGCACGCGCCTCTCGGGCAGGCGAGGGCGGAATGAGCGTGCGGCGCCATGACCCCCCATCCGCTGACCGGGCCGGGCCTCAGATGTCGATCGAGGAATTCGAAGAGCTTGCACGCCACGCGCCCGAAAGGGTGCGGCTGGAGTTCATCAAGGGAAAGGTCCAGGTCAAGGCCGTGCCGGACGGTAACCACAACGAGATCGTGAAGTGGTTGCAGAAGCAGTGCATCCAGCACAGGCCCGAGCTGTGGCTGTACACGAAGCAAGGGCTGAAGGTCGATACGTACGGCAACGGGCGGGCCCGGCCGGATGGGACACTCGCGCCCGACGACCACTTCGTCGGCGCCGGGGAATGGGCCGCACCCGACGGTGTGCTGTTGGTCGCCGAGGTCACGTCGTACGCCGCCGATACCGATAGTCGCGACCGCGTCGAGAAGCCCGACGGGTACGCGGCTGCCGGGATCCCCGTCCATCTGCTCGTCGACAGGGACGCGTCTTCTGTCACGGTCCACTCGGAACCGGAGAACGGTGTGTACCGGGCCGTCACCACCCGGCCCTTCGGCGCCCTTGTCGAACTCCCCGGCCCCGTCGGCATCACCCTCGACACGGAGAAGCTCAAGCATTACGCGGACTGAGTGCCGCCCGAGTGCCGTCCGGGGCGCGCGGCCGAGTAGTTCCGGCCGCTTTCTGACGGGTGTTGAACTCTGGGGATCCCGGGGCCGTATGTCTGGTGGGGGTGGGCGGGGTGACCTTGGCTGCTCCCGGCGTACTGGATGGCACGTACGGCCGTACATCTGTGCGGTCGTGCACTCGGCCCCGACACGGAATGGACTCGATCGTGACTGCTTCTTCGGCAAGTTCGACCGGCACCTCCCGACCGACCTGGCGCGTGCGCCTCACTGCCGTCGCCATGGGGACCCTCGCGGCCGGGGCTCTTGTCCTCACCGGTGGTGTCTCCGGGAACACGGCGAATGCCACCAGCGCCGCCGCACCCGCAGTCGCCCCGGCCGTCGCACCCGCCGTCGTCAACTGCCCTTCCGTCTCGTGCCGTTCCCTCGTCTCCGGGCTCGGAGAGCCCGTCACCTCCGTGGTCGACGCGAGCGGCAACGCGTACATCACGTACTCCAACGGCGACCTCCGCAAGGTCGCCCTCGCCACCGGTGCCACGACCACCGTCGCCAGGGGCCTGGGCAATCTCCGTGGGGTCGACCTGGACGGCAACGGCAGTGCGTACGTCGGTGACTTCGACGGGAATCTGCGGAAGGTGAACCTGGCCACCGGTTCCCAGGAGTTGCTGGCCGGCGGGCTGGGACCGCTGCACGGCATCGTCCACAGCGCGGTGGGTGTCACGTACGCGACCGGTGGTGCCGGGAAGTTGTACGAGGTACGGGCGGGGCAGCCCGTACGCGTCGTCGCCTCCGGCCTCGGCCTCTCCCAGGGCATCGCGCTCGACGGCAAGGGCCTCGCCTACACCGCCGACATGATGACCGGGCGCATCCTCCAGACCGACCTGACCACCGGCGCGGTCAAGAGCCTCGCCAAGGAGCAGTACGAGCCGACGTCCATCTCCGTCGGGAGCGACGGGCAGGTGTACTTCGCCGTGGGCTCGGAGGTGACCCGGCTGAATCCGGTCACCGGCCAGGCCGTCGAGATCGCCACCCTGCGCGGCCTCAACTCCGTCTTCTTCAAGGTCGACAAGAGCGGCGACGCCTACGCGACCGATGTCGTCAGCGGCGGCGGCTCGCTCTGGAAGATCACGGGTCTGGTGGGGTAGCTCGCCGGACATGGTCGGGTAGTTTGGTTGCGCGTTAAACAAACGGACAAACGTCGTCGGAATGGACTCGATCGCTCATGCCTGTACGTGTGAAACGCATGAAACGTATGAAACGTGCGACGCGCGTGGCACGTGCGACCGGCCCGACGACCGCGCCCGCCTGCCCGACCCTCTCCACCGCCGCGTTCCCCGCCACGCGCCGTACCGAACACGCCTGGCGCGTACGGCGTACCGCCCTCGCCGTGGGCGCGCTCACCGCGCGGAGCCTGGCGGTGGCCGGCGGCGTACTGGTCCAGGCGGCGGCGAGGGGCGGGGCGGACACCCCCGTACCGCCCCTGTCCGCCGCCGCCAATCAGCCGCACACCGGCGCGAACCCGTCCCGGCGCGACGCCGGGACGGGCTGCGAGTTCTGCCGGGAGGCGATCAGCCGAGCTTGGCCAGCTGCGCGTCGATGATGTCCTTGGGCTGCTTGCTCTCGCCGCCGCCCAGGTTGATCGACATGAACGTCGCGAGCAGGCCGTCCTTGCGCACCGCCACCAGCGGCGACGCGGTGGTCTCGCCCTCCATCTCCGTGGTCACGGTGAAGGCGACCGCCTCGTCGCCGGCCGTGTAGGTGGCCGGGGCGACCTTCGTGACCTTCGTCTTCTCCCCGTCGGCGGTGTACGTGAAGCCTCCCGCGCACGCCTTGCCCGCCGCGCTCAGCGCCTCCAGCGCCTCCGGGGCGCCCTGACCGGCGTACGAGTTGAGGGTCTCGGCGGCGATCGTCATGTCGCCGAGGGCCGCCAGCGCGTCCTCGGGCGAGGCGTCGGCGCCCGGCTTCTCCGGGACGCTCGTGAGCCTGACGGGCGAGGACGCGGCGGGCTTGCCCAACGGCCGGAAGCCGAGGACGTCGACCAGCGGGGTGCACGCCTCGTTGTCGGTGGTGATGCCCTTCCCGATGGCGATCTCGGCCGCGGACGCCTTGGCGATCTTGTAGCCCTTCACGTCGCCCTCGACCAGCACCAGCTTGTCCAGCTCGGCCTGGGGCAGGGCGGTGGCGTCGGCCGCGTCCGCCGCGGGCTTGGCCGCCGCGCTCGACTTGGACTTGTCGGCGGACTTGCCGGCCTTCTTGTCGGAGTCGGCCGAGCTGTCGTCGGAGCCGCCGCAGGCGCTGACCAGCAGGGCGAGCGAGAGGGCGGACGCGGCGACGGCGGTACGGCGGACGAGGGCGCTGCCCGCGAGGGTGGTACGGGACGCGGTGGTACGGGCGCCGGTGGTGCGGGCAGTGGTGGTGGTGCTGCGCATGAAACGGTTCCTCTGGGTCTCGGTGAACAACGGTCCCCCCGCCCGACGTTCACCCTTCGGCGACACGCAGATGCTGGCGGAATTCTGTTGGTCGACCGAAAGTACGTTTCTTTGCCGTCCCATGATCAAGAAATGAGACCCGCCCCCGCGATTGTGATGCTCACGCAACGCCAGAGCCGTCCGATCGAGACGCGTTCCCGTACAACCCTCCCGTACAACGCTCGCGTAACCCTCGCCTACAACCCTCGCGTACGACTCTTTCGTCGCTTCGGCTCGTCGCTCTGTGGTGTGACGTGGCTTACGTTCCGCGTGGCCCCGGTGATCGCGGGCATGCATGCTCACCGAGCGGCGGCGCCGACCCCGGGTGATCATTCAGTGAGCGGGACATCTCACGATGTGATATAGCAGGGGCGTCGTACGGCCGCTCGTTAGACTGAGCCGACAGTAGTGATGGATTGAGCGAGGAGCGCACGTGGGCCTTGTCGTGCAGAAGTACGGAGGCTCCTCCGTAGCCGATGCCGAGGGCATCAAGCGGGTCGCCAAGCGAATCGTCGACGCCAAGAAGAACGGCCACCAGGTCGTCGTCGTGGTCTCGGCGATGGGCGACACGACGGACGAGCTGATCGATCTCGCCGAGCAGGTGTCCCCGATCCCTGCCGGGCGCGAGTTCGACATGCTGCTGACCGCGGGAGAGCGCATCTCCATGGCGCTGCTGGCCATGGCGATCAAAAACCTGGGCCACGAGGCCCAGTCGTTCACCGGCAGCCAGGCCGGCGTCATCACGGACTCGGTCCACAACAAGGCGCGCATCATCGATGTCACGCCGGGCCGGATCCGTACGGCGCTGGACGAGGGCAACATCGCCATCGTCGCCGGATTCCAGGGGGTGTCCCAGGACAAGAAGGACATCACCACCCTGGGGCGGGGCGGCTCCGACACCACCGCCGTCGCCCTCGCCGCCGCGCTGGACGCCGAGGTCTGCGAGATCTACACCGACGTCGACGGCGTCTTCACCGCCGACCCGCGGGTGGTGACGAAGGCCCGCAAGATCGAGTGGATCTCCTTCGAGGACATGCTGGAGCTGGCGAGTTCCGGCTCGAAGGTGCTGCTGCACCGCTGTGTCGAGTACGCGCGCCGTTACAACATCCCGATCCACGTCCGCTCCTCCTTCTCGGGGCTGCCGGGCACGTGGGTCAGCCACGAACCGCTCAATCGCGAACCGCTCAGTCACGAACCGCAAGGGGACCGCAAGGTGGAGCAGGCCATCATCTCCGGTGTCGCCCACGACACCTCCGAGGCGAAGATCACGGTCGTCGGCGTCCCCGACAAGCCCGGCGAGGCCGCCACGATCTTCCGCGCCATCGCGGACAACGAGATCAACATCGACATGATCGTGCAGAACGTGTCCGCCGCGGCGACCGGTCTGACCGACATCTCCTTCACGCTGCCCAAGTCCGAGGGGCGCAAGGCGATCGACGCGCTGGAGAAGACGAAGGCGAAGATCGGCTTCGACTCGCTGCGGTACGACGACCAGATCGCCAAGATCTCGCTGGTCGGCGCCGGGATGAAGACCAACCCGGGGGTGACAGCGGGCTTCTTCGAGGCGCTGTCGAACGCGGGCGTGAACATCGAGCTGATCTCGACCAGTGAGATCCGCATCTCGGTCGTCACCCGCGCGGACGAGGTGACGGAGGCGGTACGTGCCGTCCACACCGCCTTCGGCCTCGACAGCGACTCCGACGAAGCGGTGGTCTACGGAGGCACGGGGCGATGAACGGCGGGCGCAGGCCTCGTACGCGTACGACGAATGAAGGCACCGGACGATGAACGGAAAGCCGACGCTCGCGGTCGTGGGTGCGACCGGTGCCGTCGGCGCCGTCATGCTCCAGATCCTGTCGCAGCACGCCGACGTCTGGGGCGACATCCGGCTCATCGCCTCGCCCCGTACGAACGGCCGCAAGCTGTCCGTACGGGGCCGGGAGACCGAGGTCCTCGCGCTCACCGAGCAGGCGCTCGACGGGGTGGACGTCGCGGTGTTCCTCGTACCGGACGACGTGTCCACCCAGTGGGCACCCGTCGCCGTCGCCAAGGGCGCGGTCGTGGTGGACAATTCAGCGGCTTTCCGGATGGATCCGGACGTTCCGCTGGTGGTTCCTGAGCTCAACGCCCATGCCGTACGGTCCCGTCCGCGCGGCATCGTCGCGAGTCCGGGCTGCGCCACGCTGTCGATGGTTGTCGCGGTGGGCGCGCTGCACGCCGAGTTCGGGGTGCGGGAACTGGTCGTCTCGTCGTACCTCGCCGTCAGCGCCGCCGGCCAGGACGGCGTCTCCGCACTGCGCGACCAGCTCTCGCTCGTCGCCGGTACGGATCTGGGTACGCATCCGGGCGACGTACGCCGCGCGGTGGGGGACACCACCGGGCCCTTCCCCGCCCCGCTGGCCCTGAACGTGGTGCCGTGGGCCGGTTCGCTCCAGGGCGGCGGCTGGTCGTCCGAGGAGCTGGCGATCCGCGACGAGATCCGCAAGATCCTGGACCTGCCCGGCCTGCGGATCTCCGCGACCTGCGTCAACGTCCCCGTGATCACCGCCCACTCGGCGGCTGTGCACGCGCGCTTCGAGCAGGAGATCACGGTCGACCGGGCGCACGAGATCCTGGCGACCGCGCCGGGCGTGGTGCTGTTCGACAACCCGGGCGCGGGCGATTTCCCCACGCCCGCGGACGTGGTGGGTACGGATCCGACGTGGGTGGGGCGCGTACGGCGGTCGCTGGACGACCCCCGGGCCCTGGAACTCTTCGTCTGCGGCGACAACCTCCGTAAGGGCGCGGCCCTCAACGTGGCGCAGATCGCCGAGGCGGTGGCGGTCGAGCTCTCGAAGGGCTGAACTCTCCCTTGAAGGGCTGAACTCCCCCTGAGCCGCGCGCGGTCGGGAGAAAACCGGAAGCCCCGGATCCTTAAGTGTTTGTAGGATCTGTGAACACCCTGTGATCAAGACGATGGTCTGTACCACTTGATCTGCTATGTCGTCGTGTCCGACGATGCGTATCAGTCTTTCTGTGAGTTTCCTTCGGGAGTTCCGCAACCGCTCGCTCGCCGGGAGGCGTCTTTGCGGTCGCGCCTGTGGGGGTGCGGGGTGCCGCGAGCAAATGGGGCATTGGGGGAGATCAGGTACGCATGACGGTATTTGGTGCAACGTCAAATGGGTGGGCACACGCGTACAACCCTGACGGGGGGGAGCGTGTCCAACAGGCGTGGCAGAGGTTCTCGACATCACAGCGATCGTCCCGGTGCGCGGCGCGGCAGTGCGCCCCGTCCGGCGTCCGCGTGCGCCCGGCGGAATGCCGGTGATCGCCCGCATGCCCGCCGCGCGTTCCACCCGCGTTCCGTCCCAGCGCGACGGGAGCGACGACACGGTGGCGGCGGGTACGACCGTCGACCACCTCACGGAGACCTACCGCGCTCACTACCGTTCGCTGCTCGGTCTCGCCGCCCTGCTCCTGGACGACACCGCCTCGTGCGAGGACGTCGTACAGGAAGCCTTCATCCGGGTGCACTCCGCGCGCAATCGCGTACGGGAGCCGGAGAAGACGTTGGCGTATCTCCGCCAGACGGTCGTGAACCTCTCCCGTTCCGCGCTGCGGCGGCGGATCCTGGGACTCAAGCTCCTCTCCAAGCCGATGCCCGACATGGCGAGCGCGGAGGAGGGGGCGTACGACCAGCTGGAGCGGGACGCGCTGATCAAGGCGATGCGCGGGCTCCAGCGGCGGCAGCGCGAAGTGCTGGTGCTCCGGTATTTCGCGGACATGACGGAGGCGCAGGTCGCCGAGACCCTCGGGATATCGCTGGGTTCGGTGAAGGCGTACGGCTCGCGGGGCATCAAGGCGCTGCGCGTCGTGATGGAGGCACAGGCATGAAAGGGCGCGGCTTCGGCCGTACGAACGGCCGGGGTGACGGAGACGGCCGGGAGAACGCACGGCGGGGGCCGGGCGGGTGGGACCACGACGGGAACCGCGAGGGGAACCGGGACGGGGACCGTGACCGGGACCGCGCGAGAGACCGTGAGGAAGCCCGTGAGCGGGACCACGCGGAGGATCACGCGGGAAACCACCCGGGAAACCGCGCGACCGACCACCGGCCGGGCGACGAGCTCGACGCCCTGATGAACGACCTGACTGGAAACGGAATTGTGAACAAGGTGCCGGAGAACGAGCTGAGTGGCCCGGGCAGGGCCCTCGGCGGCGACAACGGGGCTGGTACGGGCACCGGCGCCGGTGCGGGCACCGGCGCTGCTACGGGCGCCGGCCTTGCTTCCCTCCTCTCTCCCGCTTCCGACTCCGGGGACGACGAGCTGGCGCTGCGCCGGCTGTTCCACACGGCGGTGGAGGACCTGGAGCCGTCCGACGGCGCGCTCGACCACCTCCGCAGGGCGGTCCCCACCCGGCGTGCCAGGAAGCGCCAGGCGATGGTCGGCGTGGCGGCTGCCGCGTTGCTGTGCGGTACGGCGATTCCGGCGTTCGTCCATGTCGCCAACTCCGGCAGCGCGTCGGACAGCAGCGCCATCAACGCCGGTCACGGTACGAGGGACCAGGGCGACGGCGGCAGCGAGAAGTCCTCGGGCGGGATCCAGAAGGACACCGACCACCTGCCGGGCAAGGCGTCGGAGGACCCGAACGCGTCCGACAGTCCCGACGAGCCCACGGACACGGCATCGGGCTCCGTCGACGGCGGTACGGGGGGTGTGGCGCAGCCGGACAACACCCTCGCCGCCTCGTCACCCGTGTGCGACCCGGGCCAGCTCAACGTCGTGACGGCCCAGGCCGGCACGCCGACGGCGGACGGCACGGTGTACGGGACCTTCCGCGTCGCCAACGTCTCGGGAAGCGACTGCTCGGTCGCCGGCAAGGGCTCCTTCAACTTCACGGCGGCGGGCGCGGCCGACCCGGGCAGGATCGCGGTCGTGCAGCACACGGCGGGCGACCAGGCGAGCGGCCTGCCGGACCCGTCCCAGGAAGCGTCCGCGCTGGTCCTCGCGCCGAACAGTGCCTACGAGGTGCAGTTCGCCTGGGTGCCGGCCGACACCTGTCCGACGACGGACCCCTCCCCGGACCCCTCGCCGACGGACAACGTGTCGTCGGGCGGCAGCGGCGGCAGCGGTGGGAGCGCCTCCAACCCGGGCTCGGGCGCCACGTCCGGCACGGACACGACCAACACCGCCCCCCAGCTGCTCACCGACGACGGCGGCACGGAGGACGGCAGCGTCACCGTCTCCCACACGGCGGAACCAGGCTCTCCGGTCGCCCAGGCGACGATCCCGAACGCGTGCGCGGGCACGATCTACCGCACGGGCGTGCTCCCGCCGTCGTAGGGGGCGAGGGCGAGGGCGGCAAGGGCTGCGGGCTGGGGCCAACAGGGCTGGAGGCCGGGGGCCTGGACCGACAGGTTCAAGCAGCCGTTCGGCGGCAACCGAACCGCTCACGCGCAACCGCTCACGCGCAACCGCTCACGCGCAACCGCTCACGCGCAGCCGCTCAGGCGGCGGTGTCCAACCCCAGGTCCAGCCCGAGCGCCCGGTCCTTCGCGCTCTCCACCTCACGCCGGAACAACCGGAACCACATGAAGACCACGAACCCCGCGAACACGAACCACTCACCCGTGTAACCGAGGTTCTGGAACGCCTTCAGGTCGAGCCCGGTGTTCTCCGCCGCCGTGGCCGGTACGGGAAGCAGCCCCCGCGACGCCTGACTGACGGTGACCCAGGCGTCGTACACCGGATACGGCACGACGTTGATGAGCGACGCCGCGCTGATCATCCCGAGCTGCCCCGGCGGCAGCCCGCCACTCGTGTGTACCCCGGTGGAACCAGAGGTCTCGGACGCCTGGAGCGCACCGCTCACGGTGACCTCACCGGCCGGCGGCGCGGGCACCTTCTTGCCGTCCGCCAGCCAGCCGCGCACGACGGGAAGCGCCTTGCCGCTGTCCGTACGCAGCATGGTCAGGACGTACGAGCCGTCCTTCCCGTCCAACTCCCGGTCCGGTACGAGGAACTGGTCGCCGTACCGGCCCGTCGCCGTCGTGTGCCGGCCGGAGGTCTCCTGGTCGACGGGCAGCAGCTTCGCCAGGGGGGCGGCGTCCTGTCCGGCGGGGTCGGGCCTCTTCTCGGCCGCGTTCTGGGTGGCGACACGATCCTCGAAGCGCCCGAGCTGCCAGGTGCCCATGAAGATGCATACGGGGATCGCCAGGACGACGAACAGATTGATCCCCCACCAGTGGGGAGTCACCAGGAAGCGATACACCCCTCCACGGTACGGAACGCCCCCTACCTCCCACTCCCCGGGTCCCGCTAGGTCCCCCCTCCAGCTACCTCCCCCTCCCCTCCCGCTGTCCCACTCC
>NZ_WWJY01000900.1 GCF_009865405.1 Streptomyces sp. SID3212 | reverse complement strand
CGGTGAGCCGGACGAGGAGGAGTCCGCGTCCGCCCCGGACGCCGCTCCCCCCGCGACGGTCTCGCCGCAGGAGGCGGGCCGCCGCGCCCTGGTCGAGCAGACCGACCACGCGGAGTGGGTGGACCAGCAGCGCGAACGCGGCCCGGCCCGGGGCGACAGCTGGGAGCCGGTCCCGGTCCCGCTCCCGACGTACGTCACGGCCCCGGTCGCCCCCCGCGCGAGCGGCGGCGTCGAGGTCGGCGACCCGGAAACGTGGAGCGCGGCCCGCTCCTCCACGGCGGAACCCACCCCGGAGGCACCCCCGCAACCCCCGGCCCAGCGCACCCCACCACCCCGCCGCACCCGCGACCGGGGCAGGACCCCCCTCTTCGACCAGTACGACGAGGGCGACCGCCCCCGAGCGGCCAACGAGTGACAACCACCCCGTGACCAGCCGCCGAAGCCCAACGGATTTCCGGGCACGGCGACGGGGGTGCTAAGGTTTCACTCGTTGCAAGGGCCTGTAGCGCAGTCTGGTAGCGCACCTCGTTCGCATCGAGGGGGTCAGGGGTTCGAATCCCCTCAGGTCCACTGCACCGACAGTTCTTGAGTAGCTCTCAAGGATCGTCTCGAGATCCCGTTCAGCCGAAAGGCTGGGCGGGATCTCGGCGTTTGTGGGGTGTGTTCGAGTGGTGCCCGAACGTGGGTGGGGCCTCGGGCGGCTGTCTGGCGGAGGGGCGCCCTGGGTTTCGCGGTGGGTCGGGTGCGTGAGGGGGCGGTAGGCGTCCTGTCGGCGGGGGTGAAGGTAGTGCCGGTCCTGGCGGAACTTGTCGAGCTTGCCGAGGGCACCGGGGCGGACCGTGATCGTCGGGTTCCGGCAGATTCGCCGTAGTTCCTTCTCGGTTGGTGAGGTCCACGACGGCGGGCCGCGGTGCGGGGATCTGGTGGACCTGTTTGAAGCGGGGGCCGACCACGGCGGGCGACGGGCCGCCGACCGGGCACTGGAGCTGGCTCGCGCCGCGCTCGTCCGCGGACTTCCTTGAGGCGCAGGTAGTACGGCTCGCGGGCGGCGATCTGCTCACGGAGGGGGCGCGTAGTCAGCATCTGTGCACACGGCCACGAAGGTCCTACGGTCCGGTCATGTCGCGGCAATGTCTCTCCACGCAGCCGTGACGCACCCCTCCTCCCAACACCACCACTCCTTCGCCTCACCATGCTCCAACAGCTCGCGGATTCGAGGGAGATCCGCATCGGTCGGGACATCCAGAGCGACCATCTGGTACTGCTCGATCCCCTCCCCGGTCGTGCCGAGGCGGTGGAAGATCTTCAGTACGCTCTCACAAGCAGAGGCCGAGCCGCCGTCCTTCAGTACGATCAGCCGAATCGTGCAGTTTCCCGAGGCGCGGACCGTCTCCCCGGCCCAGCGGACGCCCTCGCCATCGAGCCCCACCTTGATGATGTCCCCGCTCGCGACTCCGCGTACGAACCAGGGCGTGTTGTCCAACCGCACCGTGCCGTCGCCAAGGTCCACAGCCCACAGGCTCTCGACACTCGCCGGCGGCCACCCGTCCTCGTCCATGTCCATCCGGAAGTGGACCTTCACGTGGTCGTCACTGATGTTCGTCACGCGTCATCACCCCGCCGCATCCATGGGCCCGGCCGCGGGTGTGCGGACGGAAGATGTCATCGGATCTGGACGGTGGCGCAGGTGAACGCCGTGTCCTGGAGCAGCTCGGGAGTGATGGCAATGCCGGTGAGATGCTCCGCCAGAGCGAAGGCGGCTGGTGAGGAAAGGTCCCTCTCGGTTTCCGGTGCGTCCTCGTCGACGTGGAAGCCGATGCGAGTCATGACGTCGAGGAATACGTCGGGTGTGGTGCCCCAGCGATCTTCGGGGAACATGGGGTCGAAGCAGAGCCGCAGGGCCTGGTCCTCGGCCCAGAGGAACGTACCGACGGCGTTGATGTTGACGAAATGCGAGATCCAGCTCGTGCCGGCGGAGGCCGGAAGCGCTCGCTCTTCGGTGACCCCGAGGTAGCCGTTGGGCTCGATCAGCAGCGTCCAGGCTCCGACAGTCGTCACGGCGATCAGCTGGCGGTCGCCATCCTCGAGCTCATACAGGGCGAAAGCGGCTTCGACGACTGCGGCTATGCCCTGCAAGGGTGTCTCTGATCGTCCTTCGAGCCGCGAAATCAGCTCAGAAGGCGACAGGCCCCGCACCAGAGTGAAGCAGTACGCCTCGGCGATGTCTGGAAAGTCGCTTTCGAACCACGCATAGTCCGCCCCGGTCTTCGTCATGCCGCCATCCTTGCCCCTGTCACTGCCAGTGGAAAGACGCCGTGGCCGTCAGCGGAAATCGGCCGTCACATCCACCAGTTCGGGAATCGATCTCGACCTGGGACGCCGCGGCTGCTGTCAGTGCCCTCTGTCACGATGCCCCGGTCAACATCACGATCAGGAGAGACCATGGGTACCTGGGACATCGGCCCCTTCGACAACGACACCGCGGCGGACTTCGGCGACGCCCTTGACGAGGCAGCCGCAGGCGAACGTGAGGGTGTCGTCCGCAGCACTCTCACACATGTCATCGACACCGTGGGCTACCTCGAAGCACCCGAATCCGAGAGGGCCGTAGCCGCGGCCGCCCTTGTCGCCGCCCAGTGTCATGGCGGTGAACCTTCCGATCCGATTTATGGACCGGAGGAGCCCCTTCCCGACGTCACTGGCCTGCGCGACCTCGCCCTTCAGGCCCTCGAACGCATCATGACCGGGCCGTCAGAGTTGATGGATCTCTGGGCCGAGTCCGATGGCGGACCCTGGCGCGTCGACATCCGCCGCCTGCAGAACGTACTGACGCCGCCGCCTCCAGGTGAACAGCTCGACCTGATCCGACCCACCGCAGCCGTTTCTCGAGTCCTACCGGAGGGCCACCATGAGCTGGGACCTGCTTCTGCTCCGCCTGACTGACGACATCACCTCGGTGCGGGAGATCCCCGCAGACTGCAGCCCGGACCCGCTCGGCCGGCGGCACGACGTCCTCGCGGCTGTCGCCCAGGCATGTCCCGAAGTCGATCTCTCGGACCCCACCTGGGGCGAATTCTCCGGCGCTGGCTGGTCCGTCGAATTCAACATCGGCTCGGAAGACCCCGTGGACTCGGTCATGCTCCACATCCGGGGCTCCGGCGACGATGTCCTGATCCACGTCTTCCGCCTTGCCGAGGCTCCGCGATGCAGAGTGTTCGACTGCGCGGGAGGGGACCTCATATTCCTGGGGCCAACATCGGGCCGGCACGCTTTTCAGCAGTTCCGCGATCGAGGAGTCGGAACCTCAGTGATGGCCCCGGGCCGCAGCACCAGCATCCGCCCCATGCACCCTGAAGCCCGATCGAGTCTTGAGGACCCGCTCCCGCCAGGCCGGATGGTGACATCCGATGAAGGTGACGGAGACGCACAGCCCTTGTGGCTCAGCGACGGGCCGGCCACGGTCGAACTGTGGGCACGGACGCACGCCGCACACGCACGTTCCGGCTTGTGGCCGCTGCTGCTCGACGCGCTGGATCCGAACGACGGTGAGTTCCGCCCATGGGGATCCGGGGAGGTCTTCCCCGAGCAGATGACCTCCCCGGGGGACCATGAACCTGCCGACCTTCTCGCGCAGTGGTGGGCGACCTACACGGCCGACGATGAAGACGACGACATGCTCGACGTCAAAAGGCGTCTCGCCGTCACCGCCCCCTTCGGACAGGCATGGCCCGGCCTCGCACCCAGCTGGGGAGGGGCAGTCGACCCGGATGAACTGGCCTCCGAGTTCGTCCAGGCTTTCCTCGCCGACCGCCCACGGACACGGCTGGGTCTGGTCGCGGCAGGGTCGGGTGCCGAAGCGTTGACCGTCGCGGGCTGGTTCGGACCCTGCAACTACGACACCGACACTGCGAAGATCTCCGCGGTCCTGCGAGATTGGGAGCATCGGTACGGTGCCCGTGTCGTCGCAGTGGGGTTCGACACGCTGCACCTCAGCGTCGCCGCACCGCCGGTGAGCGAGAGGGATGCTCTCCTGGTCGCAGCTGAGCACTTCGCCCTTTGCCCGGACAACATCTGGCAGGGCAGCAGACCGTACACACTGGCCGCGTACGCCGAGCAGATCACCGGCGCCCACCGCTGGGACTTCTGGTGGGACTGACCCGCCAAACCTGGGAAACGATCACTCAGCTGGCGGGAAGCGATCTTCGAGGGCTTCACGCATGCCTGATCAGAGGCACTCGTGAACAGCCCACTGCAAGGCCGTTCATGGGTTCGTCCCGGAAGGGTTCACGGGACCCCGGTCAGACGGTCGTCGTCTGACCGGG
Organism: Streptomyces sp. SID3212; assembly: GCF_009865405.1. Lineage (GTDB taxonomy): Bacteria > Actinomycetota > Actinomycetes > Streptomycetales > Streptomycetaceae > Streptomyces. The sequence goes on along the minus strand of NZ_WWJY01000900.1, from coordinate 11,679 downwards.
ATCTGGTCGTTTGAGCTCCTGTTTGTGTGAAAGCCAGCCTGCCGGGCCGCCGGGAAGCGTGGCGGTCCGCGTTGGAACGAGCCGGGGGTGCCAGTACGGCGCTGACGTAATGGGCGTGCCGACCCATGCTTTCCCGGGCGTGTGCAGCACCATGCCGAGGATGAGCTGCGGATACCGGCCGGCTCGGTCGGGGTCGGCGTGCGCCGCGATGGCGAGCGTGGCGCTGTAGCCGAACTCTCGGTCAGGCACCCTCAAGAAGGGCATTTCCAAGGGGATACGGCACGGACTGGGCAGCACACGGGTCAGGGCGGCGGTCGGCAGGTCTCTGGCACTGGCGAGGGCAGGCGCGTCGTTAAGCGCCTGCCGTACCGGGTCGCTCACCGGCTTGAGGGGGTCGGTCATCGGAACGTGCCCTCTTGTCCGCAGCTCCCGAAGTACTCTGCACAACGAGGGCAACAGGGAAGCGGTCGGAGGCTGACGGAGTGTCCGCACCGTGCACTGGATGGATACGCGAACTCCGAGGTAACACGCTCATGTTCACCGGCAAGACCCTGGTGGACGGCGCATGGGTCATCCGTAAGGAGTGCTTCTCTCGGTCGCGGACCTTAGGAGCTATCTGCCAGAACAGTTTCTCCAGGAACGTAACCCTCGTTGTCCCTCGGAAGGGAGGCATGGGCCGCGCGTATCTGGCCCGGAAGCTGCCTCTCGACGGACTCGCGCCGGAGTGGGAGGCCGCCTACCGGCTCGCCGAACCGGACAGCGACGCGACGGAGAGCCCTGGGCTCGTGGCGGTCAGGGTGATCCGGCCACGTTGGTCCGAGCTGTTAGGGGACCTGCCCGAGGCCACTCGGCGAGTCGCCAAGGAGATCGTCGCGCTCTACGGTCGCCTGCGCCTCACGAAGGGTGCGTGACTTCAAGGGCGACGTCGCGCGCATCGAAATTGGTTCCGACTCACTTCACCTGCGCGTCGCCGCATCCACGACGAGCGGGGAAGACGCTCTGCTCGTCCCTGCCGGACACTTCGCCTTCTGCCTCCCGGTGGGCAGTTGGGGTCGTACGGACCGTGGTGAAGGTCGTGGCGAGCAGTTCGAGCAGGGCGAGTGCGCGGGGGTGGGGGTCGCGGCGTGGGGTGGTCGCGTAGATGCCGCGGGTCGGGGGGTCCGTCAGGGCGACCGTCGTGACATCGGCCCGCAGGGCGGGTGTCAGCACGCCGGGGATCAGCGCGATCGCGTGGCCGGTGGCGACCAGAGCGAGCTTGCCGGGCAGGTCGGCCGCGGTGAGACCGATGCGGGGGCTGACCCCGGCGCGAGCTGCGTACTGGTGCAGGAGTGCCGCGGAGCCGTCGTTGTCCTCGGCCCAGGTCTCGTCGGCCAGCTCTCGGATGCGCACCGGCCCGCGTCCGGCCCGCGGATGGCCGGCGGGCACGACGACGACCATCTCGTCCAACCCGAGGAACCGGCGCTCGACCCGCGCGTCGACGGGCAGTCCGGGTGGGGCATCGGTGACAAAGGCGATGTCGAGATCGCCTGCGATCACACGGTTGTGCAGGGGGCCGCTGAGACCGGGACGCAGGCTCCACCGGATGGATCCGTCCCGTTTCAACAGGCGCTGGACGGCCTCGGGGACGATTCCCCCGGCGAGAGACGGCGTCGCCCCGATGGCCAGGGGCCGATCACGCATCCCGCAGCGGAGGTCTCTCATCGCGTGAACGGCGCGATCGGCCTCGTCGAGCGTGGCCAGGGCATGCCGCCGGAACACCTCACCGGCCGGCGTCGCGCGCACACCACGGGCATGGCGCTCCACCAGAGAGACGCCGAGTTGCCGCTCCAGCCCGGCGACCTGCCGGGAAACGGCCGACTGCGTGTGATTCAACTCGGCTGCGGCCGCCGACAGCGAGCCGACCCGGCACACGGTCACGAAGGCCCGCCACACCGTCAGATCCATGGCGACAGTATGCGGGTGGTATGCGAATGCCGCATGCCCGGACTGCGAGATCTGCGCTTGTCGCAGACATCGCGCCGCACCAGCATGGCGTGCATGACCACATCGCACACGATTGCCGTCCTCGGTCTGGGGCGCATGGGCGGCGCCATCGCGGCGCGGCTGACCGCCCAGGGCCGGGACGTCGTCGGCTGGACCCGGTCGGGGCGCGCGTCAGGCACCGTCAGGACGACCGGCGACCCGAACGAGGCCGTGACGCGGGCCGACGTCGTACTCCTGGCACTGTTCGACGGTCCGGCCTGTCGGCAGGTCGTCGACGACATCCGTGACTCACTGCGAACGGACACGGTGGTGCTCAACACGAGCACCGTCGCTCCCGCCGAAGCGTCCCGTCTGGCCCGGGAACTCGGCCCGTCCTATGTCCACGCGCCCGTGCTCGGCTCGGTGTCCGCTGCCGCCACCGGTGCGCTGCGGATCCTGGCCGCCGGCGGCCAGGACGCGCTTGACCGCGCTCTGCCGGTGCTGGAAACGCTGGGCACCGTACGGCAGATGGACGACGCCTCCACCGCCGCCGCGCTGAAGCTGATCGCCAACAACAGCCTCGCCGGTGCCGTCCTCGCGCTGCGGGACGCACTGCGGCAGGCCCACGCCCTCGGCCTGCCCCGTAGCCAGACGCTGGACATCCTTGAACTCGGTCAGCTCGGCGGGCTCGTGGCCCGCAAGCGACCCTTCCTCCTCGGTGAGCCGACCGCCGCCACGGCCGAATTCACGATCGGTGCGCTGGACAAGGACATGGCTCTGCTGGCCGCCGCGTCGAACACGCCTTTGCGCAGCGCAACGGGCCTGACCGGCACTTCTGCCGGCCTGGACGCCGACATCGCCGTCGCCGCCACCGTCCCCGCTGTGGAGGACGCCGTGCTCGAACCGCTACGCGCCTACATCCGCGGACACGCCACCGGCGACCCCGCTCACTTCCGGGACGCGTTCCTTTCCACCGCCCGTATCGAGGGGATCCGGGACGGCGCGTTCGTCTCCTGGCGGCTGGACGAGTACGGCGCGCTCTTCGAGGGGCGGCCGGCACCGGACGAAGCGGGCCGCGCCCGGCGTATCGACTCCGTCGAGGTCCACGGCACCGTCGCGACCGCCGGTATGACGCTCTCGCATGGTGCCGACACGTTCACCGACGTCTTCTTGCTGGTCCGCACCGACGACGGCTGGCGCATCGCCAACAAGGCATATCACCGGCACTCCTGAGAGCGCGGGAGGGGGCCGTACCCCGAGGGGTACGGCCCCATTCGCGGATCCTCTTGCCGTGCCGTGGGGGCTAGGACTGGGTGACGAAGTACGGGGTCACCGTCAGCCAGCCGTTGGCGCGGGCGCCGTTGAGGCGGCCCGTGGAGGTGTTGGCCAGGGTGTACCAGGAGTCCACGTAGTCGGGGTCGTTGGTCCACCAGGAAGCGGGGATCGCGTCGAGGATCGCGTTCACCAGGGGGATGTAGGTGCCCAGGTCGGTGATGGTGAGGAGGGCGTCCGCCAGGGCCTTGGCCAGGGCCTGGTAGTTGGTGTCGCCGTCGTCCTCCATCATCACCACGTCGGCGAGGTTGTACTTGTACGACGACCAGTTGACGAGGATCTGGTTCGGGTAGTACGTCGTGCCGTCGTTGTCCAGGTACGGCATGTCGACCGTGTCCACGCGCACCTTGCCGTCGAAACCGAAGCCGCTGACGATCGAGAAGACCTCGGCGTCGCCCGAGACCCAGGGCTCCTCGTCGCTCGACAGCTGGACCGAGTCGATCTTGGTCGTCCAGAAGCCCGCCGCCGCCGACCGGGTGGGGGAGGTGGAGGAGGGGGAGGAGGGGGAGGCCGGAGCAGTGGGAGCTGTGGAGGGCCTGGGGGTTGTCAGGCCTTGTGCTGCCAGTTCCTTGTTGAGCGTTTTCAGGCCCGCTGTCATGGCCCGCGACACGTCTATGTCCACCACGTACACCGGGCGGTCCGGAGTCCGGCGGGCGTCCAGGGTGTGGGCGCGGCCCCGGCTGTCGTACGCCGTGATCGTCTCCGCGCTGTCGTCCGTGGTGGCCGCCGCGACCAACGGGGCCGTACCCGAGGCCAGTTCGTCGCGCATGGACGGGGCGGCCAGGCGGAGGCGCAGCAGGGAGCCGGTGTCGGCGGCCAGGCCCTTGGCCTCGGCGATGCGGCGGTCGGCGGTCGCGATCGCCGGTTCTAGGGCACTGCCGGCCCGGGTGGCGGTCCGGCCGGTCAGCGCGCGCAGGTCGATCTGGTCCGAGGCGAGTGCGGCGGTACGTACCTGGGTCCGCCAACTCCCCTCGCCGAGCGACTCGGCGAACGCGCGGGCCGTGCTGTCCTCGATCCGGCCGACCGTGGACGTGGACGTGGACGTGGAGGCGGAGGTGGAGGCGGACGGCGCGGCGCCCGCCATCGGCGACGCCACCCCTTGCAGGGTGGCGACAGCGGCGGCGCAGAGTGCGAGAGCGAGGGCACTGCGGCGCGTGCGGGACGTGCGCGACATGCGGGACGGGCTCAAGCGATCCTCCTGGAGGCGGGCCGCGTGCGCCTCTCGACGCGGCGGCGTTACGGGGGGCGTTGCGTTCAGGACTGCGCCGGATCTGTGGATCTGCGGATCTGGGGGAGCTCGTGAGGCCGTGAGGCCGTCAGCTTTGAGCCGTGAGAGCCGTGGGGCGTGGGTCTATGCGGGTAGACCCACGCCCTGAAAAGCATGTCCGTAGCATGTCAAATCTGCAAGGGCGCCTCGGTGAACAACGTCAGAGCGCCAGGTGCATGACGTGCAGCCCCACATACCCCTCGACCGGGTGCCGGAACGCCCCCGGCACCGTCCCGACCACCTCGAAGCCGAGCGAGCGGTACAGCTTCACCGCGTACTCGTTCGTCTCCACCACCGCGTTGAACTGGATCCCCCGGAACCCCGCCGCCCGCGCCCACTCCACCGTGTACGCGCACAGCGCCCGGCCCACGCCCCGCCCCGAGCGCGCCGGATCGACCATGTAGCTCGCGCTCGCGATGTGCGAACCGTTGCCCATCTGGTTGGTGTTCATCTTCGCCGTGCCCAGGACGGCCCCGGCCTCGTCGAGAGCGACGACCGTACGGTTCGGGGCCGGCAGGAGCCACATGTCCCGCCCGGTCCCCTCCGTCAGGTCGGTCGGGTACGTGAAGGTCTCGCCCGCGGCGACGATCTCCCGGAAGAAGGGCCATATGGCGGGCCAGTCCGCCGCGGTGGCTTCTCGGATCAACATCCGCACACCATGGCACGCACGGTGCGCGGACGCCGAGCGGTTTTCGGTACGGAGAGGACGGGGGCGCCCCTCACCCCGTCCCGACCGCGTACGGCATCGACCGCACCCGGTTGTCGAAGTTCGACGGGACCAGGACCGGCGCCGCCGTCGCGCGCAGGCCGGGCGCCCGTGTCAGCAGTTCGCGGAACAGCGCCTTCATCTCCTGCTTGGCGAGGTACGTGCCCAGGCAGTAGTGCGGCCCCCCGCCCCCGTACCCGACATGGGGGTTCGGGCTCCGGGTGATGTCGAAGGCGTCCGGGTCGGTGAAGACGGTCTCGTCGCGGTTGGCCGACGCGTAGAAGAGGACGACCTTGTCGCCCTTGCGGAAGGTGTGGCCGTTCATCCGGTGGTCCCGGGTGAGCGTCCGCCGGAACTGGATGATCGGCGTCGAGTGCCGCACGATCTCCTCCGTCGCGCCGTCCGCGTACCGGTCGAAGTCCCCCATCAGCAGCGCCCGTTGCTCCGGATGGCGGGTGAGCAGGTCCAGACCGTGGGCGATGGCGTTCCTGGTCGTCTCGACCCCCGCGACCATCAGGAGGGAGAAGAAGGCGCCCAGTTGACGGCCCGTCAGTGCCTGTCCGTCGACATCGGCGCTGACCAGCATCGAGATCAGATCGTCCGTGGGGTTCCTGCGGCGCTCCCGGCCCAGGTCCGCCACCATGCCCTGCATCGAGGCGAGCGCCCGCAGGCCCTTGCCCGGCATCCGGAACCGGTCGCGGGCCGCCCGCGCCACCCCCGTGTCGCCCGACGCGCGGTTCACCTGGCCCAGGATCGCCGGCCGTTCCTTCTCCGGGATGCCCATCAGGTTGCAGATGACCTCGAACGGCATCCGCGACGCGACCGCCGTGACGAAGTCCCCCGGCCGGTCCGAAAGAGCCGCGCCGCCCCCGTCCGCCAGCACGTCGTCCACGATCCGCGCCGCCACCGCCCGGATGTCCTCCTCCGTCCGCCCGAGGATGCGCGGCGTGAACGACCGGGAGACGATACGGCGCAGCTGCGCGTGGCTCGGGCCGTCCAGGTTGACCAGGGAGTCGCCGAACAGCGCGCGCACCCAGCGGGCCGGCTCCGGGGTCGTGGCGCCCGGCGCGCTGGCGAACACCTCGGGGTTACGGCTGGCCTCGACCACGTCCGCGTGGGTGACCAGCGCGTGGAATCCCCGCTCCCGCCGCCCCCGTCCCTTTTCCCGCTCCACGAAGTACTGAGGCGCCTCCCATTGGCGCAGAAGGGCGAACGCGTGCAGCCGTTCGGCGTGCGGACGTTGCCAGAACGACGGATCCCCGAGATCCGGTCTCGGTCCCTCCGGCTTTTCTCCCCCTACCGCGGCCTGTTCCGCCAGCGTGGTCATGGGAATTCCTCTCGGGTCAGGGTGTGGTCAAGGAGCTTGCCACGAAGAGGAGGCTCCGGCGCGGGACCAACTCTCGTACAGGAGAACGAAATAGGAGTGCGCTCGCCCACTCGGGTGACGCGGACTCACGGACATTCCCCGCGGGCCGCTACTGTGCGGAAGCATGACCACTCCCCACACCGCCGCGAACAGTCTTCGCCACACCCCTCTCCTGGGTACCCTTTCGGTGATTCCCTGGACCAGCGATCCCGCCGACGAAGAACGCAACGCGCCTTATCTGCTCGCCTATTCACTGGGTGACGGCCGCGAGGGCCCGGAGGTCGGCGAGGAGACCATGCGGACCGTCCTCGGCGAGATCGGGCTGAAGCCCGGCGGTGATCTGATGGACCTCTCCCGCAACCCCGGCCTCGGGATCAAGCTGCTGGTGGAGGCGGGCCGGGCCGTCCTGACCATGCCGTACCTCAACGCGCAGTGCGCCGTCCCGCCGGAGTGGGAGGAGGACGCCCGCGAAATCGGGCACGTCTACTTCATGGTCGCCACCCGGCCGTGGACCTCGGGGACGCCGGGAAAGCCCGTCACCGAGGAGCTTCTGCGCGCCTTCATCGGGGACGACGAGGTGCTTTCCAGCGCCGCGCACTGCCTGCTGCCCGTACGGAGCCTGCGCGGCTGAGACGGCGCCGGGTGGCGGGAGTGGAAAGCGCCGCCTCATTCACGGAGCGCGGAAAGCATCGCCTCACGCAGTCACGCAGGGAGCCTGAGAAGCATGGCATCAGCACTGGTCGGCAAGGCGACAGCCGGCGAAGGAAACAGGAAACACGCGAAGGACGAGACGGCCGCGGCGGACGGAAGCGGCCTTTCCCCGGGCGGCGTTCGGGCTTTCGCCGTCATGCTGGTGATCACCGGTGCGATGGGGTCGCTGGCGGCGTGGGTGATCACGCTGGACAAGTTCAAGCTGCTGGAGAACCCGAATTTCACCCCCGGGTGCAGTCTGAATCCCGTGGTGTCGTGCGGGAACATCATGAAGAGTGAGCAAGCCTCGGTCTTCGGATTCCCGAATCCGATGCTGGGGCTGGCGACCTATCCCGTGGTGATGGGGATCGGGATCGCGCTGCTCGCCGGGGCGCGCTACCGCGGCTGGTTCTGGCTGGGCCTCAACGCGGGCACGCTCTTCGGTGTCGCGTTCTGCACCTGGCTCCAGTTCGAGTCGCTCTACCGGATCAACTCGCTGTGCCTGTGGTGCTGTCTGGCGTGGGTCGGCACGATCGTCATGTTCTGGTACGTGACCTCCCACAACCTCCGCCACGGGATCATCCCCGCCCCCGCCGGGCTGCGCGGAGTGCTGGGTGAGTTCACCTGGGTGCTGCCCGTGCTGCACATCGGGATCATCGGGATGCTGATCCTCACCCGTTGGTGGGACTTCTGGATCAGCTGACCGACTGCTGATCGGGTCGGCGGGGCAGGATCCGTACGGGCGGGCCGATCAGGCTGGTACGAGCAGGCCGGTACGAGCAGTTCGGCCCCCGGCCCCGGCGAACGGGGCGGGGGCCGGCACGGCGAACTTCGCGGCGGCGGACCGCGTTCGGGACGGCCCGGTCCTACTTGCCCAGCGCCTTGCCCAGCGGGATTCCGCCGAGCAGCTTGTTGCCCTTCGACTTGCTCAGGCTCGCCGCGGTGTCCTTCACCGCGTTGACGAGCGAGCCCTTGTTCTTGGAGTCGAGCACGTTGGTGTTCAGCGGCGAACCGCTGCGCAGCCCCTCACTCGCCAGGGTGTCGACCGCGCCGTTCAGGCTCATCGAGGAGGAGCCTTCCGCGGCGAAGGCGGGGCTGGCGGCACCCAGCGCCATCATGGAACCGGCGACGACCGCGGCGACCTTCATGGGCTTCATTCTTGAATCCTTCTTTCAGCGATGTCAGTTGTGAGGCGGCGGAACAAGCGGCAGGACAGGCGGCGAGACAACTCGCCTTTCGCGCGGGCCTCTTGGAGGTTTCCCTCGCGCGGCCTCGTCATGGGTAACGATTCCTGGGCGCCCCGGAAACTCCGTGCGGAAGGAATTCTGGGCAGGCCACCCGAATGAAGCGGACTCGGCCTATTCTCGTATCAAATCCCCGCGCCCGGATCCCTCGACGAGGGACCCGGGCGCGGGGGCGTGCGGCGGCCCGTTCCCACGGGCGGAAATACGGTCAGGAGGACTGCCCCGGGGTCGCCGGGAGCTGCGGCGTCGTGGGGACGCCGGGGGTGGTGGGCAGCGTCGGCAGGTCGGGCAGCTTGGGCAGGTCCGGCAGTTTGGGGAGGTCGGGCAGCTTGGCCAGGTCACCGCTCAGCAGGTTCGAGAGCAGGGTGATGATCGACGCGAGCAGGGCCTGGATCTGGGCGAGCACATCGGTCGGAGCCGCGGCGGCGGTCGCCTTGACCAGGCCGTCCGTCGACTTCCGTACCGCCGCGAGCGCCTCGCTCTTCGCGTCGGCCGGGAGCGTGTGGACGGTGTCGTCCGCCTGCTCGGGACCGGGAACGGCCGGGACGGCCTTGCTCACGCCGGCGAGCGCGTCCTTGATCGCCGCCGTGAGCAGGGCCGCGTCGGCGGCGGGGAGCGGCGCACGAAGGGCGTCGGCGTCGTGGCGGGGGGAGAGGGCCGCGCGGAGCGAGGCCGCTTCGCCGGCGGCGTGGGAGGCGGCGACGGCCGGGCCCGCGGTACCGAGGATCAGCGCGGCGCAGACGGTGGCGGTGGCGGCGCGACGTGACAGCAGGGGACGCATGCAGGTGTCCTTTCGGGGCGGAGCGTCGGGAACGTTGGTCTCACCGTGGGTTCCACGACCGCGGCCCGCAACCGATCGGGCATCTGACGCACTGTCGGCCAACTGGTGGTCGTACCTCCCCTGACCTGGTACGACCTGTCACCGCCCGGCGCCACGGCACTCGGCGCCCGGCCGCCGAAAGGGTGGCGGCGCCGTACCCGTACAGCGGAAGGACGGAACGGCCACCCCGTAACGGCGGAAGGACGGGGACAGCCGCTCGTACAGCGGAAGAGCCGCCCTGCCCCCGAAGGGTGGGCGGCTCTTCCTGGCGTCGGCGACGACGCTGACCAGGGGTCAGGCGTTGACGCAGGTGTTGCCGAAGGTCGGGTTGAGCAGGCCGACGACGTTGACCGTGTTGCCGCAGAGGTTCACGGGGATGTGGACCGGGACCTGGAGCACGTTGCCGGAGAGCACGCCGGGGGAACCGACAGCCGCGCCCTTCGCGCCGGCGTCGGCAAAGGCAACGCCGGACGCACCGGCGACGGCGGCGGCAGCCGCGGTGGACAGAACAACAGCCTTGGCGATACGCGACATGGGAGAGAGCTCCTCGGAGATAAAGGGAACGGCACGGCGGGCGCAGTTGCCCGACTCATCCATCAACGCGGCAGAAGGCCATCGGTTGCGCGCCCGAATGAGTGAAGCGCGCCCGCCGGCCGGGCACGCGCGGACACAGAACGGGCCTCTTCCCGATAGCGGAGGTTGTCGCCGGGTCACGTGATCGGCGGCCATTGGCGGCCGTCGGCGGTGACCGGCTCCGTTCGAAACGAAGCGTTTTCCATAAACGCGAGTCCGGTTGTACGTTCAGCATTTTTCAGGGAGTTCCAGCGCGTCTGGCGTGATTTTCAGCCCGGTCTCTGTAAAGGTTCCTGGGTGTTTGTGTATGGAATTCAGCGACACGCCCGGGCCGTATCGGCATTGCGTTCGATTCGCTGTCGGGCGTGACTCCGCCCCTCCCGGTGCGTTTCTCGTAGAGGCAGCAGCACGGGGCTCGGCTCCGTGGGTCCACGAGTGGAAAGAGTTGCGCGTGCAGCCACAGCGGCACCGGCCGGGGACCGGCTTCACGGCGCTCCATCTCGTCCAGCCGGTCGACGGCGGGGTCGCCACGGTGGTCCTGGACCTGGTCCGGGCCCAGGTCGCCGCCGGGACACGGGTGGTGGTCGCCTGCCCCGCCGGGGGACCGCTCGCCGCCGAGGCCGCCCGCAGGGGCGCGGAGGTACGGGAGTGGCGGGCCACCCGCGACCCCGGGCCCGGTCTGTACGAGGAGACACGGCAGGTGGCCCGGCTCGTCGAGGACGTACGTCCCGATCTGGTCCACACCCACAGCGCGAAGGCCGGCCTCGCCGGTCGCCTCGCCGTCCGGGGCCGTGTCCCCACCGTCTTCCAGCCGCACGCCTGGTCGTTCGAGGCGGTCGGCGGGGTGACGGGCCACCTGGCCCGGCGCTGGGAACGGTGGGCGGCCCGCTGGACCGACCGGGTCGTCTGCGTCAGCGAGGCGGAACGGCGTACGGGGGAGCGCGCCGGTGTACGGGCCTCCTGGGCCGTCGTCCACAACGGCGTCGACCTCGACCGCTTCCGGCCTCCCCGCGAACCGGACCCCGCCTCCCTCCGCGCCGCGCTCCCGCTCCTCGCCGGGCTGCCCGCCACCGCCCCGCTCGTCGTGTGCGTCGGCCGGCTGTGCCGCCAGAAGGGGCAGGACATCCTGCTGCGCGCCTGGCCGCTGATCACCCGCCAGGTCCCGGGGGCGCGGCTGGTGCTCGTCGGGGACGGGCCCGAGTCCTCGGCGCTGCGGGACGCGGCCCCGCCCTCCGTCCTGTTCGCCGGAGCCGTACCGGACACCACGCCCTGGTACCGGGCGGCCGATCTGGTCGTCCTTCCCTCCCGTTGGGAAGGCATGGCGGTCGCCCCGCTGGAGGCGATGGCGTGCGGGCGCCCCGTCGTCCTCAGTGACGTCGACGGCGCGCGCGAGAGCCTGCCGCCGGGGCGGGAGGCCCTCTGCCTCGCTCCACCCGAGGACCCGCCCGCGCTGGCGGAGGCCGTGAGCGCCCTGCTCCGCGACGGGCCGCTGCGCGAAGCCGTCGGCGGTCAGGGCCGCAGGCACGTACTCAGCAGTTACGACGTGCGGCAGACCGCGCGGGCCATCGCGGACGTGTACCGCGACGTGGCCGCCGTGCCGCGCCCCGAACGCAGGGAGCCGATCCCCCAGTGACCACGGAAAGCACCAGCGTGCCCCCGCCGTCGGGGCGCGCGCGCCCGGCCGGCCCGTCCACAGGGCGCCCGTCCACGGTGCGCCAG
>NZ_WWJY01000899.1 GCF_009865405.1 Streptomyces sp. SID3212 | reverse complement strand
GGCGTGCTGGCCGGCTGGGCGCTGACCGCGGTCGGCCTCGCGCTGGCCGGGCCCGGCATCACCCACCTGTGCGGCTGGCTGCTCCAGACGCTGCGCCCCGGCGCGATCCGGCTGCTGGCGGGCCGCACGCTGATGACCGAGGCGGGGCGGATCGGCCGCCCGCTGGGTGTGCTGTGCGCGGTGGTCTCCGGCGCGTTCGCGGCGGCGAGCCTGTACGGGCCCGGCGACGAACGCCCCTTCGGCCCGCTGACGGGTCTGGGCGCGGGGCTGGTCATCGGCTGCACGGTGGCGACCCTGCTGACGGCCGCGCTGGAATCCCGCCAGGCGCGGGCCACGACGACGGAACAGCTGGTACGGCAAGGCGCCCCGGCGGCGATGCTCCGCACGGCGGCGGCGGTACGGACCGCGACCCTGCTCGCGGTCTTCGTCCCGCTGACGTGGGCGGTGGCGTCCCTGGCGGCGGTCCCCCTGACGGTCTGAGGGGTCCGAGGCTCACGCCCGGCCGTCGCCGGGGAGCAGCGTCGCGGACAGCGTGTCCGCCAGCCACGTCTCGTACGTCTCCGCGTCCCAGCCGCGCGCGACCGTGAACCGCTGGAACAGGTCGGGGCCGGTGAGGACCCAGCACGCGTCCACGAGGTACGCGCGGTCCGCGCCGGCGGGGAGCAGGTCCACGGTCGCGAGGTGCCCGACGAAGGCGGTGATCCCGGTGAGCCGCTCCTCCTCCGTCCCGGCCAGCAGCTCGGCCACCTCACCGCCGGCGGAGGTCAGCAGTGTGAAGAGCGGGGCGAGCCGTTCGTGGACGCCTCGTACGAACCCCGCGTACAGCCGGAGTTTCGTGTACGGGTCGCGAGCGCGCAGCACCTCCTGGAGGACGGGCCGCTCGGCCATGGTGAGGGGTTCGTCGTCACCGGCCTGGGTGACGTCCCAGAGGGCC
>NZ_WWJY01000090.1 GCF_009865405.1 Streptomyces sp. SID3212 | reverse complement strand
CCGCACGCGCGGGGCCCGGTGGCGGCTTTCGTGGGCACGCGGCCGGTCGCTGCGATTCTCGGCGACCGGTCCCCGGCCGCGCGGTCGGTGTCGGAGGCTGTCATAGGCCCGTCTTCGGCCGGCCGGTCGGTATCGGTCGTTGCCGAGCCGTCCCTCGTCGGCCGGTCAGCCGCGCGGGCAACGGAGGGGGCTGGGGCGGCGACCTCGGAGTCCGCCGTGCCTGCGCGTGCGCGGGGTCCGGTGGCGGCTTTCGTGGGCACGCGGCCGGTCGCTGCGATCCTCGGCGATCCGTCCGCCGCGCGGTCGGTGTCGGAGGCTGTCATAGGCCTGTCCTCGGCCGACCGGCCGTCGGCGTCGGTCGTTGCCGAGCCGTCCCTCGTCGGCCGATCAGCCGCGCGGGCAACGGAGGAACCCGAGGTGCCCACCTCGGAGTCCGCCGCGTCCCCGCCTGCGCGGGGTCCGGTGGCGGCTGCTCCCGCGTGCCCGCGACCGGTTTTCGGGGCCGTAAGCGACCTGTCGTCGGTCGGTCGGACCGTGCTGGGAGCCGATCTGGCCCCGGTCCGCCCGGTCGCGCCGGACGTCGTTGCCGTGCCGTCCTCGGTCGACCTGACCGCGCCGGGGGTCTTTGTCGAGCCGTCTCGCCTCAGCCGGACGGCAGTAGAGGGCGTTGTCGACGCGTCCTCGGTCAGTCGGGCCGCGCAGTCGGCCCTCGGCAGCCGGGTCGTGTCCGGCGGCGTGGTGTCCGGTCGCGAGGTCGTCGCTGCCCCGCGTGGGATTCGGTTCGCCGCGCTCGGGGACTCGCTGACCGCCGGGGTCGGGGACCCCGTGGACGGCGGGTGGCGGGGATGGGCCGCCTTGCTCGGGGGCGGGCTGGGCGGTGACGCCGAGTTCCGTAACTTCGCCGTCAGCGGCGCCCTCACCCGCGACGTCGAGGAGGACCAGCTGCCCGCCGCCCTCGACTTCGTCCCCGACCTCGCCTCCGTCCTCGTCGGCGTCAACGACACGCTGCGCTGCGCCTTCGACATCCAGGACCTCGCCCGCCGCCTCGACCGCGTCTGCCACGCCCTCGCCGCGCGCGGCGCGGTCCTGCTGACCGCCTGCCTCCCCGACCCCGGCACCATGCTCGGCCTGCCCGCGCCCCTCGC
>NZ_WWJY01000898.1 GCF_009865405.1 Streptomyces sp. SID3212 | reverse complement strand
CCCCGCGCCGGGCCTGTCGCGGGCCGGGCCTCCGGCGACCCGCCCGCGGGGCCCGTGTCCTCGGCCGCCGACTTACGGGGCGTGGATATGGGACCCTCGTGCCCGCCGTCGTACGACGAGGTGGCGGCCACGCCCACCACGATCGCGGAGAGCGCGGTGACGGCCGCGCCGACGAGCACCGAACGGCGGCGCTGTCCCGCGTGGC
>NZ_WWJY01000897.1 GCF_009865405.1 Streptomyces sp. SID3212 | reverse complement strand
TCGAAGAAGTTGTCGTCCACGCCGACCTGGGGCAGGCCCAGGATCTCGGCGAACACGGTGCACAGGAGCTCCTCCCGCACCGTGGCCGGCCCCCGGCCGCCGCCGGCCGGCCGGTGGTCCGGAGCGGGCAGGGCTCCACGGTCCAGCTTGCCGTTCACCGTCAGCGGCAACGCGTCCAGCACCACCAGCGCGGACGGCACCATGTACTCCGGCACCACACCCCGCACATGCCCGCGCACCGCGGCGACGTCCACACCCGCCGGACCGCTCGCCGGGACGAGGTAGCCGACCAGACGCTGGTCGCCGGGGCGGTCCTCCCGTACCACCACCGCCGACTGGGCCACGTCCGGGTGCGCGGTCAGCGCGGCCTCGATCTCGCCCGGCTCGATCCGGAAGCCGCGCATCTTCACCTGGTCGTCGGTACGGCCCAGATACTCCAGCTGCCCGTCGGTGTTCCACCGGGCCAGGTCACCCGTGCGGTACATCCGCTCGCCCGGCGTGAAGGGGTTCGCGACGAACCGCTGCGCGGTCAGTCCCGGCCGGGCGTGGTACCCACGGGCCAACTGCACACCGGCCAGGTACAACTCACCCGCGCCCCCCACCGGAACCGGCCGCAACGCCGCGTCCAGCACATACACCCGGGTGTTCCAGACGGGGCGTCCGATCGGGACGCCGCTCCCGCTGGTGCCACCGTCACACGTCCACGCGGTGACCTCGACCGACGCCTCGGTGGGACCGTAGAGATTGTGGAGCGGAACGTCCAGCACGTTCCGGAACTGCGCGGTGACATCGCCGGGGAGCGCTTCGCCGCTGCAGAACACGGCACGCAGGCCGGTACAGGCGGCGGCGGCCGGTTCGCGGAGGAAGACCTGGAGCAGCGACGGGACGAAGTGCGCGATCGTGACGCCTTCGCGTCGGATCAACTCCGCCAGATACGTGGGGTCGCGGTGGCCGGAGGGCTTGGCGACCACCATCGTCGCCCCCTGGAGCAGCGGCCAGAAGAACTCCCGTACCGACACGTCGAAACCGAAGGGGGTCTTCTGCAACACCCGGTCCGAAACGGCCAAGTGGTAGGTGCCCTGCAACCAGGTCAGCCAGTTCACCACACCCGCGTGAGGGACGGCGACGCCCTTGGGCCGCCCCGTGGAGCCAGAGGTGTAGATGACGTAGGCGGGGTGGGCGGGCAGCAGGGGGGTGTGGTGCTGGGTGTCGGTGGGGTCGGTGTCCGGGAGGTTGCTGAGTGTGGTGGTGGTACGGGGGTCGTCGACGGCCACGTACGGCGGGTGGCCGTCGGTGAGGCGGGGGGCGAGGTCCGTGCTGGTGAGCACCAGGAGGGGCCGGGCGTCGGTGAGGACGTACGTAACGCGGTCGGCCGGGTAGTCAGGGTCGACGGGGACGTACGCGCCGCCTGCCTTGACCACCGCGAGGAGCGCGACCACCAGGTCGACGGAGCGGTGCATCATGACGGCCACCAGCGATTCCGGCCCCACGCCCCGGTCGGTCAGGAGCCGGGCCAGGCGGTTGGCCCGCGCGTCGAGGTCCGCGTAGGTCACCTCGATCCCCTCGAAGACCACCGCGACCGCGTCCGGGGTACGGGCGGCCTGGGCCCGGAACAGCTCCGGCAGCGTCGCCGCGGGCACCTCCCGGGCGGTGTTGTTCCAGTCCTCGAGAACCAGACGCTCCTCGGAACGGCTCATCAGCGTGATCCCGTGGACACGTTCCTCCGGGGTGGAACGCGCCATCCACTTCATCACGTCGAGGAATTTCGCGGCATGCCCGTGCGCCGCTCGCCGGCTGTACAGATCCGGATTGGCGTCCACGACCACGGACATGCTTCCGTCGGACGACCTGTCGTACACCGAAATGGACAGGTCATTGAAATTTATGCCACCGAGCCCATGCGCCTTGCTGGGGGCTCCGCCGAATTCCAGACCGTAGTCGAAGGAAACGATATTGACCAGGAGGGGGTAAAGTCCGCCGCTTCCTACGAGGTTCAGATCCCTGAGGATGTCCTCGTAGCGGTACCGCTGATGCCGTAAAGCATCCCGCACTCCGCGCGATACCTGTTTCACGAGTTCTCGCACGGTGGCCCCCGGCTGCACGGTGAGGCGCAGAGGAATGATATTGGCCGTCATTCCTGGGACGTCCCTCAGTGCGGTCACCCTGCCCATGACGGGGACCCCGAGAATGATGTCCTCCTGTCCCGTCGTGCGATGGAGATAGGCGGCACTCGCGGCCAGGGAAAGACCCGAGAGGCTCGTTCCCAGCCGGCGGGCGGAGCTTCGGAGTTCCGCGGCCGCCTCGGGAGGGACGTGGAGCGTATGGCGTGTCAGTTCACGGGGCGTGGTGGAAGGGTCTCGGCCACTCAGGCCGACCGGTCGCGGGCGGTGGGCGAGACGCTCCGTCCAGTACTCCCGGTCCCGTTCGAACGCTTCCGACGCCCGGTAGTCCGCGTCGGCGTCCATCAGCACGGAACTCGAAGGAAGCGGGGGGTCCGTGAGGGATTCGCCGGCCAGCAGCGCGGTGTAGACCGCGGCCACCCGGGCGGCTATCCGAGGACCCGCGAGTCCGTCCGCGATGATGTGGTGTATTCGCTGGTACCAGAAGTAGAGGCCGTCGTCCACCTTGAACAGGGCCTGGCCGAAAAGCTCGCCGCCCTGGAGATCCACCGGGCGCCGCATGTCCGCCCGCATCCAGCTCTCCGCCGTGGAGCGGGGATCTTCCTCACCGCTCACGTCGATCACGGGAAACGGCCAGTCGCTCCGCGGGTCGGCATACTGCCGCGGGAGTTCGTCCGCCGTTCCCCCGGACGCCGTTCCCTCGAAACGCAGGTGAAAACAGTCGACTTCCTGGACGACTCTCCGTACGGCCGCTTCGAAGAAGTCCGTGTTCACGTTTCCGTGAATCTCTATGTATTCACCCATGTTGTAGATCGGATTGTCCGGATCCATTTGCTGCGCGTGCCACACGCCAAGCTGCCCGGCCATCAGTTCACGACGGCCACCATGCGATCCAGACATCTCCGCACCCCGGTCAACGCTCGCGCCCCTCACCAGGAGCAGCCAATTAAGCAATTTGACAGCAACGTCGATCCGGATCACCCTCTCAAGCCGAACTGATCACTGTCAACCATTCTTGGCGAAGTGGGCATTTAGATGGTGTTTGGTGTTTGTTTGCGGCGGCTGTTAACTGTTTTGCCGTATTTTTCGCCCCCGTGATAAGCGGCACGGAATGCCGGTGCGGCCCTCCGGGGGGTCGTGAGAGGCTTGGGAGGTGCTCCTCGAAACGCCCCGGCTCCGCCTGCGCCGCTTCCAGGCCGATGACGCGCCCGCCTTCTCGGCCTACCAGTCCGACCCGGACGTCGCCCGCTACCAGAGCTGGACCCCGCCGGTCCCGGTCGCGGAGGCCGCGCTGCTCGTGAAGCAGTTCGCCGCCGCCGACCCCGCCCGGCCCGGCTGGTTCCAGTACGCGATCGAGCTGAAGGCCGACGGGTGCCTGATCGGGGACGTCGGGGTGAACCTGCACGAGAACCTGATGCAGGCCGACCTGGGCTTCACCTTCGCCGCCGACCGGCAGGGGCACGGCTATGCCACGGAAGCCGTACGTGCCGTGCTGGACGACCTGTTCGCGCGCGGGCTGCGGCGGGTGTCGGCGGAGTGCGACGTCCGCAACATCCGCTCCGCCCGGCTGCTGGAACGGGTCGGCTTCCAGCGGGAGGGCCTGCGCCCCGCGTTCACCTGGCTCAAGGGCGAGTGGACCGACGACCTGTTCTTCGGCCTCCTCGCGGACCGCAGGCCGCCCTCAGCCTGAGCGGTGCGACGGTACTCCGGGAGGGGACGCGGCCAGCCGGTCCAGCACCTCGATCAGCCCCGGCAGGGCCGCCAGCTCCTCGGGGCTCAGCGTCGTCTCGATGGCGTGGGCCAGCCACGCCTCGCGCCCCTCCATGGCGGCCCGCAGCACGTCCCGCCCCTGGTCCGTGGCCACCACCAGGAACCGCCGGCCGTCGCCGGGGTCGGGGTGGCGGGTGATGAGCCCGCCCTTCTCCAGCGCGGCCAGCGTCTGCGCCATGGACTGCGGCCGCATGTACTCCGCCGCGGCCAGGTCGCTGGTCGTGGCGGGCGGCCCGCC
>NZ_WWJY01000896.1 GCF_009865405.1 Streptomyces sp. SID3212 | reverse complement strand
TGCCGTCGGTCACCATCGACGACCACTTCTTCCACCTGGGCGGCCACTCGCTGCTCGCCACCCGCCTCGTCGGCCGGATCCGCTCGGTCATGGGCGTCGGGCTGTCCGTGGCGACGCTCTTCGAACACCCGATCGTGGCAACGCTCGTCGAGAAGCTCGACAGCGCCGAGGCCGCAAGGCCCACACTGCGGCCGATGCGCCGGATGGGAGCGACCAAGTGATTCCGTTGTCCTTCGCCCAGCAGCGGCTGTGGTTCATCGCCCAGATGGAAGGGCCTTCGACCACCTACAACATCCCCCTGACCGTGCGCCTCCACGGCGAACTCGACCGCGAGGCGCTCCGGTCGGCGCTCCTGGACGTGGTCGGCAGGCACGAGAGCCTGCGGACCCTCTTCCCCGACCAGGACGGCACGCCGTACCAGCACATCCTCGCCGAGGAGGAGGTGGACCTCGCGCTGCCGGTGGTCGCCGCCGACGAGCTGAGTCTGGCGGCGGTCCTCGCCGAGGAGTCCGCGCAGGTGTTCCACCTGGCGGTGGACCTGCCGATCCGGGCGCGGCTGATCGCGCTCGGTGAGCGGGAGCACGTGCTGCTCGTCGTGATGCACCACATCGTGTCGGACGGCGGGTCGACCGGGCCGCTGCTCAGGGACCTGGCCGCCGCCTACGGCGCCCGCGCCGCCGGGGGGCGGGAGCCGGACTGGGAGCCGCTGCCGGTGCAGTACGCCGACTACACCCTCTGGCAGCAGGAGTTGCTCGGTGAGGGCGACGACCCGGCGAGCACCGGTGCGCGCCAACTGGACTTCTGGCGTGAGGCGTTGGCGGACCTGCCGGAGGAGGCCACCCTGCCGGCCGACCGGCCGCGCCCGGCCGCCGCCTCGTACGTGGGCGCCACCTGTGACGCCCATCTGTCCGCCGACCTGCACACCGGACTGACGCACCTCGCGCGGGAGTCGGGGGCGACCGTGTTCATGGCGGCCCAGGCCGCCGTCGCGACCGCCCTGTCCCGCTCGGGCGCGGGTCTCGACATCCCGGTCGGCTCCCCGGTCTCCGGCCGTATCGACGAGGCCCTGGACGATCTGGTCGGCTTCTTCGTCAACACCCTGATCCTGCGGACGGATCTGTCGGGCGACCCGAGCTTCCGTGAGCTGCTCAAGCGGGTCCGCGGGACGGACCTGGCGGCCTGGGACAACCAGGATCTGCCCTTCGACCGGCTGGTCGAGGTGCTCAACCCGGAGCGCTCCGCCTCCCGGCACCCGCTCTTCCAGGTGATGCTGACGATGGGCGAGGCCGGTTCCGACGCGGTCGGGTTCCCCGGGCTCGACGCGCGGACCGAGTACAGCGCCCTCCAGATCGCCAAGTTCGACCTGACCTTCGGCTTCGCCGAGCACCGGACGCGTGACGGCCGGCCCAACGGCCTGGACATCACCATCGAGTACGCCACCGACCTGTACGACGCCCGGACGATCGACGCGCTCATGGCCAGGCTGTGCCGGCTCCTGGAGGCGGTGCTCACCTCGCCCGACACCCCGCTGTCCGTGCTGGACCTGCTGGGCGAGCACGAGCGGCGGCTGCTCCTGGAGGAGCGGATCGGTACGGTCACCGGTACGGCGGACCTGAGCGTCGCCGAGTTGTTCGCCGCGCAGGCCGCCCGCGCCCCGGACGCGATCGCGCTGGTGGACGAGGACCGCGACCTGACGTACGCCGAACTCGACGCGAGCACCAACCAGTTGGCCCACCACCTCGTCAACCTGGGCGTCCGGCGGCACGACGTGGTCGCCGTCCTGATGGAACGCTCGACCGACCTGCTCACCGCCCTGCTCGCCGTGGTGAAGGCGGGGGCCGTGTACGCCCCGCTGAACACCACCGACCCCGACAGCCGGCTGGTCCAGATCCTCGCCGACACCCGGGCACCCGTCCTGCTCACCGACCAGGCTCTGGCCGACCACCCGGTGGTCCTGGAGACCGACGCGCGGGTGGTCGTCCTGGACGGCACCACCGGTCTCGGCCACCTGCCCGCCACGGCTCCGGCACACACCGTCCACCCCGACCAGCCGCTGTACGCGATGTTCACCTCGGGCTCGACCGGGGTGCCCAAGGGGGTCGCGGTCACCCACCGCAACGTCGCCGACCTCGCCGCCCAGACGATGTACGGGAACGGCAACCACCGGCGGGTGCTGTTCCACTCGCCGGCCGCGTTCGACGCGTCGACGTACGAGATCTGGGTGCCGTGGCTGAACGGCGGCACGGTCGTCGTCGCCCCTCCGGGCCACCTCGATCCGCCCACGTACCGGCGGCTGCTCACCGAACACCGCGTGACCGGCGTGTGGTTGACGGCCGGCCTGTTCCGGCTGATGGCCGAGGAGGCGCCCGAGGCCTTCGCGGGGGTACGGGA
>NZ_WWJY01000895.1 GCF_009865405.1 Streptomyces sp. SID3212 | reverse complement strand
CGTGTTGAATTGCAACACCAGTGGGGTGGGGAAACGGGCGCGCCCCCCGGCTGGATGCCGGGGGGCGCGGTGGATGGGTGGTCAGCTACCGCCGCCCTGCGCGTCCTGCCAGTGCGCCAGGTCGCTCAGGGATTCCTGCGCCATGAGGAGCATCGCCGTACCGCCCATGGCGCGGTACTCCACGAACCCGATCCCGTTGATCAGGCCGAGCATGTCCGTGGCGCACAGCCACAGCGTGGCCCCGGCGGACAGGTTGGCGAGCTGCTCTTCCGGGAGGGGGATCTCCCTGACCAGCTCGGTGAGCCGGTGGACGGCCTCCGACGCCTCCACGCCCGCCACGACTCCGGTCGGCAGCGAGACCGGGATCGGAAGGGCCGCGCAGACGGCGATCAGCATGGCGTAGACGGCGCCGATTCCCGTACGCAGCTCGATCATGAGCTGGTCATCTTCGTCGGACATTGCATCCCTTTCGGTTGGGTGGTGGGCGGGGTTCGCGGCCCCGCCC
>NZ_WWJY01000894.1 GCF_009865405.1 Streptomyces sp. SID3212 | reverse complement strand
CCGGGTCGCCGTCCTGCTCACGGTGGCGGACCACGGGCCGGGCGCGGACGCCTTCGCCGGACTGCCCGCGCTGCGCCTCGGCCCCCTGGACGACGACGCGGCCGACGCGCTGCTCGAAGACTTGACGGAACGTCAATTGCACGCGTCGGTACGGGAGGAGCTGCGCCGCGAGGGCGCGGGCAACCCCCGGCTGCTCACCGCCCTCGCCGGACACCTGAGCGCCGCTCAGCTCTCCGGCCACCAGCCCTTGCCGCAGCCGCTGCCCGGCGGTGAGGACCTGCTCGACGCCTACGCGGCCTGTCTCGACACACTGCCCGCCGACACCCGGGCCCTGCTGCTCTTCGCCGCCGCCGCGGCCGAGCACGAACCGGACGGGGCGGGAGCGGACTCCGTACTGCTGCTGAGTGCCGGGAGGTCGGCCGGGATCCGCCCCGGCCGGCTGGCGCCCGCCGAACACGCGGGAGTCGTACGCAGCGGGGGCGGCCGGGTCCGCTTCACCCACCCGCTGCTGCGTACGGCGGTGCTGCGCACGGCGCCCCCGGCCCGCCGCCGCGCCGTGCACCGCACCCTGGCCGCGGTCCTGGACGGCCCGCACCAAGCACTGCCGCGCCTGGTCCAGGCGGCCTGCGCGGCGCCGGGGCCC
>NZ_WWJY01000893.1 GCF_009865405.1 Streptomyces sp. SID3212 | reverse complement strand
AGCGCCTCGGAGCCGTACGCCCCGTCCTTGTCCGGGGCGGAGCCCAGGCCGACCGCGAGGACGACCGGCGACTTCAGGCCGGACGGGGCGGGGAGCTTGGTCACCTCGCCCTCGGCGCCCGACGCGCCCAGGGTCTCCAGGACGGCGGCGAGCTTGCCGTCGAACGCCTGGTCCACGGCTTCGGCGCCGGGCGCGACAACCGGCCCCCCGGCGCCCTTCGCGACGCCGACGACGATCACGTCGGCGCGCAGCGTCGCCGCCCCGGCAGTGCTGAGAGTGAGAGCAGTCACGGTGGTGAATTCTCGCTTCCGTTGAGTTTTTCGGCGGTCGAGGGATGGGCCGACCGTGCCCGCCGCATAGTAAGACCGATTCGGCCTGTTGCCCGCCGGGAAGGAGCCTACGCTCGGTGAGATCCGGCGTTCACGGGGGCGTTGGCGGAGCGGACCGGGCCCCCGCCGCCGGTACCGGGCGTCAGCCGAGGGTCAGCACGACGAGCGCGGTGGTGGCGGCGGTTTCGGCCACGGCGCCGAGGACGTCCCCGGTCACCCCGCCGAAGCGCCGGACGCAGTGCCCGAGCAGCAGGTGCGCGGCGCCCAGCGCGGCCGGCACCGCCAG
>NZ_WWJY01000892.1 GCF_009865405.1 Streptomyces sp. SID3212 | reverse complement strand
CCGAGCACGGCCGTGGGTACGCCCCCGTCCCGGGGCGCGGCCCGGAGCGCGACCGTGGGTACGCCCCCGGGGACAGCCACGGACGCGGACCAGCGCCCGGCCCTGGGCACGGACCCGAATGCGGACGCCGGTACGGCCCCGGGCACGGACCCGAACGCGGCCGCCGGTACGGCCCTGGGCAGAGACGCGAATGCGGACGCCCGTACGACCCCGGGCACAGACCCCAATCCGGACGCCGGTAGGGCCCCGGGCACAGACCCCAACGCGGACGCCCACACGACCCCGGGTCCGGCGCCGGACGCGGGTACGGACCCCGGTCCGGGCACGAAGCGGAACGCGGACCCCGGCCCAGGCGCGAAGCGATGCGCGGACCCCGGCCCAGGCGCGGACCGGAGCCCCGCTCCCGGCACGGCCCCGGTGACCACCCCCGGCACCGGCCAGGCCGCCCCGTGGGACGCCACATCCACCACGGACGCCCCGGCCCAGAACGCCCCGTCCGACCCGGCCGTACACGCCGACCCCTCCGCCCGGGTCGCGGACACCACCCCCGCCGCCACCTCTGACACCCCGTCCGCACCCG
>NZ_WWJY01000891.1 GCF_009865405.1 Streptomyces sp. SID3212 | reverse complement strand
CGCGCCGGGCGGCGGTGGTGGCGCTGCCGGTCGCGCTGGTCGCCCTGCTGGCCGGCTTCCTGCCCTCGTACTACGGCAAGGAAGGCATGCAGTACGCGCCGCCGGCGGAGACCGCGCTGGTCGAACGCGCCTACGACCGGGCGCCGGAGGGTTCGCTGATCCTCGCGACGACCGGGTCCTTCCCGGGCGCGTACCACCGCTACGACCGGTACGAGCGGTGGTTCTTCACGGAGCAGGAGGTGCCGGAGAACCTGAAGATGCTCAAGGACCCGGCGGGCTACCTGGACGCGGGCATCCCGGCAGGACGGACCGCGTACGTGATCCTCACCCCGACGCAGGAGGAGGCGACCATCGGCGAGGGCTATCTGCCGGCCGGCGGCTTCGCGCGCATGAGCGAGGCGCTGAAGCGCTCACCGCACTTCCGCGTGGTGGAGGAGAGCCGGTACGGCCTGGTCCTGGAACACGTCGCGCCCCCCGCCCCCACCGCACCCACCCCCTGACGTGGAGGCCACCGCGATGCGCCCAGGAGACCCCGAGAACGACGGCACCACGGGCGGAGGTGCCCCGACGGCCAAGCGGACCCGCGTGGCCGAGGCCGCCACGGCCACCGCCCCCGAACCCGGACCGACCACGCCCGCCACCACCCCCACAGGACCACGCCCGGAGCCTGCGGTGCCCAAGTCGCCTGCCGAGCCCGCCGCGCACACGCCGCCTGCCGCGCCTGGGCGACCCGTCGAGGCCACCTCGCCCGCAGTGGCCGCCGCGCCCCCCGCCG
>NZ_WWJY01000089.1 GCF_009865405.1 Streptomyces sp. SID3212 | reverse complement strand
GGACGCGGCCGTCGAGGCGCCCGCCGGCCTGCTGATCTACGAGCCCGCGTGGGCCCCCACGACCGCGAGCGGCGCCCGGCCCGACGGCGTCCTGCTGGTGCTGGACGACGACAGCGAACGCCTCGCCGAACTGCGCCGCCTGGCGGGCCGGGTGATCGCCGTGCGGTCGGGAACGGCCTTCGCCCGCACGGGCGCCGACACGTTCACCCTCGACCCGTCGGCCGAGGAGGACCACCGCGCCCTGGCACGGGCGCTCGGCGACGAGGGCGTCGTCCCCGCTGCCGTACTGCATCTGTGGCCGCTGGGCCAGGACGGTGCCCCGGCGCGCGCCGCGGCCTTCGCGCTGGCCCGCGCCTGGATGACGTCCTGTGCGACCACCCTGCCCGTCGTGTACGCCCACACCGGGGCCGAGGAGGACCCGGAGCACGCCGCCGTGGGCGGCTTCGCCCGCGGCGTACGGCGCGAACAGCCCAAACTGGCACTGAAGACGGTACGGCTGGATCCGGCTCTCGGCCGTACGGAGCAGTGCCGCGCGCTGCTCGCCGAGGCCGCCGCCTGGCAGGACATCGAGGTCCGGGTCACCCCGGTGGGCCGGGAAGTGCTGGGCTTCAAGCGTGTCCTGTCGGCCGACGGCCCGGACGTGCCCGTGGCCAGGGACGGCGGAACCTACCTGATCACCGGTGGCGCGGGCGGACTCGGCCGCCTGGTCGCCCGTCATCTCGCGGGACGGGCCCGGGTGGAGATCGCCCTCCTCGGCCGGTCCGCGCGCGGACCGGCCGAGGAGGCGGCGGTCGCCGAACTGGTCGCGCTGGGCGCACGGGCCCAGTACTACAGCTGTGACGTGACCGACCCGCTCTCGGTCGCCGGGACCGTCTCGGACGTCGTGGCCGAACTCGGCCCGCTCACCGGGGTGCTGCACGCGGCGGGGGTGGTCGAGGACGGGCTGCTGCTCAACAAGGACAGCGCGGCGATCCACCGGGTCACCGCACCCAAGATCCTCGGCACCCGGCTGCTGGACGAGGCCACCCGGGAGGCCCCGCTCGACTACTTCCTGCTCTTCTCCTCCACCACCTCGGTTCTCGGCACCGTCGGCACCACCGACTACACGGCCGGCAACCGCTACCTCGACGCGTTCGCCCACCACCGGGAAGCACTGCGCGCCCGGGGCACCCGGCACGGACGCAGCCTGTCGGTCAACTGGCCGCTCTGGGCCGAAGGCGGCATGCGGATCAATCCCGCGGTGGAACGCACCGTGCTGGAAGTCAACGGCCTCGAAGCGCTGGACACCTCCGACGGACTCGCCGCCCTGGAGTTCGCCCTGCGGCACGACGCCTGCCAACTCGCCGTGTTCCGGGGCGACGTGGCACGCCTTGAACAGCGGCTGACGATGCACGGCGCGGACCAGGACAGGAAGGCGGATCAGGACAGGAAGGCGGATCAGGACGGGAGGGCGGATCAGGGCAGGGAAGCGGACCAGGACAGGGAGGCGGACGTGGCGGCCGGCCCCGGTCCTGCCGGCGCCGAGCGGCCCGGTGTCAGTGCCGACGCGCTCTGCCGGGAACTGGTCGGGATCTTCGCCGGGGTCCTGAAACTGTCCGAACAGGACCTGGACCCGGAGGAGGACCTCGCCGACTACGGGGTGGACTCGATCGCCGCGATGCACGCGCTCGACATACTCGAACAGCGCTACCGGACCGCCATTGTGCCGTCCCTGGTCGCCCGCCGCCGGACCCTGCGGGCGCTGGCGGAGCACCTGGCCGGAGAACTCCCGGCCGCTCCCTCGGGCCCGGCCTCCGGACAGGACCCCGCCGCCGCCCCGGAACCCTCCGAGGTCCCGGACCCGGCCACGGTCCGTGTCCCGGATCAGCCTTCCGTCCCTGTCCCGGTTCTCGCCCTCGGCACCGAACCGGTCCCCGTCCTCGCCGCGGAACCGCGTTCCGCTTCTCCGAAGGAGACCCCG
>NZ_WWJY01000010.1 GCF_009865405.1 Streptomyces sp. SID3212 | reverse complement strand
GGCAACCCGACGGGCGCGGGCGACTCGGCCGTGGCGGGCCTGCTCTCCGCGCTGGTGGAGCGCCTCCCGTGGCCGGCCCGCCTCACGCGCGCGGTGGCCCTGTCCACGGCGACGGTCCTGTCCCCGGTGGCGGGCGAGTTCGACGCGGTGGCGTACGGCGAGCTGCTCTCGCGGGTACGCGTGACGGAACAGCCCGCGCAGTGAGCCCGCCCTCTCCTGCCGCGCGGTGAGCCCCCGCCCTCTCGTCCCCCACCCACGACCGGACAGCCGGACAGCACCACGTACGACGGGCCCCCGGCCCGGGAAACCGAGGCCCTGTGCCACTCGTCAGCACCGGTGAGCTGATCACCGCCGCCGCGACCGCCGGACACGGCGTCGCCGCCTTCAACGTCATCACCCTGGAGCACGCGGAGGCGATCGCCGCCGGGGCCGAGCGGGCCGGCGTCCCCGCGATCCTCCAGATCTCGGAGAACGCGGTGGCGTTCCACGGCGGCCGTCTCGGCGCCGTCGCCGCCGCCGCGAGCGCCGTCGCCCGCGCCGCCTCCGTACCGCTGTCGCTGCACCTCGACCACGTCGAGTCGGCGGACCTGCTGCGGTCCGCGCCGGCCGAGGGGTTCAGCTCGGTGATGTTCGACGCCTCGAAGCTGCCGTACGCGGAGAACCTCAAGGCCACCGCCGAGGCCGTGCGGTGGGGTCACGACCACGGCGTCTGGGTGGAGGCCGAGCTGGGCGCGGTGGGCGGCAAGGACGGTGAACCGCCGCGCGGGGCGCACGCCCCGGGTGTCCGTACGGACCCGGCGGAGGCGGTCGTCTTCGTCGCCGAGACGGGCGTGGACGCGCTGGCGGTCGCGGTCGGTTCGTCGCACGCGATGACGGCACGCACCGCCGCCCTCGACCACACGCTGATCGCCACCCTGCGCGAAGCCGTGTCCGTACCGCTCGTCCTGCACGGCTCTTCCGGTGTCCCCGACGACGAGATCCGCCGGGCGATCGCCGCCGGGATGGTCAAGATCAATGTCGGTACGGCGCTCAACTCGGCGTTCACCGCCGCCGTACGGGAGCACCTGACGGCGCGTCCGGCGACCGTGGACCCCCGGAAATACCTCGCCCCGGCTCGCGAGGCGATGACCGGGACGGTGGCGGGGTTCCTGCGGGTGATCGGCGCCTGACGGCCCGCATCGGGGCGTGAGACCGGGCCGGCGTGTGACAGCGCGTCAGCGGTCGACCTGACCCGCCTTCAGTTCGAGCTGGTCGAGGACGGTCTCGCACTGGTCGCCCTGCTCACAGGAGATCTTGAACGTGTTCGATCCCTTGTCGAGGTCGACGTACGCGTAGGTGACCGTCCACCCCTTGTCCCAGGCGCCCTCGGGCGCCTTCGCGAAGTTCTTCATGTTTATGTCGCGGCGCTCGTCACTGTTGACGAACAGCGAGGTCTTGGCGTCCTTGCCCGGCACGCCGTACGTCACGAAAAGGGTGTACGCCCCGGCCTTGGGCACCTCCACCTTCCACGTCGCCGCCGCGCCGGCGCCGTTCAGCGACACGTACGCGCCGTTCGTGCCCTTCGCGCCGGGGATGTCGGACGCCACCGCCGCCGGAGGGGTGAGCTGGAGGGTCGCGGCGTCCTGCTTGGGCAGCTCCGCCGGCTTCTTCCCCGCCTCCTGGCTGGGCTGCTCGCTGGGCTGCTCCGACTCGCCGACGCTCGGGGCGACCGTCGGGGCCGCGTCGTTGTTCTTGTCCTCGTCGCCGCCGCTCGACACGAGGGCCGCTGTGATTCCGATCACGACCACCGCGACAACCGCGACCGCGCCTATGAGCAGGCCCTTGGTGTTCGGGCCGTTGGGGCCGCGACCCCGGCCGCCGCCGCGCTGGAGCGGTACGCGGCTGGTGGATTCGGAGGCGTGCGGAGCCGCCGGGGCGCCGTACGGGCCGGTCGGCGCGGGGCCGTTCGGCTGCTGGCCGTAACCGGCGTAGGGGGCCTGGCCGTACTGCTGCTGCTGGCCGTACCCCTGCTGCTGAGGGACCTGCGACTGCTGGCCGTACTGGCGCTCGCCCACCGCTCTGACCTGGTTGTACGACGTCCGCGGTACACCTGGCTGGGCCGCGGGACCGGGGTATCCGTACCCCCCCTGCCGTCGCTGATTGGCGGCCGCCGCCTGTCCGTCCTCGTACAGATAGCCGAACGGATCGTCGTCCTCGGGTGTGCTCGCGCCGTTGTTCCCGGCCGTCATCCCTGGGTCACTCCTCACCATCTCGCCAGCGTCGCCGACCGACCGAGCCTACCTCGAATGAACAGGCCCCCCGACGGCGCTCGGCCCGGCGCCAAGCCTTCCGGGCCCGGGTGAACAAAGCATCGCGAAGATGTCCCGGCCTTGTCCCGAACGGCGTCCCGCCCTGGGCGGACCAGGGGCCGCGCTCCTCAGCCCGCCCTGCGGTGCACCTTGTTCCGCGACCGCTTCTCGATGTACATGCGCTGGTCCGCCGACTGGAGGACCTCCTCGACCGACATCCCGCAACTCGCCCAGCTGATGCCGAAGCTGGCGCCCACCCGGACCGCCCTGCCGTCGACCCGGATCGGCGGGATGATCGCGTTGCGCAGCCGGACGGCGAGGTCGGCGGCGTCGGCCGCGCCCAGGCCGTCGGCGAGGACGACGAACTCGTCACCGCCGAGGCGGGCGACCGTGTCCCCGTCCCGTACGCCCGTGGTCAGCCGGCGCGCGACCTCGATCAGCACGGCGTCCCCGGTGTTGTGGCCGAACCGGTCGTTGATCGACTTGAAGCCGTCGAGGTCGCAGAAGAGGACGGCGAGGCCCTTCGTACCGTCGTCGGTGCCGTCTCCCGCCACGTCGCCCGGCGCGATCATGTGCACGTGGTGGTCGAGAGGCGATCCCGGCGGCGCGAAGCCGCCGGCGCGCAGACCGCCGCGCTCGCCGGCCGTCTCGCTGTAGCCGTCGTACCCCTCGTAGCTCTCGTACGTCTCGTACGGCTCGTACGTGTCCCGGGTGTCCCGGCCGTCGTACCCGTCACTCGCCTCGTAACTGGGCTCGTAGCGGACCATGCCGTCGTACCCGCCGTACGCCTTGTCCAGCGCCTCCACCGCGGTCTCGCGCATCGCGTGGGGCCGCGAACAGAGCCGGGCGCTGAGGCGCGCGCGCAGCTCCGCGCTGTTGGGCAGGCCGGTCAGGGAGTCGTGCGAGGCGCGGTGGGCGAGCTGGAGCTCGCGGCTCTTGCGCTCCTCTATGTCCTCGACGTGGGTGAGGAGGAAGCGGGGGCCGTCGGTGGTGTCGGCGACGACGGAGTTGCGCAGCGAGACCCAGACGTACGAGCCGTCGCGGCGGGCCAGGCGCAGCTCGGCGCGGCCGCCCTCGGCGGAGGTACGGAGGAGGGTGCCGATGTCCTCGGGATGGACCATGTCGGAGAAGGAGTAGCGGCGCATCGCGGAGGCGGGGCGGCCGAGCAGCCGGCACAGCGCGTCGTTGGTGCGCAGGAGCCGGCCGTGCTGGTCGCCGCCCATCTCGGCGATGGCCATGCCGCTGGGCGCGTACTCGAAGGCCTGGCGGAAGGACTCCTCGCTGGCCCGCAGGGCGGCCTGTTCGCGCTCCAGGCGGACCAGGGCGCGCTGCATGTTTGCTCGCAGGCGAGCGTTGCTGATCGCAATGGCGGCCTGGGACGCGTACATCTGGAGCGCCTCGCGGCCCCAGGCGCCCGGACGGCGTCCGCCGCGCGGCCGGTCGACGGATATGACGCCGAGGAGGTCGTTGCCGCTGCCCGACGCGTACATCGGCGCGTAGAGCCGGTCGGCGGGGTGCCACTCGTCCTCGAAGCGGGGGTCGGGGCCCTCGGTGTGCCACTGGGGGACGTCGTCCTCCAGCAGGACCCAGCCCTCGGTGTGCGGGATGTACCGCAGGGAGCCCCAGGACTCGCCCATCACGAGCCGGCGCTCCCAGGACGCGCGGGAGCCGACGCGGCCGGTGATCAGCGCCTCGGCGGCGGCGCTCCCGGCGAAGGCGGCGACGACGAGGTCACCGTCGGCCTGGACCACGTTGACGCAGGCGAGTTCGTAGCCGAGCCCCTTGACGATGCCGTCGGCGACGGTCTGCAAGGTGTCCGCCAGGCTTCGGGCCGTGTTGAGTTCGGCGACAGCCTGATGCAGCTGACGCAGGGTCGCAAGGCGGACATACGGCTCCGACTCGGTCTCCATCGTTCGCTCTCCCCGAGACCTCGACAGCAACTCCAGGATTCTCATCGGCTCTCGTGTTGCACGGTCCCCAGTCACTGAATCACAGCGAGCTGTGCACCCGGTACACAGGGTCAACAAATACTCACCACTGTGACCCAAGTCACATCATGTGACGAACCGGGCGGAGTGCCTGGTACCGGCGCCCCACTCTTTTCTGATAGCAAATCGCGAGGGTATCTCGGCGACCGCGACGCCTGGTCCTAGGACCTGGCTGGTCCCCTGGCCCGATGCGGCGGGGGGAGAGCCGAGATTAGCGTCTTCCGCGTGTCCCAGACGACCCCTCCTACGACGCCTCCCGCGGCGAGGCCCGATTCCCGGGCCCCCCGGGCCGCTCCCGTCCCCCATCCTGAGGGGGTGAGCAACGACGAGTTCCGCGCCGCCCTGTCCCGGCTCGCGGCGGGGGTGGTGCTGGTGACGGCCCACGAGGAAGCACTGAGCGCGGACGGCCCCGGCGGCCAGGACGCGGGGATGACGGCGACCGCGTTCCTGTCCGTGTCCCTGGATCCGCCGCTGGTGCTGGTGAGCGTACGGAACGGCTCCCGGATGGACGATCTGCTGGACGAGCAGCCGCTGTGGGGCGTGTCCCTCCTCGCGGAGAGCCAGCGGCACATCGCGGGGCGCTTCGCGATGAAGGGGCGGATCAGCGACCGGCTGCTGTTCGAGGACATCCCGTACCGGCGGGGCGAGGTGAGCGGGGCGCCGCTGGTCGGCGGGGCGCTGGCGGTGCTGGAGTGCCGTACGGAACAACG
Organism: Streptomyces sp. SID3212; assembly: GCF_009865405.1. Lineage (GTDB taxonomy): Bacteria > Actinomycetota > Actinomycetes > Streptomycetales > Streptomycetaceae > Streptomyces. Next base: position 50,439 of record NZ_WWJY01000010.1, on the reverse strand, counting down.
GGTGGTCGCGGGGGACCACACGCTGGTGATCGGGCGGGTGCTGACGGCGGAGCTGCCGAGCGCGGAGGGCGGGCCGCTGACGTACTTCCAGGGGAAGTACCGGACGCTGGGGCGGGGCTGAGGGGGCGTTCGGCCTGGACCGTCAGGTCCAGTCGCGGCCCGTGCGGCCGCGCTTCGTCTCCGCCCGCTGCTTCTTCTCCCGGAGCCTGCGCTCGTTGAGCCCGCGCGGGATCTTGCCCTTGCGGCGCGCCCGGGGCGGCGGGGCCGTGGCCTCGGCCAGCAGCGCCGTGAGCCGTACGGCCGCCGTCTCGCGGTTGCGCCACTGTGAGCGGTGCTCCGACGAGCGTACGGTGATCACGCCTCCGACCAGCCGGCTCTCCAGCCGCTCCAGCGCCCGCTCCTTCCAGACCGGCGGCAGGGCCTCCGTCTTCGCGAGGTCGAAGCGCAGCTCCACCTGCGAGTCGCTGGTGTTCACGTGCTGGCCGCCGGGGCCCGAGGAACGCGAGAAACGCCACATGAGCTCGGCCTCCGGCAGGGAGACCGAACCGCGGATGACGTACGAGGGCCCGGACATGCCTCCATGGTCCCGTGCCGGCGGGGTTCCGTCACCCTCTTTTCGGCGCGGGAACGGGTGGCGGCCCCCTTGGGACGCTCCCGGGGACCCTCCTGGGGACCTTTCGGGTAAAGAAAGTAAAGAGGTGTGGAACCTCCCGGTCCTCTGCCTGCGTTATGCGGGGTGACGGTAACTTCGGGACAGCTCGAAGCCCGCACACGACAACGAAAGGGACATCCCATGGCTGTAAGCCTGTCCAAGGGCGGCAACGTCTCGCTCACCAAGGAGGCACCGGGCCTGACCGCTGTCACCGTCGGCCTCGGCTGGGACGTCCGTACCACCACCGGCACCGACTTCGACCTCGACGCCTCGGCGATCGCCGTCACCGCGGCCGGGAAGGTCGTCTCCGACGGCCACTTCGTCTTCTTCAACAACAAGTCGACGCCGGACCAGACGATCGTCCACACGGGTGACAACCGCACGGGCGAGGGCGACGGCGACGACGAGGCGATCAACGTCAACCTGGCGGGCCTGCCCGCCGAGGTCGACAAGATCGTCTTCCCGGTCTCCATCTACGACGCCGAGACCCGCAGCCAGAACTTCGGCCAGGTGCGGAACGCGTACATCCGCATCGTCAACCAGGCCGGCGGCGCGGAGCTGGCGCGCTACGACCTGAGCGAGGACGCCGCCACCGAGACCGCGATGGTCTTCGGCGAGCTGTACCGCAACGGCGCGGAGTGGAAGTTCCGCGCGGTGGGCCAGGGGTACGCCTCGGGCCTGGTCGGTATCGCCACGGACTTCGGCGTCAACCTCTGACCCGTACTTCCGTCACGCCCCGGTGGGCCCCCGGCTTCGGCCGGGGGCCCACCGGCGTTTCCGGGCCCACCCGGTGGGGCCCGGCTCCCCGTGTCCGCCGCGCGTGCGTCCGTACGGCCCCGTGGCGGTGGCCGCCGGTAGCCTGCCCGCATGATCGTCGATGTGGTGACGGCCGGTGAGGCCCGTGCCCTGCCCGGGGAGCTGCTGACGGAGCTGGCGGGCTTCTACGCCTCGGACCGCGCGTTCCAGCAGCTCGGCGGGGACTTCCCGGACCCGGCGCGCATCCGCCCCGAGGACGTCGCGGTCTCGCTCGCCGACGATCTGGCGCACCCGGACGCGGAGGTGCTGCTGGCGCGTTCGGCGGGCCGGCTCGTGGCGGTCGCGGTGGTCCTGGCCGCCGACCCGGACCAGGTGTCGGCCCCCTCGGGGACCGACCCCGTACCGGAACCCGTACCGGACCCCGACCCCTGGATCGCCCTGCTGATGGTGCACGGCCGCGAGCGGCGCTCCGGGTACGGGCGGGAGCTGGCCGGGCGCGTCGAGGACCGGTTCCGCGCGGCGGGGCACCGGGGCGTCCGGCTCTCGGTCGCGGAGGCGAACACCGGGGCCGTCGCCTTCTGGACGGCGCTCGGGTACGAGGAGACGGGCAGCCGCCCGGACCGGAGGGGCCACCGGTGCCGGCTCCTGCGCAAGGCGTGGTGAGCGTCCGCCCGCTACAGGTCGGGCTTGTCGTCCCCGTACAGCCAGCTGTCCCAGACCTCTGAGAGATCCCGCCCTGACTCCTTCTCCACGTACGCCGTGAAGTCGGCGGTGGAGGCGTTGCCATGACGGTGCGTCCGCGCCCAGCCCCGTACGATCCGGAAGAACGTGGCGTCGCCCACCGCGTCCCGTACCCGCTGGAGGACCATCGCGCCGCGCCCGTACACCGGGGGCTCGGAGAGGTCGGCGGCGGTGGGCGGATCGGCGGGTGGGAAGGCCCAGTTCTCCTCGTCGTCGTACGCCTCGGTGAAACTCTCCGCCACCGGCGTACCCCCGTGGTCCGCCGCCCAGAGCCACTCCGCGTACGTCGCGAAGCCCTCGTTGAGCCACATGTCCCGCCAGGACCCGGGCGTCACGGAGTCGCCGAACCACTGGTGGGCCAGCTCGTGGACCAGCGTGCTGACGTCGGTCGGGCCGGGGAGGAAGGGGCGGGTCTGGGTCTCCAGGGCGTATCCGGCGTCGGCCTTGCGCCCGATGATCACACCGGCGGAGGAGAAGGGATAAGGGCCGAAGAGCTTCTCCTCCCAGGTCAGGATCCCGGGCAGCGCGGCGACCAGGCGGGACCCCGCCTTGCCCGCGCCGGGATCGACGGCGGAGTAGAGCGGGAGGGGGCCCTTCACCTCGTGCACGCGGTACGGGCCGATGGCGAGGGTGGCGAGGTAACTGGCCATCGGCTCGGTGCTGCGCCAGCGGAACGCGGTCCGGCCGCCGCTGGTCCGCCGGCCGACCAGCTCCCCGTTGGAGACGGCCTCGGTGCCGGCGGGCACGGTGACGGTGAGGTCGTAGGCCGCCTTGTCGCCGGGGTGGTGGTTGCCGGGGAACCACGCCATCGACCCGGTCGGCTCCCCCAGCGCGACCACCCGCCGCCCGGAGGCGAGCCAGCCCTCGGCGGACCCGTCGGGGTCGGTGATGCGGCGCGGGACGCCGGAGTACCTGACGACGGTACGGAAGGTCTCCCCGCGCCCCAGCTCCTCGGTCGGCCGCACGACCAGCTCCGTACCGTCACGGCCGACGACGGCCGACCGCCCGTCCACGGTCACGGACGCGACGTCCATCCCGGCGAGGTCGAGGTGGAAGCCGGTGAGATCCCGGGTGGCCCGCGCGGTGATGACAGCGGTGCCGTCGAGGTGGCGGGTGGCGGGGGCGTAGTCGAGCGTGAGCCCGTAGTGCGAGACGTCGTACCCCCCGTTCCCGAGCCCGGGAAAATACGGATCCCCCACCCCACGCCCCCCGGACACGTCCGGCACCGCGCTTCCGTTCCCCCCGCCCGCCCCACCACAACCGGCGACGGGCCCGACCAGCCCGAACAGGGCGACCGCAGAGACAGACGAGACCACGTACCGACGCATCCGCCGATGCTAGGCGCCGACCCCCCGAGTCAGGCGTTCAGGCACGCTCGCGGGCCGGTGGCGGACCGCCCCTCGCATCCCGGGGCCGGGTGGGTGAATCGGCGTGACACCATCGGGCGCGTGCTCGACATCGGTTACTCCCTCTCCCGGCGCTTTCCCGATCCTCCGCAGACCGACTACCGCATGGCGGACGTACGGTCGCTGCGGCACGACCTGTTCTGCGGGGACGTCTATCTCGCCGACACCAAGGCGGACCGGGAAGTGTCCACAGCCTGGGGATGGGTGCCGGTGCTCGACTTCGCCTGGGCGTTGTGCGACATCGTCGAGCAGCTCGACCTCGATCCGCGGGGCGCGCGGGCGGCGAAGCCGCAGTACGCCGAGCTGGACTTCACCGAGTCGGCGGACCGGATGCTGTTCGCCCGGCGGTTCGGGTGGGTCGACGTGGAGGCCGACTGGATGCCCGGCGACGAGCCCCCGCTGACCTTCGGGCACCGGCTGCTGCGCCGCGAGGCGCGGGACTTCCTGCACGATCTGATCGCCGATCTCTCCGACCTGCACGAGGGTCTCGCCGACAATCCGGTCGTGTGGGACCTCCAGTCGCGGTTCCCGCGCATCTGATCCGGCGGCCGTCCGGCGCTGACCTGGGGCGTCACACCTTCCCAACACAGTGACCACACAGCCCACCCATCGATTCGCGGATCCGCAGGCGTACATCCCCGCGCGTCGGGCACATGAAGATTGCCGGGGCACTGGCCGGGAAGCAGGCAACCGCTTCCTCCCCCCACCTCAAGGCCGTGCTCCGGGCGCACACCGAAGGCTCCGACTCCTCCCCCCGGGTCGGGGCCTTCGCAATGTCGCGCTACGACTCCGGCGTGTCCTCCACCCGCACCCCGATCTGCGCCGCGAACGCCGGGGCCAGCTGGAGCAGTTGCGCCGAGCTGATCACGGCCCCCGCCAGCCGGTCCAGCCCCCGCGCGATGTCCAGCTCCGCGACCGTCCGCAGGTCGACGTCCGTCATCCGCACCCCGCTCAGGTCCGCCTGCCGCAGCACGCAGTCACGGAACTCGACCCGTTCCAGCACCGCGCTCCCGAAGTCCGGCTCCGACAGGAAGCAGCCCTCGAACACGACGTCCTTGAGGCGGGCGTTGCGCAGGTTCAGGTAGTCGATCTTCCCGCCCCGGAAGAGCACCCGCTCCAGCACCGCGCCGTGCAGCTGCGTCCCGCCCAGGCGCGCGTCCAGCACCTCCACGTCCCGCAGGGACGCCCCCGACAGGTCCGTCCCCACCCCCCGTACGCCACTCAGCACGGAGTCGATGAACCGCGCGCGGGCCAGCTCCGTCCCGTCCAGGCCGCACTCCCGCAGCGCGCAGTCCATGAACCGCGAGCCCGGCCCCTCCTGCCCCGCCAGGTCGACCTCCTTGAACTCCAGCCCGTCGTAGTCCCCGTCCGGTTCAAGACCGCCGCCCTCGGCGTCGTACGGCACCAGTGGCGGCAGCCGTACCTCCGGCCGCCTCGCCACCGGTCCGCTCCTCGCGGCCTTCGTCGTCCTCGTCCCGCTCGTCGCCTTCGTCGTCTTCCGCACCATGCCCCCAGGGTGACGCACCCCACTGACAACGCTCTGATCCCCGATGTCACATCTCGGGGGCCGGCGACCGTCACATCCGTAGGAGGACGCGAAGAACCACGACCGAGAACGGGGAGCAGCAGCCATGGATCGCATCACTGTCGTCGGAGGCGGGCTGGCCGGACTGACCGCCGCCATCACCGCCGCCGAATCAGGCGCCCGCGTGACCCTCCACGAGGCCCACCACACCCTCGGCGGACGCGCCCGTACCGCTGAGGGTCCGTACCTCACCAACGACGGGCCGCACGCGCTCTACCGGCGCGGGCCGCACCGGGCCTGGCTGGAGCAGCGCGGCCTGCTCGGCCCGGCCGCCGGTCTGCCGCCTCTGCGCGAAGGTTCCCGTTTCCTCTTCCACCGGGGCGGGGTCCTGCGCAGGACCCCGCCCCTCGGGCTGTTCAAACTCGCCCTCTGTAGGACGGCACACGCTCCGGTGGACGCCGACTTCCTGACCTGGGCGACGTCCGTCGTGGGCCCGGAGGCGGCCGGTGCCGCCGCGCACTACGTCGCCGTCGCCCTCTTCCACCACGATCCCGGTTCGCTCTCCGCCGCGTTCGTCCAGGAGCGGCTGCGCCGGGCCACCGCCCTTCCGCCGGAGGCCCGCTTCCCGGTCGGCGGCTGGGGGCAGGTCGTCGACCGGATGGCGGCGCGCGCCTGGAACCTGGGGGTACGGATCGAGACCGCCGCCCGGGTCGAGTCCCTGCCCGAGGACGGGCCCGTCATCGTCGCCACCTCCCTGGACGCCGCGCGCCGCCTGCTCGGTGACGGGAAACTGCGCTGGACCGGCGGCCGTACGGTCCTGCTGGACCTGGCGCTGCGTACGCGCCGGGGCGACCCGTACATCGTGTCCGGGCTGGACGCCCCCGCCTGGCTCGAACGGTTCACGGCCCAGGACCCGTCCCTGGCGCCGGCCGGTGAGCAGCTGCTCCAAGGGCAGTTCCCGGTCGGGCCCGGCGCGTCCAAGGACGAGGGGACGGCGCGCGCCGAGCACCTGCTCGACCTGGGGTTCCCGGGCTGGCGCGAGCGGGTCACCTGGCGGCGCGACTCCCTCGCGACCGGGCGTACGGGAGCGGTGGACCTGCCGGGCACGACGTGGCGGGACCGGCCGCGCATCGACCGGGGCGACGGGGTGTATCTGGCGGGCGATCAGGTGGCGGCGCCGGGGGTGCTGTCGGAGGTGTCGTTCAACAGCGGGATCACGGCGGCGGCCCTGGCGGTCAGCCAACTGTCCGTACGGCGCGCGTCCGCGCAGGGCCCTGCGGCCCTCGACGTCAAGCGTCCTTGACGTCAAGCGTCCACCTCAGGCGCGCTTGACCTTGAGCACCCTTGACCTCAAGCGCGCTTGACGTCGGAGGCTGGCCGTACCAGATCACCGGTCGTACCGGACCTCCGGTCGTACCCGACCACCGGTCGTACCGGGCCACCCCCGGCCCCAGGGAGCCCACCATGCATGCCGTCCGCCTCCACGCCTTCGGCCCCGCCGAGAACCTCACGTACGAGACGACCGACGATCCCGTCCCCGGCCCCGGCCAGGTCCGTGTCGCCGTCGCCGCCGCCGGGGTGCACCTGCTGGACACGGCCCTGCGCGAGGGCATGCCGGGCCCCTTCGCCGCCCCGGCCGAGCTGCCCACGATCCCCGGCCGTGAGGTCGCGGGCACGGTCGAGTCGCTCGGCGCGGGCGTCGACCCCGGCTGGCTCGGCAGGCAGGTCGTCGCGCACCTCGGCATGGTCCCCGGCGGCTACGCCGAACTGGCCGTCACGGACGCCGCCCGGCTGCACGAGATCCCGTCGAACCTCGACGCGGCGCAGGCGGTCGCGATGATCGGGACGGGCCGTACGACCATGGGCATCCTCCAGTTCACCGACCTGGGCCCAGGTGACGTCGCCGTGGTGACGGCGGCGGCCGGGGGCATCGGCACGCTCCTCGTCCAGTACGCGAAGAACCTGGGCGCCACCGTCGTCGGCCTCGCGGGCGGCCCCGCCAAGGTCGCGGCCGTCACCGGCAACGGCGCCGATCTCGCGGTGGACTACACGCGCCCCGACTGGCCCGACCGGGTGCGCGGCCGTCTGGGCGAACGCGGCGCCACCGTCGTGTTCGACTCCGTGGGCGGCGCCACCGCCCTCGCCGCCGTCGACCTCCTCGCCGAGGGCGGCCGGCACGTGGTCTTCGGCTGGTCGGGTGAGGGTCCGCACAGCGGCTCCCCGCTGACCTTCACGGACGAGGAGCTGGCCGCCAGGTCCATCACCTCCGAGTCCGTCCTCGGCCCCGTGATGCTGAGCAAGGTGGGCGGGGACGTACGGGTCCTGGAGGAACGCTCCCTGGCGGAAGCGGCGGCCGGCCGACTGCGGCCCGCCGTACAGCGCTTCCCGCTCGCCGAGGCGGCGGCGGCCCACCGGGCGCTGGAGACCAGGGCGACGATGGGCAAGGTGGTGCTGGAGCCGTAGGGGGCCCGCGAAGCCCGTACCGGCGCCGGTACAGGGGTCCGGCGCCGGTACGTACCCCCTCCTCCACCGAGGGGCGAAACGGTACGTTTCGTGGTGTTCTGAGCTGAGCCATGCCAGCAGAGGTCCACTGCGAAGGAAGATCTCGATGAGCGATCCGTCGACCCCCGGCCCCGTCGGCGCCCCGGGCGTCCCCGCGGACGAACCGGATCCGCACCGCTGGTGGGCGCTGGCCGTCATCGCGACCGCGCAGCTCATGGTGGTGCTCGACGCGACGATCGTGAACATCGCCCTCCCCTCCGCCCAGCGGGCCCTGCACATCAGCAACGGGAACCGCCAGTGGGTGATCACCGCGTACACCCTGGCCTTCGGCGGTCTCCTGCTCCTGGGCGGCCGGATCGCGGACCTCGTCGGCCGTAAGCGCACGTTCATCATCGGGCTCATCGGCTTCGCCGGCTCCTCCGCGATCGGCGGCGCGTCCACCGGTCAGGAGATGCTCTTCCTCTCCCGCGCGCTCCAGGGTGTCTTCGCCGCCGTCCTGGCACCGTCCGCGCTGTCCCTGCTCACCACGACCTTCCCGGCGGGCAAGGAACGCGCCCAGGCCTTCGGCATCTTCAGCGCCATCGCGGGCGGCGGCTCCGCGATCGGGCTGCTGCTCGGCGGGATCCTGACCGAGTGGCTGAGCTGGCGCTGGTGCCTGTACGTGAACGTCCCCATCGCGCTCCTCGCCGTCATCGGCGCCTTCATGCTGCTCAAGGACCGGGCGGGCACCAAGGACGCGCATCTGGACATCCCCGGGGTCATCCTCGGCTGCGGCGGGCTCGTGGCGATCGTGTACGGGTTCAGCCAGGCGGAGTCGGACGGGTGGACGTCCACGGAGGTCCTGACGGTGCTGAGCATCGGCGTCGCGCTGCTCGCCGCGTTCACGTGGTGGCAGACCAGGTCCCCGGGCCCGCTGCTGCCGCTGCACATCATCAAGGAGCGCAACCGGGGCGGCTCGGTCCTCGTGATGGCGCTCACGACGATCGGGCTGTTCGGCGCGTTCCTGTTCCTGACGTTCTTCCTCCAGAACATCCTCGGGTACTCGCCCATCAAGGCCGGCTTGGCCTTCCTGCCGCTGTCGGCGGGCATCATCATCGGCTCGACCCAGATCTCCGCCCGGCTGCTCCCCCTGGTGCCGCCGCGCTGGCTCCTGGTCCCCGGGCTGCTGCTGAGCGCGGGCGGGATGTACTCCCTGACCTTCATCGACACCCACTCCAGCTACCCGGCGCACATCCTGCCGGGCACGATCCTGCTGGGCTTCGGCCTGGGCCTGACGTTCCTGCCCGTCATCTCGACGGCCACGTCAGGGGTCGCCCAGAGGGACTCCGGCGTCACGTCGGCGACGGTCAACACGGCGCAGCAGGTGGGTGGTTCCATCGGTACGTCCCTGCTGAACACGATCGCGGCGACCAGCACGACGACGTACCTGACGGCCCACCTCGCCGCGGCGGCCCGGAAGGGCGGCCTGACCCCGGCGGAGAGGTCCCACATCGTGGACCAGGGCACGGTCCACGGCTTCACGGTGGCCATCGCCTGGGCGGCGATCATCCTCCTGGCGGCAGCGATCATCGGCGCGGTCCTGATCAACGCCAAGTCGCCCCGCTCCATGGCCTCGAACGGCCCGGCGGACGCTCCGGGGGCGGCGGTCTAGGAGCGGGCCGGTCACCCCTTAGGAGGACTCCCTGAACGACCACCTCCTCCCGGCCGCGAAATCGCTAAACTTGTCCCATGACCGCACTGCCCGACTGGATGCGCCCGCCACGCGCGGAAGGCTGGTTCGCGGAGGACCTGGACCGCCTCCCCGAGGCCCCCCGCCACACCGAGCTGATCGACGGAGCACTCGTTTTCATGATGTTCCCGCAGCGGTCGTGGCACGGCCGCGTGGTCACGGCGCTCACGGTGGCGCTCACGGACCAGGCCACCGAAGGTGTCGAGATCGAGCGGGAAATGACGATCCGCCTCGACGCCCGCAACCGTCCCGAGCCGGATCTGCTCGTTACTACCCTCCCGTATGACGCAAATCGCACCTCGTACGCTCCAGAGGATGTCCGACTCGTTGTCGAAGTCGTCTCCCCCGAATCCGCCCACCGGGACCGCACGGTCAAACTCCTCAAGTACGCGAATGCCGGGATTCCGCATTACTGGCGCATCGAGGACGAGGACGGATCTCCGGTGGTCCACGTCTACGAACTCGACGAGCCGACCGCGACCTACGTGCCCATGGGCATCTTCAGAGACTCACTCCGCCTCGCGGTGCCCTTCGAGATCACCCTCGACCTGGGGAAGCTCACCCCGCCCCGGCGCACCTGAGAGCCTGACCAGCGCGTCGTCCGTCAGCCGGTTCATGGTCCACCCCGACATCGGCACCGCTCCGAGTGATCGGTAGAAGTCCACGGCGGGCGTGTTCCAGTCCAGGACCGACCATTCGAGGCGTTCGTAGCCGCGGGTCACGCAGAGGTGGGCCAGTTCGGCCAGGAGGGCCTTGCCGTGGCCGGTGCCTCGGTGGGTGGGGCGTACGTACAGGTCTTCCAGGTGGATGCCGTGGACGCCGCGCCACGTGGAGAAGCTCAGGTACCACAGCGCGAAGCCGGCCGGTTCGCCGTCGGGGGTGTCCGCGAGGTGGGCGAACGCCGCCGGGTGCTCGCCGAAGAGGGCCTCGTGGAGCTGGGTCTCGGTGGCGCGGGCCTCGTCGGGGGCCTTCTCGTAGAGGGCGAGTTCGCGGATCATCGTGTGGATCACCGGGACGTCGGCGGCTGTGGCGGTACGAATCATGGGGACAGCTTGCCCGGTGGGGGTGGGCGGGTGGCACCCGGGCCCGGACACGTCTCCGCGGGTCACACGTATCGGCGGGTCAGCAGGGCTCAGCGGGTCAGCAGGGCTCGCGCCACCGACGCCTGGTCCGGGTGCAGGGCCCGTTCGCCGTCCGCCACGTCCCACAGGCTGTTCTGGAGCACCCGGCCCAGCGTCCACGCACCGGCCCGCTGCCGGTCCAGGTCCAGGACCTCCGTCATCAGGTCGAAGCGCCACAGCGTCTCCGCCGCGTCGAAGCGGTTGTCCAGCGCGGGCATCAGGTCGAAGCCCGGGTCACCGGACAGCGGCTTGGGGTCGATCGCCAGCCACGGGCCGCGCGGGTCGCCCGGAAAGGTCGCCAGTACGTTCTCGTAGTGCAGGTCCCAGTGCAGCAGCCGGTCCCCCGGCTCCCCCGCCACCTCGCGCACCGCCGCCGCGCAGTCCCGCAGCAACGCCCGCTCCGCCGCGTCGGGCAGCCGTGCCGACAGGGCCGGTACGTCGTCCAGCATCCGCGCGGCCACGTCACCGAGGCTCCGTACCTCCGGCGGCGCCGGGACCGCCGTCAGCCGGGCGAGCAGCTCCGCGATGACCCGTACCGCCTCCCGCGACTCCACCCCCGACAGGTCCCGCGTGGAGTCCAGCGCCTCCAGGAGCAGCGCGCCGGTCACGGGGTCGTGGCGCAGCAGACGTACCGCACCGGCGCCCTCCCACAGCCGCAGGGCCACCGGCTCGCCCACGGACTCGTCGTCCAGCAGCTGGAGCTTGAGCATCGCGGCCGTGCCGTCCACCCGCTCCACCGGCAGCACCAGCGCGGACATGCCATACATCGCGGGGCCGTTCACCCGCAGCTCCCACCGCTCCACGAACTCCGCCGCCAGGTCCGGCAGCCCCGCGACAAACGCGCGGCCCGCTTCCCCGTTGGCCTTCGACTGGGTACGGGCCAGCTCCTCCGGGATCTCGATCACGGGGAGAAGCCTACGATCACGCCGAGAAGCCCGGGTGAGCGCGGACAAGCGACAAGCATGGACAAGGGCGACGGCTCAGGCGTATGAACAGCCCCATGAGCACGACGAAGCGCAGCCCGACCGTCAACGGCGGCATCTCCTTCTGGTATGCGGAGAGCGGCGTCCCCGCGCCCCGCGAGCCCCTGCCGGGCGACGCGACCGCCGACGTCTGCATTGTGGGCGGCGGCTACACCGGGCTCTGGACGGCGTACTACCTCAAGAAGGCCGCCCCCTTCCTCAACATCACCGTGCTGGAGGCGAAGTTCTGCGGGTACGGCGCCTCCGGGCGCAACGGCGGCTGGCTGTACAACGGCATCGCCGGCCGCGACCGCTACGCGCGCCTGCACGGCCACGACCAGGCCGTACGGCTCCAGCGGGCGATGAACGACACCGTGGACGAGGTCGTCCGCGCCGCCGCCGAGGAGAAGATCGACGCCGACATCCACCGGGGCGGCGTCCTCGAAGTCGCCCACACGCCCGCCCAGCTGGCCCGTCTCCAGGCGTTCCACGCCGCGGAGGTCGCGTTCGGCGAGACCGACCGGGTCCTGCGCGGGGCCCGCGAGACGGCGGAACGGATCCGCGTCACCGGAGCCGTCGGCTCCACCTGGACCCCGCACGGCGCCCGGCTGCACCCCGTGAAGCTGGTCACGGGGCTCGCGGCGGCCGTCGAGGCGCTCGGTGTCACGATCCACGAGTCGACACCGGTGACGGAGATCCGGCCGAAGCACGCGGTCACGCCGTACGGCACGGTCCGCGCCCCGTACATCCTGCGCTGCACCGAGGGCTTCACCGCCGCGATCAAGGGCTCCCGGCGCACCTGGCTCCCCATGAACTCCTCCATGATCGCCACCGAGCCGCTGTCCGACGAGGTCTGGGACACCATCGGCTGGGAGGGGCGGGAGCCCCTGGGCGACATGGCGCACGCGTACATGTACGCGCAGCGCACGGCGGACGGCCGGATCGCGCTCGGCGGGCGGGGGCATCCGTACCGTTTCGGCTCCAGGACGGACAACGACGGCCGCACGCAGCCCGCCACGGTCGAGGCGCTGCGCGAGATCCTGGTCCGCTTCTTCCCGACCACGGCCGGTGTCCACATCGACCACGCGTGGTCGGGCGTCCTCGGCGTGCCGCGCGACTGGTGCGCGACCGTCACCCTGGACCGCACCACGGGCCTGGGCTGGGCGGGCGGGTACGTCGGCTCGGGCGTGGCGACCGCCAATCTCGCCGCGCGGACCCTGCGGGACCTGGTGCGGCAGGACTCCGGCCAGTCGGGCGCGACCGAACTGACCACGCTCCCGTGGGTGAACCACAAGGTCCGGGCGTGGGAACCGGAGCCGTTCCGGTGGCTGGGCGTCCACGGCATGTACGCGGCCTACCGCACGGCGGACCGCCGCGAGTCGGCGGCCCGCAGCACGGCGACGGACCCGATCGCCCGGGTGGCGGACCGGTTGTCGGGGCGGTGAGGGGCGGGCGGTTTCCGGCGGCGGGAGCATGTGCCCCGCCGCCGGAAACCGTACCCCTCCGCCTTCGCTATTCCGTGTCGATCCCGAAGTCCCCCACCAGGCCGCCCAGTCCGCTCCGGTAGCCCTTCCCGCCCGGTACGAAGTCCCAGTCGCCGCCCGCGCGGCGGCGGAACGAGCCCAGGACCAGGGCCGTCTCCCCGGGGCGGCCGTCCGAGACGTCCAGGCGGTCCAACTCCGTCCCCGCGCGGTCCCGCAGGCGGATGCCGGCCTCGGTGAAGCCCGACAGGTCCGCCTCCGGGTTGACCACCGGGTCGACCGCCGCGACCATCACCAGCCGGTCGGCGGCCGTCGGCAGGTCGTCGAACGCCACCCGTATCGCGGCCCGGTCGCCCGCCGCCGCGGGGACCATCCGGACCGAACCGTCCGGTGTCCGTTCGTTGTTGAAGAAGACAAAATGGTCGTCGCTCAGAACGCGGCTTCCGTGGCACACCAGCGCGCACACGTCCAGGGCCACCGTCCCCGCCCATGTCATGCCCAGCGTGTTGAAGTCGTCCTGGTCGGGTGGAGTGTCGCCGGGGGCGCCGGGGGTGGGGGCGGACGTCGGTACGGCGGCGCCGTCCCCCAACCTCCCCCGCAGACCGTGTTGGTGGAGCAGGTCCACCAGTTCCGTACCCGAAATCAGCGTCAGCGGCTTGCCGTTGGCGAAGGTGTACGAGCCCGGCCCGAAGCCCGAGGTCGTCACCAGCACGCCTTTGTTCGCCCCGGCGCCCTGCACCGTGCCGTACAGGTCACGTACCGCGCTCGGCGACACCGTCCCGCGATACCGCTTCACCTGCACGATGATCTTGCCGCCGCTGATCGGGTCCGGGTCCAGGGCGTCCACGTCCACCCCGCCGTCGTTCGAGCGCTGTGTCATCACCGCCCGCATCCCCCGCGCCCGGAACAACTCCGCGACCAGGCTCTCGAACTCCACCGGATCCATCGCCAGCAGGTCGGGCTCCTCACCGCCTCCGTGCGACACCACCCCCGAGCCCACCTCGTCCGGCCGCCGCACCGGCCGTACCGCCGCCCGCTGGTCGGGCCGCGCCGACAACTGCCCCCGCAGCCCCTCCGTCAGGCAGTCCACCGCGCTGACCAGCTCCAGGTTCAGGCCGTCGAACGCGCCCCGTTCGGCCAGCACCGACGCCAGACACACCTGCGCCCGCCGCCCCGTCGCCGGATCGAAGTCGTCCACGAACCCGTTCAGCGCGACCGAACGCACCGTACGGAACTCGTCCGCCGCGAACAGGTCGCGCAGCACCAGCAACACACACTGCGCCAACACCGCCCGGTACAGCGCCCGTCGCTGCGTCACCGGCCTGGGCGACTCCTTGTCCTGGTCCAGGCTCGGCGCGAACCGTACGGCCTTCACCTCCGGCACCACCGCGTACCCCGGCAGCTCCCAGTCGAGCACCAACTGCCCCGCCCCACGGTCGAAAGCGGCCGACACCTGGCGCGGGAAGTCCTCCGGCCAGCCGGTGGACGCGTAGAGCGCCGCCGAGAAGTACTCCACCACCGTCTCCGGATCCCCCGCCCGCAACGCCTCCACCGTCGCCGCGACCCCCGCGTTGTGCGCCCGCACCTCCGCCAGCCGGCCATTCGCCCATGCGTCGTACTGCCTTCGGTACGCGGCCAGTTGCTCCTGCCGGTGCCCCTCCGCCTGCTGCGCCGCGCGCAGATCGTGCGCGTACCTGGCCTGCGCCTCCTGCTGTGCCGCCGCGCGCCGCCCGGCCGTCCAGCCACCCGCCTGGGGCTGGTAGCGCGCCGGATCCGGCAGCGGCACCGGATACGCCAACTGCCCCGGCGCGAACGGCTCGATCTCCTCCACCCGGGCCAGCGCGGACGTACGGAAGGCGGGCGCCCGGCACCCGGACGCCAGCAGGCCCTCCAACACCACGACGCGCGCGTCGAGTTCCTCCGTACGGCGCCGCGCCTCGGCCTCCCGCTGCCGCCGGTACTCCGCCTGCTGCTCCCGGCCGTACCGCGCCACCTCGCGCGCGTACGCCCGCTGTTGCCGCTCCGCGTCCCGCTGCTGCCGGAAGGCCGCCCGCTCCTGCGCCTCCCGCTGCCGCTGTTGCTGCCGCTGCGCCTCGGCCCAGACCCCGATCAGTCCGCTGGAACGACGACTCATACGGTCACACCCCTCCCCACGGGGCCGCCCGTCCCCGGACCCCGCCCACAAACACCCAGAAAACACACCCAGAAACCACCAGTCTCCCGGACCTGGCGGCTCCGGGACCCGCACCCGTGAAATTTCCCCTGACGGGATGCGGACGGGGCGGACGAGGAGGGGGATCCCGCCGCGGATGCGGACCCGCCGCGACTGTTCCATGCTGGTAAGGACGGGTGTCCCCTCCCGGACAGGACAGCGTCCCCGTCCGTCGAGTCCGAGCGGAGCCCTCGATGCACCACGATCGAGCAGTCGCGACCCACCTCGTACGCGATCGGATGAGCCGCGAACCCGTTACCGTCCCGCCGTACATGTCGCTCACCTCGGTGGCCTCCTGCATGCGGGACTCCGATGTCGGCTGCGTCTTCGTCACCTCCGGCGACGAACTGCACGGACTCGTCACGGACCGTGACATCGCGGTACGGATCACTGCCGAAGGCACCCTCGCGGGCATCGCCACGGCGCTCGAAGCCTGCTCGGGGGACCTGGTGACGGTGACCCCCGAGACGTCGGTCTGCCAGGCGGCGGACCTCATGAGCGCCCACTCGGTCCGCCGGATCCCCGTCGTGGAGGAACGGCGGCTGGTGGGGGTGCTCACGCTGGGGGACATCGCGGACACACCGCACGCCCAGGAGGTGCTGATCGCCCTCAGCCGCACCGAGGCCAATCACTGAGGCCGATGACCGAGGCCGACCACCGAGCAAGCGGGAGCGAGGGAGGCGAGAGACGTGGCCACGCTGACTTCCATGAACGTCGGCATGCCCCAGGACGTCCCGTGGCACGGCCGTACCGTGCACACCGGAATCTGGAAGTACCCCGTCGACGGCCCCCGCATGGCCCGCCGCCTGAACATCGACGGCGACGGCCAGGGCGACCTGGGGGGCCACGGCGGCGAGCACCGCGCGGTGCTGGTGTACCAGACCGACTCGTACCGCCACTGGGAGAAGCACCTGGGCCGCGACCGGATCGAGACCGGGCAGTTCGGCGAGAACCTCACCGTCGACGGGCTGCCGGACGACGAGGTGTGCATCGGTGACCGGTACCGGATCGGCGACGCAGTGTTCGAGGTCAGCCAGCCGCGCGTGACCTGTTACCGGGTGGGCCTGCGGATGGAGGAGCCGCGCATGGCGGCCCTGCTCGTGTCGCACCGGCGGCCCGGCTTCTACATGCGCGTGGTCGTGGAGGGCGAGATCGAGGCGGGGCAGGAGATCGTGAAGGTCGCCGACGGGCCGGAGGGGATGACGGTCGCGGACATCGACTCCCTGCTCTACCTGCCGGGGCACCCGAGGGACGACCTCGACCGCGCCCTGCGCATCTCCTCCCTCAGCCCGGGCTGGCAGGCCTCGCTGCGGAGCCTCAAGGAGCAGTCCGCCAAGGAACAGGCCGGCGGCGCCCCGGCGGGCTCGTCCGGCAACACCGGGCTGACCACGGCCGCGAGCAGCCCGCCGCCCGCCTGGACGGGCTTCCGGCCGCTGCGGGTCGACGCCATCAGGGAGGAGAGCCACAGTGTGTTCTCCCTGACCCTGTCGGCCACCGACGGCTCCCGGCTGCCGGCGTGGCTGCCGGGCCAGTCCGTGACGCTGCGGCTGCGTCCGGAGGATCCCGGGAGCCCCGGGGGTGTGGGTTCTCCGCTGATCCGCAGCTATTCGCTCTCCAACGACCCCGGCGACGGCCGGTACCGCATCAGTGTGAAACAGGAGCCGCACGGCGCCGCCAGCACGCTCATCCACACGACGGTACGGGTGGGCGACACGCTGGACGTGGCCGCGCCGCGCGGCACGTTCTTCCTGGCCGACAGCGAACGCCCGGTGGTACTGGCGTCCGCCGGGGTCGGTGCCACACCGGTTCTCGCGATGCTGCACGCGCTGGCGGGCGGCGCAGGGGACACGAGTACAAATACGGGTACGGGTACGGGCTCCCCCCGCGAGGTCTGGTGGCTCCACGGCGCCCGCGAGCGCGCCGAACACGCCTTCGCCGCCGAGAGCCGCGCGCTGCTGGACCGGCTCCCCGCGAGCCACTCGTACATCTGCTACAGCCGCCCGGCCGACGACGACCGTCAGGGCGTCGACTACACCACGCCCGGCCGCCTCTCCGCCGACACACTCCGCGGCGTCGGACTGCCGACCGACGCCGACGCGTACCTGTGCGGCCCGGTGGGGTTCATGGACGACCTCACCGCCGGTCTCACCCGGTACGGGATGGCGCCCGACCGGATCCACATGGAGACGTTCGGCGCGGGGGCCGCGCTGAACCCCGGGGTGAACCCGTCGGAGCAGCACGACCCGCACCCGCCCGCCGAACCGCCCGCGACCCCCGGTCCCGACGTGTCGTTCAGCCGCAGCGGCCTCACCGTGCCCTGGGACCCCCGGTACGCGAGCCTGCTCGAACTGGCCGAGGCGTGCGACGTACCCACCCGTTGGTCCTGCCGTACGGGTGTCTGCCACAACTGCGAGAGCGCGCTGCTGTCCGGGAGCGTCGCGTACGACCCGGACCCGGTCGAGCCGCCGGCCGAGGGCGACGTACTGATCTGCTGCTCGCGCCCGAGGGACGGCATCGTGCTGGACCTGTGACCAGCGCAGACCCCCCTCCCCGGAAAACCACTCTCCGGAAACCCCCTCTCCGGAAACCCACTGCCGTCCTGTCAGACCCGTGCCTTAGGCTGCCACCAACCGCTCCCCGCGATCCGCGGGTGACTTGATGCGGTCATTACCTGGGGGGTAATCACCACTGTGCGCACGCGCACCCTCGCGGCCGCGACCTCGCTCGCGGTCCTCTTCAGCTCGGCCGCGCTCGTCGCCGCCACGGCGGCCCCTGCCGCCGCCGACTCCACCAAGACCCTCTCCCTGAAGTCCGCGGGCGACGTCCTGGTCGACGGTCTCCACCAGCGCGTCTACGTCTCCGACCCGACCGGCGGCAAGCTCGTCGTCACCGACTACGCGGGTACGGTCCAGAAGACCGTCACCGGTCTGCCGGGCGTCGACGGCCTGGCCCTGTCGGCCGACTCGGGTCAGGTGTACGCGGCTGTCGCGGCCTCGAACCGGATCGTGTCGGTGGACACGGCCACGTACACGAAGGCCGCCGAGTACACCCTCGGCGACGCCAAGAACCCGCGGAGCCTCGCCGTCGCCGGCGGCAAGCTCTGGTTCGGTTACGGACCGGACTCCTCCGGCAACCTCGGCTCGCTCGACCTGTCCGGGGACGGGCCGGTCGTGGCACTCGACCAGGACGGCGACATGTCGTCGTACCTGCCGCCGCTCCTCGGCTCCGACCCGGCCGCGCCCGGCCTGCTGGCCGTGGGCGAACGCGGGCAGAGCACGATCGCGCTGTACGACGTGACGTCCGGCAGCGCGGTGCTGCGGGTCCTCGACGGCAACCCGGGCAACGAGGGCAGCAACCTCCGCGACCTCGACATCTCGCCCGACGGCACGGAGGTGGTCACGGCCGCCGGCTATCCGTACTACAACCCGGCCTACTCCACCACCGATCTGCACGAACTGCGCCGCTACCCGTCGGGTGACTACGGCAGTTCGGTCGCGATCGGCCCGAAGGGCGCGGTCGCGTCGGGCACCAGCTCCTGGTACGGCCCGGACCTGCACCTCTACGAGCAGGGCTCCACCACTCCGATCCGTGAGTACGAGTACGGCAACACGGGCAACAGCAGCGGCGGCGACACCCAGGTCGACGGGGCGCTGGCCTGGACCCCGGACGGCAGCCGCGTCTTCGCCGTCTCGGAGAACAGCAACGGTGTGTTCTCCCTGCGGTCGTACACCGACCCCACCAAGTACGTGCCCAAGCTCACCGTGGCCGCCCCCGCCAAGGCGACCCGCGCCAAGAAGCTCACCGTCACCGGCAAGCTGACCTCGGCGAAGGCCCTTCCGGCGGGTACGGCCCTGACCGTGACGCGTACGGACATCGATTCGCCCAAGGGCAAGGTGCTGCCCGGTGTGAAGACGACGGCGAACGGTTCCTTCGCCTTCGCGGACACCCCGCCGGCCGGCGGCAAGGTGAAGTACACGGTGGGGTACGCGGGTGACGCGACGCACGCGAAGGTCTCGGCGTCCGACACCGTGGAGGTCTCCCGTACCGCGACGAGCCTCACGCTGAACAACAACGGCAAGCTCTACTCGTACGGCGCGGACGTCTCCTTCACCGCGCACCTCGGCAAGACCTACAAGAGCCGTACGGTCGAGATCTACGCGGACCCGTTCGGCGCGGACAAGCCGAAGCGGCTGGTCAAGACCGGCAAGGTCAACTCCAAGGGCAACCTTTCGGTCACCGTGGACATGACCCGTGACACCACCCTCACGGCCGTCTTCGCGGGCGACGCGCGCTCGGCGTCGAAGTCGGTGAAGTCGACCGGGTTCGCCAAGGTCAAGATCTCCACGGCCGTCTCCAAGCACTACAGGACGGGCACGATCGGCTCCACGAAGTACTACTGGTTCCGTGAGACCAGCGACCCGCTCCTGACCACGACCATGAGCTACTACCAGGGCCGCCACCAGCGGTTCGAGCTCCAGGTCTACTCCGGGGGCACGTGGTACTCGGCGGGCGACCCGGAGTACTTCGCGCTGGGCGGCAACGGGAAGTCGGCGGTGAAGCTGGGCGGCCCCGGCAAGGGCGGTGCGGGGATCCGCGCCCGGGTGCGGTCGGCGTACATCAACGGTTCGTCGGGGGACAGTGTGAACTCGTCGACGTACGGGGCGTGGCAGTACCTGTACTTCACCAAGTAGGCGCTCAGCACTGATGAATGGCGGTGTCCCGGACCTCGGAACGAACGAGGTCCGGGACACCGTTGTTTTCTTTCCTTGTTCCTTCCTGTCAGCGGAAGGCGGCCAGGATCGCGGCGAGTTCGGCGGGGCGGGACAGGTGGGGGAAGTGGCCGCTGCCCGCCAGGACGGTGACGGTGACGTCGGGGAGGACCGACTCCAGCCAGTGGCGGTACGCCGGGGGCGGCGGCTCCCCGCTCACGTAGTGGTACGGGATGCCCGCATCGCGGATGGCGCCCAGGGCGCGGGTGATGCCGTCGTCGAGGTCCTTCGCCGGGGTGACCAGGAGTTCGTTCCAATACCCGAGCATCAGGTCCTGCGCGGGGGTGGCCGACCGGGCGAGTTCCTGGGCGGCCGGGGGGAGCAGCTCGATGTGCATGCCGGCGAGCATGGTGTCCCAGACCTCGCCGTACGCGGGGCTCCTGAGGACCGGTTCGGCGCGGCGGAGCACCTCCGCGAAATTGCCGGGGAGGAGGGGCTGGTCGACGTTGACGGCGCCGCGGGCCGGGTACGTCGCGGCGTAGACCGTCGCCAGGACTCCGCCGAGCGAGTGCCCCACGACGACGGGCGCGTCGAGTCCGGCGTCGGTGACCGCCTCATGCACGACGGCGGCGATCTCGTCGGAGCGGTAGGAGTCGCGGCGGGGGGAGTCGCCGTGGCCGGGCAGGTCGAAGGAGAGCACCCGGCGGCCGGGGTCGGTGGCGGCGAGCGCGCGGACGGTGGGGTCCCACTGGTGCCGGTCGTAGCCGAGGCCGTGGAGGAGGACGAGGGGCGGGCGGTGGTCGGGGGCCTGGTCGGGGGCGCCGTAGCTGTCGGCGGCGAGGGCCCCGAAGCGCTGTGGGCGCGTTTCGTCGGACATGTCCGTCTCCCGTTTCCGGTCGCTCGGAGTTCGAGGCTCCACCTGGGAGGCGCGACTCCGATACGTACCATCCGTACGCGACGCGGGTCGCACCCGCCAGCCGGCGGGGCGTGCCGGGCCCGGCCGGTACCGGAAGTGGCGGCCGGTGTGCGGGGAAAGGCGCAGGTGGGCCCTGCGAGCGGGGCCGCCGTCTCGACGCGTCCAGCCAGTGCCGTTGAGCCGTACGGGCGGTGTCGTCCAGCACCGGATCACCGTCCGGCACGCGCGGTCCGGCGCCCCCGGTGCCCCCGGTGCCTGCGGCGCCTGCGGCGCCTGCGGCGACCAGGAGTACCGGTGCCCCACGGCCGGTTCGGGGACGCCGGGCGGCAGCCGTCGCCCCCCGCTACCCGCCCACCAACCCCCTGATCTCGCGCTCCGTCCACCGCCCGGACACACCGGAACACGCCGCCAGGTACGCCACCACCGTCCCCACATCCCACGCACCCGTGGCGAGCAGGCCCTTCCCCAGGAAGGCCAGATACGCGGCGGACGGGGCGTTCGGCTCGACGTCCCCCACCCCCCAGGGCGCCGTGAACGTCACCACCGGCGCCCCGTCGAGCGCGCCCGGACACACCAGCGTCTCGTACCGCCCCTCACCCCGCACCACCCGCCCGCCGCCGCCGCTCACCAGCCCGGCCAGGTCGAGGTCGGTGCCCGGCTCCCCGTACATCTCCTGCGCGGCGATGTCAGAGAACTGCCCCGCCGTGACCAGATGGGCCCTGCCCAGCACACGTCCCGGGGCGTCCGGATCGTAGAACGCCCGTCCCCCGCCCCACACCGGCGACTCGGTGGCGAAATACACCGCGCCCGGGACCTCCACCGGCACGGACCGTTCCGGCGGGCGTGGGTCGCGGCAGCCCCGGTACGCCCTGGCCGCGCCGGGCGGGCGGCCTCCCGTGAGGTAGTACGCGAGCCGGCCGAGGTCCATGTTGGAGCCGTACGACAGGTACCAGACCTGGCGCGGAGAGGGCGGGGAGGAGCGACCGAGGCGACCGGCGGTCCCTGCCTGCTCGATGACGGTCTCCTCGATCACGGTCTCCTCGATCAACGACTTCTCGATGACGTGAAGGCGCTCCATGGGGCTCCCACCGGGTTCAGACTGCGCTGGTGAGAAATCCATACCCCTGCCCCTGCTGCGGCCATCGCGTCCTCGACGAGATGCCCGGTTCCCACGAGATCTGTCCCATCTGCTTCTGGGAGGACGACGGCGTCCAATTCCGCTGGCCCTCGATGGCCGGCGGCGCCAACCGCATATCGCTGCTGGACGCCCAGCGGAACTTCCAGGACTTCGGCGCGTGCGACGAGCACGGCAAGCGGTACGTACGCCCCCCGGCGGAGAACGAGACGCTGGACCCGTCCTGGCGTCCCATCGACCCGTCGCGGGACTCCTTCGAGCACTGGGAGGGCCTGGACGAGGCGGACGCGGAGAACCGTACGCCCTGGCCCGAGGACCGCTCCGTGCTGTGCTGGTGGTTACCGACCTTCTGGCGCCGCGACCTCCGGCCCGGAGCACACTGAGCGGCCCGGCGTCACTCCCCCTTGCACCCTCGCACCCTCAGCCCCTCAGCCCCTCACACCTTCACGCCGAGGCGCCGGAAAGCTGTTCCCGTACCCACCCGACATCCGGGTTGGTACGGGACCGGCCCCGCCACTGCTGCGGCGCCTGGCCTCCAGCGCGCCGGTCGACCTCATGGGCGTGGGCCGGGCCTGGGCGTGACGGTGGGTGTGAACGGTGGCGTGAGCGGGGGCGTGGGCGTGGCGGTCTCGATGAGTTCCGGCCGGATGGCCAGTCTGTTCCGGTGAGGGTTGTACGACACCTGTCGTGACGCGTGTCGTACCGCACCCGGACAGACACCACCCACCCCGGAGGATCCCATGACCACCACCCCCCGCGACCCCGGCAACGACCTCCCCGGCAAGCCGCCCGTCGTTGACCTCGTCACCTGGCAGGCGGCCCGCGACGAGCTGCTGGTCCGCGAGAAGGCGCACACCCATGAGGGCGACGCGATCGCCGCGGCCCGGCGGCGGCTGCCGATGGTGGAGTTCGACGGGTCGGTGGAGGTCGTCGGGCCCGACGGGCCGGTGCCGTTCCTGGACCTGTTCCAGGGGCGCGACGAGCTCGTCGTCTACAAGCACATGTGGTACGACGACACACCCCACCAGGGCCAGTGCGAGGGCTGCACCACCACGGCCTGGCACGTGAAGGACGCCGTCTACCTCAACGCGCGCGGGGTCTCGTACGCCGTGCTGACGACGGGGCGTTGGGACGAGGTGGCGTCCTTCGTCGGGTTCATGGGCTACACCCAGCCCTGGTACTCGGTGCGTGACGTGGACGGGCCGGTCGGCGGGGAGATGGGACACCTCACCGCTTTCCTGCGCGAGGGCGACCGCGTGTTCCTCACCTACTCCACGACCGGCCGGGGCAACGAGCCGGTCAACGGGTCCCTCAGCCTGCTGGACATGACGCCCTACGGCCGCGGCGAGGCGTGGGAGGACCACCCCGGGGGGCGGCGCACGGCCGGTGGCACCCACGAGGGGCACCCGGCGGCGGGCCCGGCCGTGGACCACGAGGCGTGCTGGTACTGGCGGTCGGACGCCGACGGCGTCGCCACCTGGGGTCCGACGAGCCGCCCCGTACCCCAGTGGACCCGGCCCGGCGCCACTCCGGTGGAAACCCTCGGCCGGCACGGTCACCACCACTGACTCGCCCAAGGGCTCTCCCCTGGTCAGCGAATTGTGGCCGGTGTGACGGAAGTTGACACGCCCGCACCGCAGGACCCACGATGCCTGGTGTGCTCCGGGGACCCGACGGTGGTCCCCGAGCGCCCTCGACCATCCAGCCCTGCGCGGCATCAGTGTGCCCTCCCGAGAGGCTGTGCCCTTCTGGGAGGCGTCGCCTTTCCGCGTGCCCGCGCCGGGCTTTGCGAAGCCAGGATTGGATTTCTTCATGCCCAAAGCGAGTCATGTCCCCGTGTGGCGTCTGCTGGGGGTCAGCGCCGCGGCCGTCGTCCTGTCCGCCGTGGCCGCCACGTCCGCGTACGCGGGCGACTGCCCGGGCGGCAACGGCTGGGACAAGGGTCACCCCTCGGACTACAAGCCGGGGACGGGCGCCGGTGTGAAGACCGCGACGGACCGTTGTGAGTTCTCCCTCGACGGCGTGGCCTGGAAGGCCTCCGTCCAGGTCGACGACCTCAACCTCAAGCCGTCGGAGGACGGCAAGGTGCACGTGAAGGTCCGCGCCGCCGGCGACGCGGAGGCGTGCACCGCCTCGCTGGCCTCGTACCGTACGTTCGGGCCGACCTGGGCGACCTCCGGCGCGCAGGTCTTCCACGACTTCGACACCGTGAACGTGAAGCAGAGCGTGACGGACACCCTCGACATAGCCGTCCCGGACGTCGGCTGCTTCGCGCAGGTCGACCTCTACCGCGGCAGTGTCAAGTTCGACGGGAAGAAGGACGCGAACGACGGCTTCGAACACGGCGACCTGCCGATCGGCCCGGACCGTCCGGTCATCAAGGACAAGCTGATCGCGTCCTGGAACGGCGGTACGAAGGACTGCACCGCGCAGACCGTCCCGGCGCCCGGCCCGGACTCGACCCCCACGAAGACCCCGCCCGTGACGACCCCGGACTCGACCCCGACTCCCACGAAGACTCCGGCCGGGACGACCCCGGACACGACGCCGTCGACCACGGCGCCCGCGACGGTCTCGCCCACGGAGGCCGGGTCGGCGTCCCCGAACGCGTCCACCTCGACCTCCGCGTCCGCCTCCGCGGCCGAGTCGGCGTCGCCGGTGGTCTCGACGTCCAGCAGCGCGCAGGGCGGGCTCGCCGAGACGGGCAGCGGCGACGTCGTGGCGACCGCGACGGGTGCAGCGGCCCTGCTCGCCGTCGGCGGCGGAGTCCTCTTCTTCATGCGGCGCCGCGGAGCGGTCCGCTCGCACTGACGGCGGCGTCACGGAAGAACACGTGACACCACGGTGTGACGAGGGGTGCGGCGGATCATCCGCCGCACCCCTCGGTGTTTCGTACCGCCTGACGAACCGTCACGCGTCCTGCGCCGCGAACCCCGTCCGCCAGGACGCGTACTCAGGTTCCCAACCCCGCGAGCGGGCCAGTTCGTTGGACGCACCCCGCGCCCAACTCTGCTGTCCCGATACGGGTCCTGGCGCCGGCCGCCCGAGCGCGGCGGCCAGGACCGGCAGCCACGCGCGGCCCCGCGCCGGTTCGTCGTCCACGATGTTCACCGGACCGGAGGGCCAGGTGAGGGCGGCGACGGCGGCCCGCGCGGCGTCCGCGACGTGGACGAACGAACTCACCGAGAGATCCGCCTCGATGTTCCCGAGGAAACGCGCCTCCCGGTCACCCCCGAGGGCCGCGGACACGGCGCCGCCCGGCTCGTACCAGGTGCCGGGGCCGTACAGGACGCCGTACCGCAGCAGCACCGCCGTGTCGATCTCGGCCGCCGTCTCCTCCAGCACCCGTACCCCCTCCACCATCGCGCCGCGCGGCTCCGCCGCCCCGAGGTCGAGCGGTACGGTCTCGTCGGCCGGCTTGTCCCCGGGCGCGTACACCCAGGCGAGCGACTGGACGACGATCCGGTGCACGTCGGCGTCGTGGGCCGCGTCCACCAGATTGCGCGTGCCCTCCCGGCGCAGCCGGTCGGTCGCCCCGGCGTCGGCGTCCGTCAGGTCGGTGAGCTGGTTGATCACCGCGTCGGGCGCGGCGGCGGTCACCGCCTGCCGCAGACCGTCGGGGTCGAGCGCGTCGGCCTGGACCGCCGAGGCGCCCTGGCGGCGTACCCGCTCGGTGCCCGCGAGGGTGCGGGAGACGCCGGTGACCTGGTGTCCGGCCTCCAGCAGCAGGGGTACGAGGAGTCGGCCCACCGCACCGGTGGCACCCGCGACCAAGACACGCATGGGGATCAGTCCTCTGGTCGGTCCAGCCCGGAAGAGCCGCCCGGCCCCGGCCCCGGCCTCACGGCCGACGAGGGGCGGCGCGGTCGCCCATCGTGGCACCGCCGTGGGTCCCGGCACCCCGGTCACCCGGCCGAAGCCACCGATGACCACCCGAAGGAACGCACAGGGGGCGGCGCGGACACCCCCTAGGGGGTGTCTTGCTGCGACGACGCGAAGGCGGCGAACATGTCGACGATCGGCTGCGGCGCCCGGTCGTCGAACATCGTGTCCAGGCTCGTCGCGGATTGGCGGGCGGTGCTTTCGCCGCGCGGGAAGAGGGAGGCCTCGTAGGCGGTCAGCGCGGCTTCCACGTCTCCCGGGTGCGCGGCGAGCGCCCGCCCCAGATCAGCGCCGTCGATCATCGCGAGGTTGGCGCCTTCCCCCGCGAAGGGGGACATCAGGTGGGCGGCGTCGCCGAGGAGGGTGACGCCCGGGGTGCGCCGCCAGTGGTGTGCGACGGGCAGCGCGTGGATGAGCCGGGGCACCAGCGGGGTGTCGGCGTCGGTGACCAGCCGCCGCAGGGCCGGGTCCCAGCCCTCGAAGTGCTCCAGTACGGCGGCCTTGGCCGCGTCCGCGTCGGTGAAGTCGATCCCGGACAGCACGTCCTCGGCGGCGCGCAGGGCGACGTAGATGTGCAGGCTGCCGTCGGTTTCGCGGTGGGCGAGGAAGCCCCGGTTGTCGCCGAGGGCGAAACACATGCCGCCGCCCACGAGTTGCGCGCTCTCGGGGTGGCGGGTGTCGGCGTCGAGGAGGTCCAGCTCGACGAAGGAGACGCCGGTGTAGGCGGGGCGGGCGTCGGAGAGCAGCGGGCGGATACGGGACCAGGCACCGCCCGCCCCGACGAGGAGATCGGTGGTGAAGGTGGTGCCGTCGGCGAGGGTGACCTCGTGGCGCCCGGAGTGCTGCCCGTCTCCTCGCGGCCCGGAGCCGAGCGGCCGGGCGCCGGTGACCTTGGCACCCCACCGCACGGTCCCCTCGGGGAGCGAGTCGAGCAGGAGGTCGCGCAGGTCACCCCGGTCGACCTCGGGACGGCTGCCCTCGCCGTCGTCCTTCTCCTCCAGTACGAGCCGGGCGTGCCGGTCGTAGACGCGCAGGGTCTCGCCACCGGGGTGGATCCGGGCCAGGAACCCCTCGTACAACCCGGCGGCGCGCAGGGCGGCCTGCCCGGACTCGACGTGGATGTCGAGCATGCCGCCCTGGGTACGGGCGTGCCGGCCGGGCTCCAGGTCGAAGACGGCCGCGTCGACGCCGTTCACGTGCAGGACGCGGGCGAGGGTGAGACCGCCGAGGCCGGCGCCGACGATCGCGACGGCGTAATGCGTACTCGTACTCGTACTCGTACTCCTGCTCAAGCTCATGCTCATGCCTCCGTGGTGACCGGGGTGCTCCTGGCCCCGTTGATGACCATGCGAAAGATCCACGCCAGGCGCTGCTCGTGGGAGCCGGAGAGCAGCGCGGTGCCGAGGGCGGCGATCCGTGGATGGGTGACGGCACTGACGTCACGCAGCGCGGCGACGAGCTTGTCGTGCTCGGCCTCCGCGTCGACGGCCCGGCCGCGGACGGACTGCTCGGCGGCGGTGGCGGTGGCGACCTGCAACAGCACGTCCACCCCCCAGGCCGCCTGGGCGTCGGGCACCTCACCCTCGTGCAGGAGATCGAGGATCGCCTCGACGAGGGCGAGGTAGTGGGGCCCTGAGGGCCGGGCCACCAGGGCGGCGTGGGCAAGGCTGGGGTGCTCGAACAGAACACGGGTGTACGACCCGAGCACGGACACCAGCCGATCACACCAGTCCCCACCCCTCTTCCCCCCGCCGGGCCGCAGGTCCACACCCCCCAGCAACTCCTCCAAGATCGCCGCATGAAGCTCGGCGGTGTTGGCCACGTACACGTACAGCGAGGCGGCCCCGGTATCGAGCTCCTGAGCCAGCCGCCGCATGGTGACGCGCTGAAGCCCCTCGGCCCGCATGAGCCCGACGGCGGTGGCGACGATCCCGTCATAGGTGAGAGCCGCCTTGGCGGGCCGCTCACGACGGCTACGGGGTACGGATTCACGTGAAGTCACCCCCAGACCGTAACGAACATGTTCGTCACGAACAAGTTCGCTCGCCACATCGGACGAAACACCCCCTATGTAGAGCGCGGTCGATACGATGCGTCAGGCTCACCGGGACGCCGCTGACGACGTTCGCTGATGACGTTCAAGGAGCATGTGTGTCCAGCCGCTTACAGTCGGCACAGCTCGGCGATCCGCGCCGCATCGGGCCCTACCGTGTCGTCGGCCGACTCGGGACCGGTGGCATGGGTACGGTCTACGCCGCGCTGGACGCGGCTGGCTCGCGGCTGGCCGTGAAAGTCGTTCACTCCCCGCTGGCCGGCGACGAGGAATTCCGCGCCCGCTTCCGGCGTGAGGTCCAGTTGTCCCGGCGTGTCAGCGGCCCGAGCCTGGTTCCCCTGTACGACGCCGACACCGAGAGCGCCACGCCTTGGCTGGCCACACCATTCGTACCGGGTCCGACCCTCAGCCGGTACCTGGCCGAGAGTGGTTCGCTGACCGGCGGCCGACTGCACGCGCTGGCCGCAGGCACCGCCGCCGCTCTCGCCGCGATCCACGCCGCCGGGGTCGTACACAGGGACGTGAAGCCGCAGAACGTCATCCTCGCGCCTGACGGTCCGCGCATGCTGGATTTCGGTATTGCCCACGCTTTGGACGGCACAGCCGTGACCCGCACCGGCGTGATGACCGGTACTCCTGGCTGGATCAGCCCCGAGCACTACCGGACCGGCGCGGTCGGACCGGCAGGCGACATCTTCGCCTGGGGAGCGCTCGTCGCGAACGCCGCGACCGGTCGCCTCCCGTTCGGCACCGGCGCGCCCGAGGCTGTCGCTTTCCGCGTCATGTCCGGCGCGCCCGATCTCGACGGGGTCCCGGACGGTCTGTTGCCGCTCATCGAGATGGCACTGGCGAAGGATCCGACGAACCGACCAACGGCGGCTGAACTAGCTGACTCCTGCACTGAATTGCTCAGCACCCAGATCACGGCCGCCCGTCCTCGTGAGAGCGGGCAGCAGACTCTGATATCCGACCTGGTGACGGCCCACTGGGACCTGCCGCCGGAGAACGATCCGACCTGGCAGACTCCCGCGCCGCACCGCCGACGCACCAAGCTCTACGGTGCCGTCATCGCCGTGGCACTGGCGGTGGGAGGAATCGGCGGAGCCGTGGCCGCGACCTACAAGCCCAACTCGTCCCGAACGCCGAACGCCACAAAACCGGCCGGTCAGCCCCAGCCCCGACCGACCCAGAAGACAGCTGCGGCCGACAAGGCGAACAGCGACCGACAGCAAGGCCCAAAGCCGTCGGCACCCGAGACCGCCGCACCCTCGCCTCAGGCCGCACCCTCGCCCGCGTACACCCGCAGCGACTACGCGGAGCCGACCGTCGCGGAATGGGTGTCCGCCCGAGTCCCCGTCACGCCTGCGGAGAAGGCTGCCTCTCAGCGGTTCCGCCGCGACTCGGTCCAGCCCTTCGAGGGCAGCGCTTTCGCGGCCGAAAGTGTGACCCTCACCTTCAACCCCCAGGCACAGACCATGTTCGTCACCTTCGGCCCCAACAGCTATCCGGAGGGACAGACCTACGAGGACGACCCGGACTGGATCGACACCATGCGCTCACTCATGTTCGGCAGTTGCAGCGAAGCCCAGCAGCGCTTCCGTGACGACATCACCTGGCCGTACGGACGGGTCGTCATCGTCTATCGCGAATCCATGGCCAGCCCCACCGTTGTGGACTACCGCGAAGTCACCCACACCGACTCCTGCCGAGCCTGACTGCGGGAAGAGGGAGGGGAGGGCGGCGCCGAACAGCGTTCCCACGGCGTGGGGTGGCTGAGCCTGCCCGCCTCGGACTGATTGGTCCCCTTGTCGGGCAGGCTGTTCCTGCCGCTGATGTGTCCCAGCTCACCGAGGAGCCGTCATGTCCGAGACTTTCCGCCTTGACCCGGCGAAGACCGCGCTCGTCCTGATCGAGTACCAGAACGACTTCACCAGCGAGGGCGGGGTGCTCAACGGGGCCGTGGCCGGGGTGATGGCGAAGACCGGGATGCTCGCGAACACCGTGGCGCTGGCCGGGGCCGCGCGGGCCGCGGGGGTCACCGTCATGCACGCGCCCATCACCTTCGCCCCCGGCTACGGCGAGCTGTCCCGGCACCCGTACGGCATCCTCAAGGGGGTCGTGGACGGGTCGGCGTTCGTCAAGGGCAGTTGGGGCGCGGCGATCGTGGACGACCTCGCCCCGGCCGACGGGGACATCGTGATCGAGGGCAAGCGCGGCCTCGACACCTTCGCGAGTACGAACCTCGACTTCATCCTGCGGAACAAGGGGATCGACACGATCATCCTCGGCGGCTTCCTCACCAACTGCTGTGTCGAGTCGACAATGCGCAGCGGGTACGAGAACGGCTACCGGGTCATCACGGTCCCGGACTGCGTGGCCGCCACGTCCCAGGAGGAGCACGACAACGCGATCACGTACGACTACCCCATGTTCTCCCTGCCCATGACCTCGGCGGACGTCATCGCCGGCCTCTGACCGCCTGGCGCGGGTGAGACGGGCGCCCCAGCCGCGGGCGCGGGCGGGCCGGCCTTCTGGAGCGGGACCTCGATGACGAGGAGCGACGCGACGAAGGCGAGCGCGCAGAGGATCGCGCCGGTCAGGAAGATGTGGCTGGTGCCGCTCGCGACCGCCGTGAGGTAGGCATCCCGGGCGCCGGTGGGCGGATGGGACTGGACGGCGCGGGTGAACAGCGAGCCGAAGACCGCGACGCCGAGGGATCCGCCCAGGGTGCGGAAGAGGTTGGACGAGCTCATCGCCGCACCCATGTCGCGCAGGGAGACGCTGTTCTGCGCGATGGTGCCGGCCATCTGCATGGTGAAGCCCAGGCCGATCCCGACGACGATCATGTACAGGCCGGTCAGCAGCAATGAGGTGCCGGTGTCCATGGTGGACAGCAGACCGAGCCCGGCGGTGAGGAACGCGGCGCCGACGACGGGGAAGATCTTGTAGCGGCCGGTGGCGGACATGACCTTTCCCGCGACGGTCGAGACGATCACGACGGGGATCATCATCGGCAGCATCAGCAGCCCGGAGTGGGTGGCCGAGGCCCCCTGGACGTTCTGCTGGAACAGCGGCAGATAGAGGCCCGCACCGAACATGACCACACCGGCGGCGAGGGTCAGCGCCATCGCCAACGGGTAGTTGCGGTGCCCGGTGAACACGGTCAGCGGCACCAGCGGCTCACCGACCCGCTTCTCCACCGAGATGAACGCGGCGAGCCCGATCGCGGCGACGGCACCGAGCGACAGCACCTGCCACGAGCCCCACGCGTAGGTGCTGCCCGCCCACGTGGCGGCCAGGACGATCGCGGTGATGGAGAGGGTCAGCAGGCCGATACCCGCCCAGTCGATCCTCGCCCTGATGCGGGGCGCGGGAACGTGCAGCGTCAGCCACAGCCACACCAGGGCGACCAGGCCGAGCGGCAGGTTGATGTAGAAGGCCCACCGCCAGTCGAAGTGGCCGGTGACGAACCCGCCCAGCAGCGGTCCGCCGATGGTGCCGACCGCCATGATCGAGGCGGTCATGCCCTGGTACTTGCCCCGCTCACGGGGCGGTACGAGCACGCCGATCAGCGCGAACGCGCCCGCGCCGATCCCGCCGGCGCCGACGCCCTGGAGGACGCGGAAGGCGATCAGCTGGCCCATGGACTGCGACGCTCCGCAGAGGGCGGACCCGACGACGAACACGGCGATGGACGCCAGGTACATGGATTTACGGCCGAACAGGTCACCGAACTTGCCCCAGATCGGAGTGGTGACGGCGGTGATCAGGGTGTAGGCGGTCACCACCCAGGAGATGTACTCCAGGCCGCCGAGCTGGCCGACGATCGTGGGCATCGCGGTGCTCACGACCATGTTGTCGAGCATGGACAGCAGCATCGCGAGCATGATGCCGAGCATCACCCAGCGCACGTTCTTCGGCACGGCCGAAGGGCCGGCGGATGCGGAGGGAAGGGATGCGGAGGTGGGCATGGCTGCGGAGGTGGGCATGGCTGATCACCCCTTTCGTACAGAGGGGAAGAAGAGACGGGGAAGCGGGACGGTGTTCCGTCGACCGCCACCCCAGAACACCACACCGATTCCATAAGTGCAACCGTTGCACTTTTGAAGTCGCACCACCTTGCGGATAGGATCGTACGCATGCCCTCGACCGACTCCCCCGCCCCGCCGGCGCCGATCGGACGCCGCGAGCGCAAGAAGGCCGCCACCCGCCGGTCCATCAGCGACGCCGCGATGCGCCTGTTCCTGGAGCGCGGATATGACGACGTCGGCATCCGCGAGATCGCGGACGCCGCCGACGTGTCCACCACCACCCTGTTCAAGCACTTCCCCGTCAAGGAAGCCCTCGTCTTCGACGAGGACGCCGATCAGGAGGCCCGCCTGCTCGCCGCCGTACGCGAGCGCCCCCCGGGCCGGTCGATCCCCGCGGCGCTGCGCGACCACGCGCTGCGTCATCGCATGGCCGCCGTGGACGGCGACGCCGGTTTCACCGCGTTCTTCGAACTGGTCCACACCACCCCGGCGCTGCGCGACTACGTCCAGGCCATGTGGCTGCGCCACACCGGCGCCCTCGCCCGGGTCATCGCCGAGGAGAGCGGCCTGCCCGCGGACGATCCGGCCTGTACGGCCCTGGCCCACTTCGCCCTTGAGGCCCCCCGTACCGCCCGTGGCCACGAAGACCCCCGCCAAGCCGTCGTCCGCGCCTTCGACCTGCTCGAAAGCGGCTGGGGAGCGCTCGTCCCCAGCCGCTGAAGAGACGGGCAGTGGCGTCAGCGCCGAGGCTGCCTGGCTCCCCGGCGCCACACCTCGCGGATCGACAGGCTGTCGGAGATCGTACGGGTGGGGTCGCCGTCGACCAGGAGGAGGTCGGCGCGCATGCCTTCCGCGATACGGCCCCGGTCCTTGAGACCGAAGCGGCGGGCCGGTACGGACGTGGCCGCACGCAGGGCCTGGACGGGCGTGAGCCCCGCCCGGACGAGAAGCTGCAACTCGTGGTGGACGCTGGCGCCGTGGGCGAGTCCGCCGAGGTAGCGCACGGCCACCGAGACGTCCGTACCGACCAGGATGTCCACCCCCGCCTCGTGGAGGGCGAGGACGCTCCCGAGGACGTCGTCGAAATCGCCCTCCGGGTAGTGGTTGAGGCTGCCGTGGCGCAGGGTGTCCAGCCACTCCTTGCTCAGCCGGGAGCTGACCCGCTTGTCGGCGGCGAAATCGGCGCCGGTCTCGCCCATGATCGACCTGTTCAGGCACAGGCACGCGGTGACGAACGCCTTGGAGTCCGCGACCTTGCGCACGATCTTCGCGTCGGCGGGCCGGTCGATGAAGAGGTGGACCAGACCGTCCATCTTCGCGTCGATCGCCTGCTCGAATGCCTGCACGGTCAGTGCGTGGGCCACGGCCATCTTGCCGAGCTTGTGCGCCTCGGCCACGGACGCCACGATCGTGTCGTTGCTCAGGGCGGGCAGGTCGGTGGCGCCGAGGACCGAGCCGTCCTCGATCATGATCTTCACGTAGTCGGCTCCGTCCGCGACGACGCGGCGGATCAGCTTCACCGCCTCCTGCGGGTTGGAGACCCCCTCGTCCGGCGGCGGCCCCGACCCGTCCCCGGTGTCCGCGCCCTCCGGCGGGACACCGGGCGGACCGCCCTCGGGGAACAGTTCGGCGGGGTGGCCGCCGGGCGCCCCGACCCCGGTGCCGGCCGAACGGACGTCCGCGATGCTGTCGTTGTTGTCGGTCTTCTCGGGGTCGTGCCCGCCACCCTGCATCTCCAGTTCGGTGGTCACACCGAAGAGCAGTGCGTTCTTCAACCCGTCGTCCGAGGTGTGCGTGTGACCGTCGATGAGTCCGGGCAGCAGAGTGGCGCCGGACGCGTCGACGACGGTGGCGCCGCTCGGGGCCCTGCCGCCGACCTGGACGATCCTGTGGCCCTCGATGACGACCGTACGGGCGCTGATGACCCGCTCTCCGTCGAAGATCCGCACGTTCTGGACGGCGGTCGTTCCGGAGATGTCACGGCTCGGCGACCTGGTGCTGCTCGCCTTGGCGCCGGTGTCGTCGGCGCAGCCGGACAGCAGTACCGCCGCTCCGGCGACCGCGGCGCCCGCGCCGGCGTTTTTCAGGAGTGTACGGCGATGGATCCCGCACATGGGACAGCCCTTTCGGTTGAGCCCCCCGGCCGGATCGGGCCGGTGTCGACGGTGTCGACGGATCCGCCGGTGGGGGGCAGGGGCGCATCGCGGGCGCGATGGCAGGCCCTGGTGGAGAGGCGTGTCGGGGCGCGTTTCCGCCCGCGGCCCTGCCTTCACCCTAGGAAGGGGAAGGGGTCGGAAACGCGGTACCACGGGGCCGATCGAGGGCCGGGCGCGGTACCGGAGTACCGGGTACGAGGCGACCTGGGGATGACCTGCCGGGCCCCGTCCTCCCCGTACCCCGGTGGGGGGTCAGCGGTTCCGGGTCAACGGGTTCCGGGTCAGCGGGTTCCGACGAGGCCCGCCTCGTACGCGATGATGACGGCCTGGACCCGGTCACGGGCGCCGATCCTGGCAAGCACCTTGCCGACATGGGTCTTGACGGTGGATTCGGCCAGCACCAGCCGCGCGGCGATCTCGGTGTTCGTGAGGCCCTGCGCCATCGCCAGCAGCACCTCGCCCTCCCGCTCGCTGAGCCCGGCCAGACGGGGATCGCTGCCCGCGCCGCCCGCCCGGTCGGCCGGTGGCGGGCCCTGCCGTACGAACGTGTCCAGCAGGCGGCGCGTCAGCGCCGGGGCCGCGACGGCGTCCCCCTCCGCCACCGCCCTGATACCGGCGACGAGTTCGCCCGGCAGCGCGTCCTTGAGGAGGAAGCCGCTGGCACCGGCGCGCAGCGCGCCGTACGCGTACTCGTCCAGGTCGAAGGTCGTGAGCATGAGGACCCGGGACCGGCCGCCGGACGCCACGATGCGGCGGGTGGCCTCGATGCCGTCCACGCCGGGCATACGGATGTCCATCAGCACCACGTCGGGGCGCAGTTCGGCCGCCTGCCGTACGGCTTCGGCGCCGTTCGCGGCCTCTCCGACGACGTCCGTGCCGGGGTGGGCGTCGAGCAGCATGCGGAAACCGAGGCGTTGCAGCGCGTGGTCGTCGACGATCAGGACCGTGGTCACAGGGGGTTCTCTCCGGGTACGGGTGGGGGCAGCAGGGGCAGGGAGGCGTGAACGAGCCAGCCGCCGCTTCCTGTTGGCCCGGCCTCGGCCCGGCCCCCGCACAGGGCGGCGCGTTCGGCGATGCCGACGAGCCCTCGGCCGGTGGGGGCGGCGGGGGCGGTGGGTCCGGTGAGGGCGGTAGGGGCGATGGGGTGGTCGCTGGTGTGACCGGCGGTGTGGTCGGCCGGGGCGGGGGCGGGTCGTGGTGCCCGAGGGCCGCTGTCGCGAATGCACAGGTCCACGTCCTGGCCGGTGACGCGCAGGGCCACGTGGACCGTGGTGTCGGGTCCCGCGTGTGTGAGGCTGTTGGTCAGGGCTTCCTGGACGATGCGGTGGACGGCCAGTTGGACGCCGGGGGACATGGCGTGGTGATCGCCTTCCGTACGGTGGGAGATGCGCGGTCCCGCGGCCCGGGCGCGCTCAAGGAGCCCTGGGAGGTCGGCGGTTCCCGGCTGGGGGGCGAGGCCGGCGGTGGTCTCCCGGGCGCCGGGGTCCTCGCAGCGGGCGCCGAGGGCGCGGCGCAGTTCGCTCAGGGCCTGGCGGCCGGTGCCGGCGATGATGGACAGGACGTCCGGCCCAGGGGCGGAGCCCCTGTCGGAAGCGGGGCCCGTACCGGCGCCGGAGCCCGTACCGGAGCCGACTCCTGCTCCCGCGCCCGCCGCCGCGCCGTCCGCGAGGGCGATGATCACGGCGAGGTGGTGGCCGACGATGTCGTGCATCTCCCGCGAGGCGCGCGAGCGTTCGGCGAAGACGGCGAGCTGCTCGCGCTGCTCGCGGTCGACCTCCCGTTGCGCGGCCCGCTCCGCCAGGACGACGAGTTGCCCCTCCCGTACCCGGAGGACCAGGCCGACGGCGAGGGCGGCGGTGACGGCGCAGTACGAGAAGAACAGCGCCGAGAGCGTCTGCTCGGTGAAGGGCCTGATCCAGAAGGTGACCGCGGTGAGCGCCGTCGCGACGTACAGACCCGACCACGGCAGTCGCCTGATCCGGTCGTAACGGGCCGCCGAGTACAGCGCGATCATGAGACCGACGAGGGCGGTGCCGAAGTCGGAGGACAGGAACCACTGGACCAGGCAGCAGAACACCACGGCCGCCAGCGTGGCGGACGGGGCCCGGCGCCGCCACAGAAGGGCGAGCGCCTGGCCGGCCATCGACCCCGCGACCAGGACGGAGGCCCCCGGGCCCAGCGCGTCCACGGACACGTCCGCGATCAGCCCGGGGCCGGGGCCGGGGTCGAGCAGATCGAGGAGTCCGCCCGCCAGCACGAGCAGCGCCGGCAGCGCGTACAGCACCGCCGGGTGCTCGCGGCTCAGTCTGCGCAAGGCACCGGCCGCGTCCGTGGCCCTCCGTACCAGCGCACTGCCGCGCAGGACGTCGGGTTCGGGCGGGATCAGGTCCCTCCGCCGGGGGTGGACCGGCACCATGGCTTTCCGCTCTCTGTCATTCGTACGCGCGCCGCTCGCACGTCGGAACGCTTGAGCCGCCACGCGGCGACGGCGGCGACCGGGAGGACCGGGAGCGGCCGGGGGCGGACGGGGAGGGACGGCGAGGGACGGGGAAGGACGACGGCCCGGACCGAGCCCCGCCGGGGGCCGCGCGCCCGTGCAGCGGTCTCCCGGCGGGGGGTGCTCAGGCGTGGGTGAGGCGGCTGCCCCGGCGCCAGACGGCGCGGGTGTTGAGGGTGTCGGAGATGGTCGTGGTGGGGTCGCCGTCGACCAGAAGGAGGTCGGCGCGCAGTCCTTCGGCGATACGGCCCCGGTCTGTTAGCCCGAAGCGGCGGGCGGTGGTGGAAGTGGCCGCGTGCAGCGCCTCCACCGGGGTCAGACCGGCCCGGACGAGATACTGGAGTTCGTGGTGGACGCTCGCCCCGTGGGCCAGACCGCCCAGGAACTCGAACGGCGCGGACGCGTCCGTACCGACCAGGAGGTCGACCCCGGCGTCCCGCAGCGCGCGCACCGACCCGAACACATCACCGAGCCTGCCCTGCGGGTAGTGGCCGAAGCTGCTGCGCAGCGTCTTCATCCACTGCTCGTCCAGGCGCGACGCCACCCGCGGGTCGTCGGCCAGCTCGTCGCCCGTGATGCCCATCATCGAGGCGTTCAGCACCACACACGGCACCACGAACGCACCGGCGTCGCGGATCAGGGTGATGATCTCCTCGGTGTGCGGGCCCTCCATGAACAGGTGCACGAGACCGTCGATGCCCGACTCGATCGCCATCCGGGTCGCCTCGATCGTCAGCGCGTGGGCGACCGTGAGCATGCCGTGCTTCTTGGCCTCGGCGACCCCCGCGCTCAGCGTCGCCCGGTCGAGCATCGGCAGGCCCGGGTGCCCCTCCACCGAACCGTCGTCCACCATGAACTTGATGTAGTCCGAGCCGCGTTCGACCAGCTGCGGGATGAACCCGACCGCTTCTTCGGGGGTGGTGGAGAACGGCATCAGGGGCGCCGGTTCCGACGGCTTGGGGCCGCGCGCGCCGGGAGGCGGCCCGGGGCGGAATCCCTCCGGGAACAGCTCGCTCGGGTGACCACCGGGAGGCGTGATGGCGAACCCGGAGGAGCGGATGTCGGCCACCGCGTCGTTCTCCGTGATGTGCGCGCGGTTGCCGGCGGTGTGGTTGCCCTGCATCTCCAGCGCCGTGGTCACACCGAACCGCAGATCCAGGGCGAGAGCCTGCTCGTTGGTGTGTACGTGCGCGTCGATCAGGCCGGGCAGCAGCGTCCCGCCCGCGGCGTCCACGATCTCCGCTCCGGCGGGTGCCTCCCCGCCCACCGCGAGGATCCCGGTGCGGTCGAAGACGACGGTGGTCGCCTCCAGCGGCCGGTCCCCGTCGAAGACCCGCGCGTTGATGATGGCCGTTGTGCTCATGGGGGTGTTTCCCGTCGTTGTCGATCCGTCGCGGTGAGCCGGGTCTCCCGGCACCCACCGGTCTTCTGCCGTCTTCTGCCATCTCCTGCGAAACGCAGATGCATGCATTGTTGCACGTAATTGCGTTCGACAGCGACCTGGGACTAAGGTGTCAAAGTGACCAGGGGAAACGAGACCGGGCGGAACGAGACCGGGCGCAACGAGACTCAGGACGACGCGCTGCTGGACGCGGTCGGCGCGGCATTCGCCCGGCTGCGGCGCCGTACCGCCCTGGTGGACGTCGACCCGCCGGTCACGCGCAAGGACATGGCGCGGAACCAGGTCATCAACGTCGTCGACGAGGCCGACGGCGAGATGACGGTCGGCGGCATCGCCTACCAGCTGACCGTCGACTCCTCCGTCGCCAGCCGGATGGTGAGCGACTGCATCACGGCCGGCCTTCTCGTACGGGCCGCCTCCCAGACCGACGGCCGCCGTACGGTGCTCCTCCTCACCCCCGAGGGCATCGCCCTGCGCGACCGCTTCAGCAGCCAGCACCGCCAGGCCTTCGAGCACATCACCCGCGACTGGCCCCAGGCCAAACGCCTCGAATTCGCCCGGCTGCTGGTCGACTACGCGGACGCCGCCGCGGAGTTGGGCACGCGCACCCGCCCTGACCCCGGCTAGGCCGCCCACGGCGCGGCGTCCGCGACCGCGCCTTCGGTGATACCGCGCCCTCGGTGACCGTCCCGACCATCGCGTCCTGGCCGACCGAGGCTTCCTTGTAGCGCGACGCGGTGACCTTCCGGCCGTCCGGCGCGACGAAGACGAGGCGGGCGTCCGCGCCCTCGGAGTTGCCGGAGGGGAAGCGCTGGTCCAGCAGGTCGAACGCGTTCTGCGACTCCGTACCCGGCATCGGGGGCGATGACCGATTCGGTAGAGGAAGGCAGCCACGAAGAGAGCTCTCCTGTCGGGATCGGAGCACCCGCGCGGCACCCCGCCCGGGACCGGCGGGCGGACGCCGGAGACGGCCCCCGGGAATGTGCTCTTCGGCGTACGGCAGGCGTTGTACGCGGCGCCCCGTGCGTGGCACACCTCCCCACACCCGGTTAAAATTCAGGGGGAATAGCAAGGAGGGATTAATTTGTCCTGGACAGCGCAGAACAATCCCGCCAATCCTGAGAACGCACCGAGTCATGACGATCTCCTGATCTGCGCCGTTGACCACCGCGCGAGCCTCGAAACCGACCTTTACCAATTGACCGCCACCCCGACACCATCACAGGCGGCGAGGATCGCCGACGGCAAATTGCTGGTGTACGAAGCGGTCGTGGACGCCCTGCCGCAATTCCCGGAATCGACCCGGGCCGGCCTGCTCATCGACGAACGCTACGGGGCAACGGCAGCGGAGCTGGCGGTGCAGAGCGGGCAGATCGACCTCGCGATGCCGATCGAGGAGAGCGGCCAGGACTGGTTCCATTTCGAATACGGCGATGAGTGGCAGCAGCATGCCGAGTACTTTCCGGCCGCGTTCTCGAAGGTCCTGGTACGTGACAATCCGGGCTACGGGGAATCCGACCGGAACGCACAGGCCGAGCGGCTGGCACGGGTGGTGTCCTGGGGGAATTCCGTGGGCCGCAGCCTCATCCTCGAACTGCTGGTACCGGCCACGGAAGCCGACCTCGCGGCGGTCGACGGCTCAGCCGACCGGTACGACAAGGAGCTGCGCGGCGCGGCGACGGTGCGGGTGATGGAGTACCTCCAGGACCGGGGCGTGGAGCCCGCGATCTGGAAGGTGGAGGGCCTGGAGACCCGCGAGGACGCCGAGTCCGTGGCCCGTACCGCCCGACGCGGGTCCCGGAACGCACGCTGCGTCGTCCTGGGCCGTCACGCCCCCAGGGAGAAGCTGGACCACTGGCTGGAGATCGCCGCACCCGTGGAGGGATTCATGGGTTTCGCCATCGGCCGGAGCATCTGGTGGGAGGCCCTGGAGAATTACGTCCACGGACAATCGACCCGCGACGAGACACGCGCTTCCATCACAGAGGCGTACGTGGGCTACGCGCGATATTACGTCGAAGCGCGAAACGGCAAGGCGTAGAAGAACCCCCATCCGACCGTTCACGGCCACAAACGTATGGCTCGCGGCACTACCCCTTACGCACCTTGCTCACCAAGAACACCACCCCGACGACAAGGATCAGGGCGATGGCAACGATCCAGAAGGGTGGGGTGCCCTCCCCGGCTCCCTTGGCCAACAACTGACTGAATGCCATGTCACCCTCCTACCGATCCCGCGTCGCGTCGACCGAGCCGATGACCGAACCCTGGACGGAAGTGAGGCAGTACGGACTGCCGCCCCCCGATCCCTGCCGGTGCCCCGGGTTTCGCAGCCGAAACCGATCGCGGTTCCGGCACCGCCGTATGGGAGCCGCCTCCATCGCCGGCCCCGGGCCCACTGCTGCGACCAGGACCGAGACCACAACCCACGCAAAAGCCCCGCCCACCGGGCGCTGGTGGGCAGGGGCTCTCTTGTCGCTCAGGTTCGTGACTACACCCGCAGGGTGCCGATCAGGACTCCCGTGCCTTACTGGGTGGTGCCTCCCGGGCAGGTCTCACGGCTCGGGTGGGGTTTCTGATGCCCCGTCGTCGGCGAGCCGGGCGGCGAGCCGACCGACTGCCCGCATGACGGGCACGTCCCCTCGACCCGGGCGGGATCGGACCGTAGTGCCATATCAGCTCCTCCTCGCAAAGGTGGTGCCTGACAGGTGGTGCACTCCTCCCCGGCCGGCGGCCGGGAAGGTCAGATCTTCCGCACAAAAGCACGCGCCCCGTTGTGGAAGAAGACGGTGAGCCCCGGCGACTCCTTCCCGCCGGCACGGCTCGACCAGGGCTCGATGTTCGCGATCTCAGGGGACTCCGCCCGCGCGAGAACCGCGACGAGCCAGCCCTCGTGATCCCCCGGCTTGGGCTCGGTCCAGGTCCCGAACGGGTCACCGCTGACGGGCACATCAGGCTGCTCATGCTTCTCGCCGTCCGCGAGCTGACCGATGATCTGCCACCGCGCCTCCCCGTCGCCGTTCGTGATCGCCACTCCGAACGGGTGGGTGGTGTCCCCGGCATCCGCGAGAGTCTGCACGCGGGTCACACCGGGGGTGTTCTTGGCCAGGTCGAGGGTGAAATCCTGAAATCGCGCGGGTCGCATTTGTGATCATTCCTTCCGTGGCGGCCGGGTCAGTCTAGGCGTCCCGGGTCGCCTGGGACGGAGGATTGCCCGGCCCCTGCCCAGAGTCCGGGCACGGACGCGCCGACCGGCCGCAGGGATCAATGCGAACAAAAAAGCCCAGCTCAGACACCGTCTGAGCTGGGCTTGCAAGTGAGCCTCCTGTCGGATTCGAACCGACGACCTACGCATTACAAGGGCCTGCAAGATCATGACGAGGGATGCCAGGCCATGCAGTCCCATCCCGTTGCACCTGGTCAGAGACGTGCAACTCCAATTCGCGTAACGCCTGGTCCAACGCGTGCCGCCCCATCCGCTCACGCATCGCTCACGTATTCGGCGGACAGGACGCGTCGCTCCGAGGGCACCTAACTAGCGTGAAGTGGGGCGTCGGTAGTTTGGGGCTGTTTCCGTTTTGCTCGTCCGCTCCCAGGTCCTCTCGTACTGACCTAGGATCGTCAGCGACCTTGAACGCACCGTGATGGTCCGGGACGGACCGGTTCTGTACATAGTTTGGGGAGGCCCCCGCATGGCTCGGGGACGGCGCATCGTCGATCGCTGCGAGATGCGCACGCCGATCGGCCGCGGAGCGATGGGCCAGCTACGGGAATGCACCGATCTGTATCCAGTCGCCCTCAAGTTCATTCGCTCGGAGCACCTCGACTCCAACATCGAACGGCAGCGCATCGTCCGACGATTCCCAGCTTCACCGCGACCATCCGCAACCCGGTTCGACAACAGGGCGCGGGGAAAGCGATGAGGGACCACCACCTGACGAGGGGCGAACTGATCGACGGCCGCTACGAGCTGGCGGAGCTGCTCGGCAGAGGCGGCATGGGCGAGGTATGGGCGGCGTACGATCAGCGGCTGGACCGGTCTGTGGCCGTGAAACTGCTGACACCGCAGACGGCTGTCTCCAAGATGCCGCGCAGGCTCGATCCGCAGGACCCCGCCGTCGTCCGCTTCACCAGGGAAGCACGACTGATGGCCAAGCTGGAGCATCCGTACGTACCGGTCATCCATGATGCGGGCACCCATCGAGCGAATCGGCTCTATCTGGTCATGCAGCGCGTGTACGGACACACGCTGGACCGGCTGGTGGCCCAGCGCGGACCCTTTCCCGTGGAGTGGGCCGCCGCCGTGGGCGCCCAGGTGTGCTCCGTGCTGGTCCAGGCTCACGGACGCGGCTTCGTCCACCGGGACCTGACGCCCCGCAACGTGATGCTCACGCCAGACGGCACGGTACGCGTCCTCGACTTCGGTATTGCTACTGCCCTGCAACCACCGGACGGGCCACGGTTAACCGACGCGGGCATGGTGGCCGGAACTCCGGGCTTCATTTCTCCGGAACAAGGCAAGGGGCAAGCAGCCACTCCTCTCAGTGACCTGTACGCACTGGGCTGCGTGCTGTACGAGCTCCTGGGCGGCCGACCGCCGTTCACGGCCGACGAGCCGCTGGCCCTGGTGATCCAGCACATCGCGGATACTCCGGTACCGCTGGATCAGCTGCGCGACGACGCACCAGCCGAACTGCGTGACCTAGTCTCCCGCTTACTCGCCAAGCGCCCGGAGGATCGGCCGGCTGACGCAGCCGAAGTCCGGGAGGTCCTCGCGCCCTGGGCCGAGCAGGCGGTGCCGAAGTCCGCCCGCGCCGGAACTCCGAGGCCCGGCAAAGCCACCGCGCGCCCGCCCCACGATGGCACGGACCTTCGGAACGATCCGCCTCCGGACAGAGCACACGCACGCGTTCCGGAGCCCGCCCCGTCCCCGCTCGCAACTGCACAACCTCCCGTTCGGCCAGCGCAACCGCCATCCACATCCGGGGCCGGACCGTCAGCAGAATCGACGGACCTGCGCGAACGCGCGCAACGCCTTGCGGCAGAGGGACGGTTGTCACAGGCGCTGGAACTACTGGGCAAGGATCTCAACAAGGTACTGCCGCGTTTCGACTCCTCCCACCCAGAGGTCGTCTCCCGCCGACTGGCCATCCTCCAGTTGCAGTTCGAAGCGCAGGAACTGCAAGCGGCACGGGAGGGCTGCCTGGAGCTCGCGGAAGCCCTGGCGTCGGCCCGCTCCGCGCCGGACGCGGACCTCGCGGCTTGCCGGGTGATGGCAGCCCGCTGCCTTGGCCGGCTAGGGCACAACTCCGCCGCACTCCTGGAACTTCGCGAGGCACTCGAACTCCAGAAGGGGGTGTTTCCCCCGTTACATCCGGAAGTGTTGGAGACCCGTCGGGACATCGCCACCCTCCTGGCGGGCTCAGGCTCGGCCGGTGAAGCCCTGGAGGCTCTGCGCCACCTTGCCGACGACCAACGGACCGCGCTGCCTCCCAACCATCCCGCCCATGCCGAGGTCGAGCGTCTGGTCAGCCGCCTGGGCAGGCTGACCCGCGCTCTCCGCCTCCCGCAGTGATCCGCCGACGACCCACCCACAAGCAGGGCAGAACTATGTGACTAGGTCAATGAACGAATCGCTCGTCAATATGAGGCACTCCGGTAGGCAACGCCGTCCCGCCGATAGAAATAGTGGAGGATGTCCGCATGCCCGGAACCACCTGCACTTCCGAAGCCTCCGCAATCGTCGCGCCGCCGAAGGAGAACGCGCTCGTCCAGGTACGCGGCCAGAACTGGGTGGTGTCCGGAGTCGAAGCCGCCCCGGTCGGCAATGTCACCGTGGTGCATCTACAGTCCGTCGCCGATGGCCGCTACGGCGATACTCTCTCCGTGATATGGGAGGTCGAGCCGG
Source organism: Streptomyces sp. SID3212 (assembly GCF_009865405.1). Classification (GTDB taxonomy): domain Bacteria; phylum Actinomycetota; class Actinomycetes; order Streptomycetales; family Streptomycetaceae; genus Streptomyces. The sequence continues at coordinate 6,663 of NZ_WWJY01000010.1, read as the reverse complement.
GGCGCCGCGTCCTTCCCGCCGGCTCCCTTCCCGACGCCTCTACCGGAGCGTTCGATCCGCCGGAGCAACTAGCGGCCTTCCTCGACGCCGTCCGCTGGTCCGCTGTCGCTTCCGCCGACGTGAAGACGCTCCAGGCCCCCTTCCGGTCAGGGGTGGCCATCGAGCCGTACCAGCTGGAACCGGTCGCCCGTGCCGTCGGTGCTCCCCGCGTCAATCTGCTGCTCGCCGACGACGTCGGTCTCGGCAAGACCGTGGAGGCCGGACTGGTCGCCGAGGAGCTGCGGCTGCGCGGCCGGGCTCACCGCGTCATGGTCGTCTGCCCAGCTGGCCTCACTCTCAAGTGGCGCGATGAGATGGCCGACAAATTCGGCCTCGACTTCACTGTGGTCGACTCAGCCTGCTGCGCCGAGTTGCGCCGCACGCACAGCAGCGCTGCGAACCCGTTCCGCGTGTTCCCCCTGACCATCGTGAGCCTTCCCTGGCTGCGCACGCCCAAGGCCCAGCGGCTCCTCGACGAGGTGCTGCCTGCGGGCGGGTCGACGGAGCTGCCGGGCCGCCCCGGACGCCGTACCTTCGATTTGTTGATCCTGGACGAGGCGCACCATGTCGCCCCGAGCGCACCCAAGCAGATCTACGCCGTCGACTCCCTGCAGACCAAGCTGATCCGACGCCTCGCCCCCCACTTCGAGCACCGGCTCTTTCTCTCCGCAACCCCTCACAACGGCTACCAGGAGTCATACACGGCCCTGCTGGAACTGATCGACAACCAGCGCTTCTTCCGCGGCGGCGAGCCGGACAAGGCCGCCCTCGACGACACAGTCGTACGACGTCTGAAGACCTCCGTCACCAACGAGGACGGCACCCCCCGGTTCCACATCCGCGAATCGAAAGCCCTGCCCGTCGAGTACCCCGACACCGAGCGCGAGATCCACGCCCTCCTCACCCGCTACGCCGAGCTGCGCAAGAAGCGCGTCGCGCCCGAGCGGCGCGGCGGCCGGAAGGCCGTCGACCTGGTCACCCTGCTGCTGAAGAAGCGCCTGTTCTCCTCCCCCGCAGCCTTCGCGCACACCGTCGGCGTCCACCTCGAATCAGTACGCGCCAAGGCGAAGTCCGGCGGGAAGAAGGAGGTTCCGGCCCCGGTCGAGACCCCCCTGTGGATCACCCAGTACGAGGACTACGCCGCCGAGCTCGACGACGAGGAACTGGCCGAGGCCGAGCACGACGCGATCACCCGCGCCGCCACGGTCACCCCGGGAACCTCCGAGGAAGAGGCCGAGCTGCTCCAGCGGATGGCCCACTGGGGCCAGGCCCACCAGGCGTCCCCCGACGCCAAGGCGAAGGAGCTCGTCAAGACCCTCAAGTCCATCTGCCTCACCGGTGGGACGTGGGGGAACGAACGGGTCGTCGTGTTCACCGAGTACCGCGACACTCAGGACTGGCTGCTGAACCTGCTCCAGCAGGAGGGCCTGGCCCAGAAGGGCCGCGTCCTCACGCTCCACGGCGGGAAGAACGCCGAGGAGCGCGAGCAGACCCGGCTCGCGTTCCAGGAACAGCCCACCATCCCCGAGGGCATGGTCCGCATCCTGATCGCCACCGACGCAGCCAGCGAGGGCATCGACCTACAGGACCACTGCCGGTATTTGATCAACTACGACATCCCGTTCAACCCCAACAAGCTTGAACAGCGCATCGGCCGTATCGATCGCTACGGCCAGCGCCACAACCCGCAGATCATGCACTTCGTCGGCGCTTCCTGGGACAGGGCCAGGACGGACGTGTACGAGGCCGACTTGGAGTTCCTCGCCCGTATCGCGAGGAAAGTCGCGCAGATGGAGGAGGACCTCGGCGAGGTTAACGCCGTACTCGCTGAGAAGGTACAGCTGCGGATGACGGGCCAGCTCAGCGACTTCGACATCGAGCACGCCCGCGCGAAGAAGATCAAGGGCCGTCCCACGGGCGGGAAAGTGGACGCCGAACAGAACGTCACTGAGCAGGTGCGGCGGCTCAACGCCCAACTGAAGCAGACGACCGTAGAACTCGGCATCACCCCGGACCGGGTCGCTCGCGTGGTGAACACTGCGCTGAACCTGGCCCGCCAGCAGCCCCTCGTGCCGTGTCTCGACGAGAACGCACCGTCCGAGGACGACTTCCGGCAGGGCCTGTACACCGTGCCGCCACTGACCGGCTCCTGGGAGCGCGCCACCCGTGGCCTGCCCGACAAGCTCCGCCCCGACGTACTGCGCCCGGTTACCTTCGACGCGCAGGCGGCCTCGGGACGCCCCGACATCGTGCTGGCTCATCTGAACCATCCGCTGGTCGCCATGTCGACGCGGCTGCTGCGCGCCGCCGTGTGGAACGCGGACAACGTCGACCTGCGCCGGATCACGGCCGTCGTCAGCGACGACCCGGCCCTGGAGACCACGTTCGTCGGCGCGTACGCCCGCTTCGTGCTGGTCGGCACGGACGGGCAGCGCCTCCATGAGGAGGTCCTGCACGCGGGCGGCTGGCTCGGCGACAACGGCTGGCAGCGTCGGTTGCGAGGCGTGGAGGCGGTCGCCTCGATCCTGGACCACGCCCTCACCGAGGGCCGCCCCGCCAAGGAGCGCCTGCTCCACCGCCTCCAACAGAGCTGGCCGAAGACGTATGAGGGCCTCACCCAGTCCGTCGACGCACGGGGCAAGGAACGCAAGACGTCCCTGATGGACCGGCTGGCCGAGCGGCAGGCCGATGAGGAGCAACGCATCAACGCCACCCTCGACCGTCTCCAGCGCACCCTGCGAAACCGGCTCGGGGAAACTTCCTCCGCCACTGCGGCCTCCCGCACGGCCAGCACGGACACGCTCTTCGGCCTGGACGAGCTGAAGGATCCCGACGAACGCCGCCAGCTCGCCGACGACCGCAAACGCTGGCGGGCCCGGCTCGACGGCGTGGAGGACGAGCGGGAGCGCGAACTCGCGGCAATCTCTGCCCGTTACCGCGACCCGCAGGACCATCTCTTCCCTGTCGCCGTCGTCTTCGTCATCCCCGCCAAGGAGGCTTACTGATGAGCCACGCGCCCCGTAACGGAAGCCGCCGCCCCTCCGCCGCCGCCATCCGTGCCGCGAAGGCGTCTGACGGCAAGCAACAGCACCTGGACTGGCTGAACCTCGTCGAGGTGTCCGGCCCGTTCCTCACCCTGCCGGTCCTGCTGCGCAGCTGGCCACAGCTGGAGGGTGTGCCCAGCGGGCGTCGTGCGGACATCCGCCTCCAGCACGGCATCTGGCAGGACGACCGCAAGGGCGCAGGTCGGCTCGACTGGATCGGCTTCCTACTACGCACCCTGCTGGAATGGGACGAGGCTCTGCATCTGCGGGAGGGTGCCGGGCAGTGCGACAGTGGCGAGAGCCTCGCCGAGGACGACACTCTGCTGGATCGTTTCGCGGTCAGCCCGCCCGGGGCCGACACCACCGTGCGCCCCGACTTCGCTCTCGTCCGCCCCGGAACCGACCTCACTGCCGAACCGGACGCTGCCGGCAGGGCCCAGCACGTACCGATCCTCGGCATGGTCCTGCCACCCGACACCGTGCCAACCCGCCGTATCAGGGACGACTCCTGGGCTGCGAGCGGAGTCGACCGGCTCGCCCACGTCCTGCGCCACCACGGCGTCGAGCTGGGCCTGGTCACCGACGGCCGCTGGTGGACCCTGGTCTGGGCACCGCCCGGCGGCGTCACGACAAGCGCCACCTTCGACACCATCGCCTGGAACGAGGCGGCCGACTTGGTGGCGGTCCGCGCCTGGGTGTCTCTCCTCCGCCGCGGTCGGTTCTTCGGACGCCCGGCAGACGAACTCCTGCCGGCGCTGCTGCGCGAGAGCCTGGACGGCCAGGAAGACGTCACCGAGGCCCTTGGCATCCAGGTCCGCCAGGCCGTCGAACTCCTGGTGGACTCCATCGGCCGCGCCGAGACCCGGATGGTCAAACGCGGCGGCAAGGGACTGTCAGGCGTGTCGGCGAGCGAGGTCTACCGGGGCGCCGTCGCGGTCATGATGCGCGTCGTCTTCCTCCTCTTCGCCGAGGAACGGGGCCTGCTGCCCGCTGACAACGAGCTCTACGCGGAGGCGTATTCGGCCGGGCGGCTGTACGAGACGCTGGACAAACGCCGCCGCGCGGACGGTGAGGACTCCCTGGACCACACCACCGCCGCCTGGCACCGGCTGATCGCCCTCTTCCACGCCGTCCACGGCGGAGTGGACCACCCCCTGCTCACGTTGCCCGCATACGACGGCTCGATCTTCGACCCGAAGCGCTTCCCCTGGCTGGAGGCGGTGCCGGAGGGCGCAGACGCCACGGACAATGACGCCACGCGGGCCGCAGACGGCCACACCTCCCTCCTCCCGATCGACGACCGGACCGTCCTGCACGTCCTCGACTCGGTGCAGTTCGTCGTCGTCAACAAGGAGCGGCGCCGACTGACCTTCCGGGCCCTCGACGTCGAGCAGATCGGCTACGTGTACGAGGGCCTCCTCTCGTACGACGGCAAGCGCGCCCAGGACACCGTGCTCGGCCTCATCGGCAAGCCCGGCCTGGAACACGAGGTGAGCCTGACCGAACTAGAGGAACAGGCTGCCCCGTTCGGAGTGGGCCCACGCGCGGTGCCCGGCCAGAAGCCCAACCTCCCGGGCTTGTCGAAGAAGCTGTACGAGCACTTGAAAGACCCCAGGCCGCCGGCTGCGGCGTCGAAGATGGAGAAGCTACTCGCCCCCGGCGACGACCAAGCGCGGGGCAAGGCCGTTCACCGCTTGCTCGCGGTCACCGAGAACGACCGCGACCTGGCCGAGCGCATCCTCCCCTTTCACGGCCTCCTCCGCGACGACCTGCGTGGCCTGCCGGTGGTGATCCCGGCGGACGGCCTGTACGTCACGGAGTCCCGCCTCCGCAAGAACACCGGCACCCACTACACGCCACGTGTCCTGGCCCAGCAGGTCGCCGAGGGAGCCCTGGAACCTCTCGTCTACCGTCCGGGCCCGCTCCAGACGGCGGACGACAAGCAGTGGAAGCTCATCAGCGCGGTCGACATCCTGAAGCTCAAGGTCGCCGACATCGCGATGGGTTCGGCCGCCTTCCTGGTCGCCGCCTGCCGCTACCTCGCGGACCGACTGGTCGACGCCTGGGTCGAGGCAGAGGACGAGGAGGCTCTGGCCTTCCGCGGCAGCCACCGCGACCAGACAGGCGCGATGACGGCGGCGGACGCGGAGAGCGACCCACTGATGGTCCGCGCCCGGCGCCTGATCATCGAGCACTGCCTGTACGGGGTGGACATCAACCCCATGGCCGTGGAAATGGCCAAGCTGTCGCTGTGGCTGATCTCCATGGACCCGGAACGGCCCTTCACGTTCCTGGACGACCGGTTGGTGGCGGGGGACTCGCTGCTGGGGGTTGCCAAGCTGGAGCAGATCGAGAACGTTCACCTGGATCCGGTCGCAGGGCGCAAGCTACACGAGGGACGCCTTGACGAGCTGTGGACTGAACAGGCGCGCGCCCGTGTCCATAGCGCGTCGGGCAACCGTCAGGCCATCGCCGGAATCCACAGCGACTCCATCGCTGACCTGGACGAGAAACGGCGCCTGCTCGCAGCCAGCAACGAACATCTTCAGCGTCTACGACTGATCGGCGACCTCACGACGGGAGCCGGCCTCGCTTCCAGGGGCGGCAGTGACTCGCTCTACCTCAAGGCCGCGGAATTGGCCAGCACGGTCGCCTCAGATGAGGTCCGCGACTCCGACCCCGTGATCCACGAAGCTCGGACGCGGGCTCTGGAGTGGCTGAGCAAGGACCTACCCACGGATGGCTTCGTTCGCCTGCCAGTGCACTGGCCTCTCGTCTTCCCCGAGGTCTTCGAAGCCGAGCAGGGTGGCTTCGACGCGATCATCGGCAACCCGCCTTTCCTCGGCGGTCAGAAGCTGACGGGGACTCTGGGACAGGCGTACCGCGAGTACCTCGTGCTTGGGCTGGGACGCGGGCAGCGGGGTAGCGCGGACCTCGTCGCGTACTTCGAACTCCGGGCCCACCAGTTGCTCAGCGAACGCGGCCAGACGGGCCTGATCGCTACCAACACCCTCGCCCAGGGAGATACTCGGGAGGTTGGCCTCGACCAGCTACTCGACGACGGCATCGAGGTACGCCGAGCCGTGAAGAGCGCGCGCTGGCCTTCGAGGTCTGCTGCGCTGGAGTACTGCGCCGTGTGGACCACCAAGCTGGGCTTGGGTAACGAGGCCACTCGTGTGCTGGACGATGTCGTGGTCCGGGGTATCACTTCGTCACTTGATCCGCGGTCTCGGGTTTCCGGACGGCCATACCGTCTGGTAGCGGGGTCATCTTCCGGAGGGCCCGACGGTCGTACAACTGACAGGCCACAGGCATTCATCGGTTCATACGTACTGGGGAAGGGGTTCGTCCTCACCCCCGAACATGCAGCCGACCTCATCCAGCGCGACCCTCGCAACAAGGACGTTCTCTTCCCCTACCTCAACGGCGAGGACCTCAACTCCCGCCCGGACTGCTCGGCGAGCCGCTGGGTGATCAACTTCCATGACTGGAGCGAGGAACGAGCACGGAGCTACCCGGAAGTTTTTTCCCGCGTCGAAAGAGACGTCAAGCCCGAACGACTCAAGAACAACCGCAAGGT
>NZ_WWJY01000001.1 GCF_009865405.1 Streptomyces sp. SID3212 | reverse complement strand
CTGCGCCCGTGGTTCGGGGGCCGGCGCCTCGGGGCCGTCCTCCGGCGCCGGCGGGTCCGCCGCCTCGGACGCCTGGCGCAACGCCTGCTCCTGGCTGTACGAGCGGAGGTAGCCGACCACGGTGTTGGTCACCGCCACCAGCGGCACCGCCACCACCGCTCCCCCGATCCCCGCGACCAGCCCGCCCGCGGCGACCGACAGGACCACGGCGAGCGGGTGCACCCGTACCGCCCGGCCCAGGATGAAGGGCTGGAGGATGTGCCCCTCGATCTGCTGCACGGCGAGGACCACGGCCAGGACCATCAGCGCCGTGAACACGCCGTCGGTGACCAGCGCGACGACAACCGCCAGGGCGCCCGAGATCACCGCGCCGACCAGCGGGATGAACGCGCCCAGGAAGATGAACACCGCCAGCGGTACGGCGAGCGGCACGTCGAGGAAGTAGAGGCCGAGGCCGATGAAGCCCGCGTCGATCAGGGCCACCAGGACCGTGCCGCGTACATAGGCGGTCAGGGTGTGCCAGGCCCGCGGCCCGGCCCCCGCGACGCCTTCACGCGCCTGCGCCGGGACGAGCTTCAGGGTCCAGCGCCAGATGCGCTTGCCGTCGTACAGCAGGAAGAGGGTCGAGAACATGGCGAGCAGCGCGCCGGTCAGGAACTCGACCATCACGGTCACGCCCTGGAGGCCGGCGGAGGTGATCTCCTCGGTGTTCGTGCCGACGGCGTCGCTCAGGTTGTTCGCTATGTCGTTGATCTGCTTCTCGGTGACATGGAACGGGCTGTTGAGCAGCCAGCGCTTCAGCTCGTCGATGCCGTCCGTGACCCGGTTGGAGAGGTCGTCGAGGTTCTCCAGGACCTGCCACACCACGAACCAGCCGACGAGTCCCATCAGGACGAACCCGGCGATCGCGGTGAGGGCGGTCGCGACGCCGCGCGGTACGCCGAACCGCTTGAGCCACGCGACCGTCGGCTGGAGCAGTGCCGTGATCAGCAGGGCGGCGGCGAAGGCGAGCACCACGAGCTGGACGGCGCTGATGACCCGCATGAGCACCCAGAGGGTGCCGGCCAGCACGAGCAGCCGCCACGCGGCCTCCCCCGCGACCCGGATGCCCCACGGTATGGCGGCGACGGGGTCGGGCCTGGCGGCGACGGCGGGGGCGTACGCGGGGGGCGGCGGGACACTCTCCCGGGCGGGTGACGGCAGCGGCGCGGACGCCGGCAGGTCGGCGGTGACGTCGTCCTCCGCTTCCGCCTCGACCTCGGCCTTGCGCCGGTCCAGGCGCTCCCCCATGTGGGTCAGCCCTGTACCTACGCGTCCCAGCCACCCCGGCAGTCTTGACATGTTGCTTCCTCTTCCCCCCGACTGTCTCCCCACGCGTCCCTCCGGGGCCCGTCCGAAACGACCGTACACGGGCGAAGCCCCCCACCGAAGGACGGTGAGGGGCTTCACAAGGTTGAGCGCGGGGCGGACGGGTCCGCCGGGCGGGGCCTAGTACCAGTTGTTGGCCTGCCAGAACGACCAGGCGCCACAGGGGCTGCCGTAGCGGTCGTCCATGTAGCCCAGGCCCCACTTGATCTGCGTGGCCGGGTTGGTCTGCCAGTCGGCTCCGGCCGAGGCCATCTTGGAGCCGGGGAGCGCCTGGACGAGGCCGTACGCGCCCGAAGACGCGTTCTGGGCCTTGTAGTTCCAGGTGGACTCGTGGTTCACGATGTTGCTGAAGCACTGGTACTGGTCGGCGGGGACCAGCTGGCGTGCGATCGCCTGGACCTCGGCGACGGTGTACGAGCTCTGCGCGGAGAAGGAGGCGATCGAGACCGTCGACTCCTTGGCCTTCTTCTCGGCCTCCGCCTTGGCCTTGGCCTCCGCGGCTTCCTTCTTCTCCTGCTCCGCCTTCTCCTCGGCGGCCTGCTTCTTGGCCGTCGCGTCCTTGGCGGCCTGGAGGCGGGCGCTTTCCTCGGCGGACTTCTGCGCGGCCGTGTCGGCGGCGGAGGCCTGTGCCTCCGCCTGCTGGGTCAGCGACGCGGTCTGGACCTGCGCCTGCTGGCCCGCGGGGATGTCTGCGAGGAGCGTCGTGTCGGCTGCGGTGGCCTCGAAGTTGTCGTCCGAAACCTGCGCGGTGGCGCCCGAGGCGACCCCCACGACTGCGCCGACGGTGGTGACCGCGGTGGCAGAAGCCACGGCGAACCCCCGGACCGAGATCCGGCTCACACGGTGTCCTTCCAGCATCGCCCGCATAGGTGACCTCGCGGACGCGATCGTGCCCCTGGCACTGGACTCCGCACTACTGGGTCACGGGAGACTCGGGCCCGACGGACGATCCCCGCGCGGGGATCACCACTTGGTGCTCGGGCGGCATGCGGCGGCAAGTGTGGAGTTGTGTGGTGTCGCACCTCTGGAGGTACGGGTGTGCCGCATGCGGGGGCCTGACGGAAGCAAGACTCTGCCGGAAGCCGACGCCGCGAGGCAATTAATCGTTGCGTGGGATAGCTCACACCTCGTTTGCCCCACGAGATTCGCGGAAAAGGGCGCGCGGCACGACGCCGCCCGGCTAAGCTCCTGGGCTTCGCCGGGCGGCGCCAACTGGGGTGATACGTACCTAGATCTGGCCGTCCTCCAGCATTTCGGTCACGAGCGCGGCGATCTCCGAACGCTCGGAGCGGGTGAGGGTGACATGCGCGAAGAGCGGATGGCCCTTGAGCTTCTCGACGACCGCCACGATGCCGTCGTACCGGCCCACCCTCAGGTTGTCGCGCTGCGCGACGTCGTGCGTGAGCACCACCCGGGAGTTGGCCCCGATCCGGGAGAGGACCGTCAGCAGGACGTTCCGCTCCAGGGACTGGGCCTCGTCGACGATGACGAACGCGTCGTGCAGGGACCGGCCGCGGATGTGCGTGAGCGGCAGCACTTCGAGCATGCCGCGCCCCAGCACCTCCTCGATCACGTCACGGCCGGCGACCGCGGAGAGCGTGTCGAAGACCGCCTGCGCCCAGGGGCTCATCTTCTCGGCCTCGGAGCCCGGCAGATAGCCCAGCTCCTGGCCGCCGACCGCGTACAGCGGCCGGAAGACCATCACCTTCTGGTGCTGCCTGCGCTCCAGGACCGCCTCCAGGCCCGCGCAGAGGGCCAGCGCCGACTTGCCGGTGCCGGCCCGGCCGCCCATCGACACGATGCCGATGTCCGGGTCGAGGAGGAGGTCGAGGGCGATGCGCTGCTCGGCGCTGCGGCCGTGGATCCCGAAGGCCTCCCGGTCGCCGCGGACGAGCCGTACGTTGCCCTCGGGGGTGACCCGCCCGAGCGCCTTGCCGCGGTCGGACTGGAGGACCAGCCCGGTGTGCACCGGCAGGTCGCCCGCCTCGGGCACGAAGACCGACTCCTCCGAGTAGAGGAGATCGATCTGGTCGGCGGCGAGGGTCAGCTCGCTCATCCCCGTCCAGCCCGAATCGGTGATGGCGAGCTCGGCGCGGTACTCCTCGGCGAGGAGACCGACCGACGACGCCTTGATGCGCAACGGCAGGTCCTTGGAGACGACCGTGACGTCGTACCCCTCGGCCTGGAGATTTCGCGCGACCGCGAGAATCCGTGAGTCGTTGTCCCCCAATCGGAAGCCGGCGGGCAAAATGCCGGGATCAGAGTGGTTGAGCTCGACACGGAGGCTGCCGCCCAGATCGCCCAGCGGGATGGGGGCGTCGAGGCGGCCGAACCGGATGCGGAAGTCGTCCAGCAGGCGCAGGGCCTGCCGGGCGAAATACCCCAGCTCCGGATGGTGCCTCTTGGCCTCCAACTCCGTGATCACCACGATCGGCAGCACAACCTCGTGCTCGTCGAAGCGGGACATGGCGTTCGGATCGGCCAGCAGGACGCTGGTGTCGAGAACGTAGGTGCGCCGGTCAGGCATGCGGCGCTTCGAGCTTGTCACCACGGAAGGACGTACCCCCTCGGATGAGGTCGGGGTGCGACGGCGTCGCGGGCGGGTGGACCGGGCTGCGGACCCCGTGCGCGGGCCGAGCTCCGGCCCTCCACGTCGCCCGTACGTCTGACCGTACGGTCGTCCTGGTGCAAAGGGCCTCCCGGGCGGACGGCCCCATGCCGTCCGCTGAGATGCGACATCCGCCCGGCAGCTGCTCCCGGAAGGCTTTTCGGACGTCGACCTGGAAGCTGTATTCCCTGGAACGCGCTCAGCCATGCCATGGCATATGACGGACGGCGGGTGAACCTCGGGTGACATGGGCACGGACCACAGGGGTACGGGCCCGGCCTGACGGCACTACCAGGGCGCGGAGGCCTTGGGAAGCAAGGGCTCGGTCAGGTTCCGGTCAGGTTCCGTAGCGGCGGTGACGGGCCGCGTAATCGCGCAGGGCGCGGAGAAAGTCGACTTTACGGAAGGCCGGCCAGAAGACTTCGCAGAAGTAATACTCCGAATGGGCGCTCTGCCAGAGCATGAAGCCGGAGAGCCGCTGTTCTCCGCTGGTGCGGATGACCAGATCGGGGTCGGGCTGGCCGCGCGTGTAGAGGTGCGAGGAGATCATGTCGGTGTCGACGATCTCGGCGAGCTCCTCGAAGGAGGTGCCCTTGCTCGCGTGGTCGAGGAGCAGGGAGCGGACCGCGTCCGCGATCTCCTGACGGCCGCCGTAGCCCACGGCGACGTTGACGAGTATTCCCTTGTTGCCGAGCGTGGCCTGCTCGGCCTCCTTGAGGACGGTCTGGGTACGGGCGGGCAGCAGGTCGAGCGTGCCCACGTGGTGGACCTGCCACCGGCCGTCGGCGGCCAGCTGGCGGACCGTGTTCTCGATGATGCCGAGGAGCGGGACCAGCTCGTCCTCGGGGCGGTCGAAGTTGTCCGTGGAGAGCATCCAGAGGGTGACGACCTGGACGTCGGTCTCGGAGCACCAGCCGAGCAGTTCGAGGATCTTGCTGGCGCCCGCCTGGTGTCCTTGCTCGGCCGTACCGCCGGACGCCTTCGCCCAGCGACGGTTGCCGTCCAGGATGACGCCGATGTGCTTGGGCACCTGGTCGTGGTCGAGACGGCCTTCCACCCGGCGTGCGTAGAGCCTGTACACCAGGTCGCGCAGGTTCACTGAGTCCACCTCTCGATTCCGTGGGGACCGGCGCGTCCACTAAGTCCACTGACGGGATCCTGGGGCCGGCCCAGGGACCCCGAAGCCGTCACAGTACTGCGCGGGCACCACGGGCACCCAACCCGCTCTGTCACAAGTCCGTGATAAGGAAGTATGTGTGACTGATTTTCCTTCTTACCCCGCAGCCGACGACCGGTACGACTCCATGGAGTACCGGCGCAGCGGTCGCAGCGGCCTCAAACTGCCCGCGATCTCGCTCGGCCTCTGGCACAACTTCGGTGACGACTACGCGATCGAGTCGCAGCGCGCCATCCTGCGCCGCGCCTTCGATCTAGGTGTCACGCACTTCGACCTGGCGAACAACTACGGTCCGCCCCCCGGCTCCGCCGAGCTGAACTTCGGCAAGATCTTCGGGCAGGACTTCAGGGCCTACCGGGACGAACTGGTCCTCTCGACCAAAGCCGGCTATCTGATGCACCCGGGTCCTTACGGCGAGTGGGGTTCCCGTAAGTACCTGCTGTCGTCGCTCGACGCGTCCCTGTCGCGGATGGGCGTCGACTACGTCGACATCTTCTACTCGCACCGCCCGGACAAGAACACTCCTCTTGAGGAGACGATGGGCGCGCTGGCGTCGGCCGTGCAGCAGGGCAAGGCGCTGTACGTGGGTGTCTCGTCGTACACGGCGGCGGACACCGCCGAGGCGGCCCGCATCCTCAAGGAGATGGGTGTTCCGGCGCTCATCCACCAGCCGTCGTACTCGATGATAAATCGCTGGATCGAGGACGACGGGCTCCTCGACACCCTGGAGCAGGCGGGGATGGGCTGCATCTCGTACGTCCCGCTGGCCCAGGGCCTACTGACGAACAAGTACCTCAAGGGGATCCCGGAGGGGTCGCGGGCGACCCAGGGCAAGTCCCTGGACCCGCACCTGCTGTCGGACGAGGTCGTCCGGCGCCTGAACGGGCTGAACGACATCGCGGGCCGGCGCGGTCAGTCGCTGGCGCAGCTGGCGCTGAACTGGGTGCTGCGTGACCCGCGGATGACGTCGGCGCTGATCGGCGCGTCCAGCGTGAAGCAGCTGGACGAGAACGTGGCGGCGCTGTCGGCGGCGCCGCTGTCCGAGGACGAGCTGGCGGAGATCGACACCTTCGCGGTGGACACCGAGGGCACGAACATCTGGGCCGGGCGGAACTGACGGTCCTGACGGTGTCAGGACATGAAAAAACGGGCCGGTCCGTGGGGGGGATACGGACCGGCCCGAGGGGGGGAGTTCCACCATAACCCTTCGTAAGGGTTGGTGCGCCCCTTGCTGCGCCCCGAGGGGCGCGGGTTGGCGGGCGGGCAGCGGTTCGACCCCTTGCGGGGCCCGGGATTCCGGGCTTTTTCGCGGTACGGCCCCGGGGAAATGGCGAGAACTCGCCACGCGTGGTCGTCACTCTCAGGAGCGAAGGGGTGACGGCACGGACTTGACGCGGGCCGGGCGGGACGGGGCAGGGGGCGCTCACGCGGGCTTGACGGCCTCGATCAGGAAGCGGGTGGTCGTCGCCACGAAAGGCCCGTCGGAGGCGATACGGCGGTGCAGCTCCAGGAGCCGGTCGCGGTACCGCTCGACCGTGAAGCCGGGGACCATCCAGATCACCTTGCGCAGGAAGTAGACGACGGCGCCGATGTCACGGAACTCGGTGCGCAGCGCGGCCGTACGCAGATCGATGACGTCCAGTCCGGCGGCCTCGGCCTCCTTGGCCGCGCGGTCGGGGTCGCGGCCGGAGCGGATCTCGGGGGGCATCGCGCCGAGGAAGTACTCGACGAGCTCGAAGACGCTGGCCGGGCCGACCTCCTGGGAGAGGTACGTGCCGCCGGGCCGCAGCACCCGGGCGATCTCGTCCCACCAGGCCCGTACGGGGTGGCGGCTGACCACCAGGTCGAAGGCGGCGTCGGCGAACGGCAGCGGGGGTTCGTCCGGGTCGGCGACCAGGGCGACGCCGAGGGGGTGGAGCAGGCCGGTGGCGCGGGCGATGTTGGGGGGCCAGGACTCGGTGGCGACGGTGAGCGAGGGCCTGGCGGGGCCGGCCGTGAGGGCCTCGGCCAGGACTTCGCCGCCGCCGGTCTGGAGGTCGAGGGCGGCGGTGGCGCGGGACAGCCGGTCGGCCAGCAGGCGGGCGTAACCCCAGTCGGGGCGTTCCTCGGTGGCCCGGCCGTCGAGCCAGGAGAAGTCCCAACCGTCCACGGACGCGGCTTCGGCCTCCGCGATCAGTTCTTCGAAGGTACGGGCACCGGTGTCAGACATAAGGAGATCGTGGCATCGGGGCGGCGAGTTGGCGACTGTTTTCGCGGGCCGTCCGGGGTTTCACGAGTTTTCACGGGTTTCCACCGGGATTTGGGCCCGCTAGCGGGCCGTCAGGCCTCCGGCGAGCAGGCCGAGGAGCGTTCCGGCGATCATGAACGGCCCGAAGGGGAGCGTGATGCCCCGTGCCGTCCGGCGGCGGAGCATCAGGGCGGAGCCGTACAGCGAGAACAGCAGGAAGCCGGCGAACGCGCCGCCGGCCAGCACGCCCCAGCCGTACCAGCCGAGGGCCACCCCGAGGACGAGGGCGAGTTTGACGTCGCCGAAGCCGAGGCCGCCCGGGTTGATCAGGTGGAGGACGAAGTAGCAGGCGCCGAGGGCGAGTCCGCCGAGGAGGGCGGTCGTCCACGAGCCGCCGCCCGGGCCGTCGCCGCCGGGGAGCAGCGCGACGACGCCGAGCAGCGCGGCGGTGGCGGCGGCCAGCGGGAGGGTCAGTACGTCGGGGAGGCGGCGGACGGCCCCGTCCACGCGGGCGAGGAGGGCGCAGAAGGGCACGAGCAGGAGCCAGACGGCGAGCGCGGGGTGGGGGCCGGTGGCGGCGGCGAGGGCGGCGCAGGAGAGGGCGCTGAGGAGAGGGAGGAGGCGGGAGCGGGCGTAGGGAGTGCCGTCGGCCGCGTGGCAGCGGGCGCACCGGGCGGTGCCGAGCCAGCCACCCGCCGGGCCGGTGATCGGGTGTCCGGCCGGGCAGTCGGCCCGCAGGCCGTCCTCCGGCTCGACCGCGAGCCGGTACGCGGCGCGCGGCACGAGCAGCCCGGTGGCGGCGCCCCAGAGGGCGGCGACGGCGATCAGCGTGGCGTACACGTCACCGACTGTAGGACGCGACTCGGGTCTACGGTCGGGGCATGGGGAACTGGCGTGATGGCAGAGGGACGTTGACGGTCGGGGCCGGGGCGGAGAGCGGGGCGGAGGTGCGGGTCGGTCCGGAGATCGGTCTGGAGATCGCCGCGTCGTACGGGGCGCGGCGGCGCGGGCTGCTGGGGCGGGACGGGATCGACGGCGCGTTGCTGATCACCCCGTGCGGCAGCGTGCACACCTTCCGGATGCGCTTCGCGATCGATGTGGCGTACCTGGACCGGGAGTTGACGGTCCTCGACGTCCACACGCTGAGACCGGGCCGCCTGCCGCTGCCCCGGTGGCGGGCCCGCCATGTGCTGGAGGCGGAGGCGGGGGCGATGGCGGGGTGGGGACTGCGGGTGGGGACGCGGGTGGGGGTGCGGACGGCGGGATAGCGGAACCCCGCCCGGGGTCGGTGGCCCTGGCCCGGGCGGGGTTCGGCTGCTCCTGTCGGTGCCGGCACCGATGCCGGGCACCGGTCAGTCGTTGCGGGGGAAGGACACCTCCACGCGGCGGTTCTTCTTGCGGCCTTCCTCCGTGCCGTTGTCCGCGATGGGGTAGTCCTCGCCGTAGCCGCGGATCTCGTACGTGATCCCGGCGGAGGCCAACTCCGTGTCCAGGACGCCGTGTACCGCCTCCGCGCGCTGCTTGGAGAGCACGTCGCCGTGTGCGGACGAACCGAGGTTGTCCGTGAAGCCGAAGACGCGGACCTTGGTGGAGCCCTGCTGCTTGATCTCGTCGGCGATGGCGGCGATACGGGACGTGGCGGCGGGGGACAGCTTGGCGCTGTCCTTGCCGAAGAGGACCTCGGCCTGGAGGGCGAACTTGACGTTCTCGTTGGTGTCTTCGCGGCGTTCCTCGCCGCCCTCGGTCTCGACGATGGAGATGATGTCGAGGACCTTGGCGGGCGCGAGAGTGGCCCCGTCGCGCAACCGCAGCCCGGCCGCGCCGGCGTCCACCTCGGGCGGCGGCGAGGTCGACCCGGTCCCGGGCGGAACACTCGGCCCGTCATCGGCGCGCGCGCCGGCGGCGAGGGTGAACTGCATCCCGGCGAGGAGGACGACGGCGGCGAGGGTGGCGGTCAGGGGGCGGGGGGTGCGTGTGTACGGCGTGGGAGCGTGCCCGCTGCGTGCGCGGGGCAGGGGGGCACGCATCAGGAGATCGCAATCGTCGCGGTGGGCATCATCGGGAGCTGGAGGTCCACCTGCGACGTCGAATCCGGCGGGGCGGGGAACTGGGCGAAGAACGCGACCCCGTCGCCGGGCTTGACCGCCACGATGCCCGTCGTGGTCAGCGGGAATCCGTCGGTGTCACGCAGCACGTAGTAACGCTTCTTCTCCGCCTTGTCCACGAGCGTCATCCCTGCCAGGGAGCGGCCCGTCCGCTGGACCTGCGGCTCCTGGCCGTTCCACTCGACCGGGGCGACCTCGCTCTTGCCACTGCTGGTCCTGATCGTGCCGGTGACGGTCAGGAATCCGCCTTCGTCACGGTCCGCGGTATGAATCACGATCTGAAAGCCATTGGTGCCATTGATAGTGGTCAACGTCTTGCTGGTGTCGGGCACGGTCGGGCCGCTGCTCTCCGACGTGGGCGTCTCCTCGGCGGGCGCCGAGGTCGCGGCCTTGCTCGCGGACCCCTTCTCGCCGTCGTCGCCGCTTCCGGTCCCGCTGCCACACGCCGCGAGGGACACCATCAGGGCGAGAGCCGACAGGGTTGTCCCCGCGACCCTGCTCGCCTTCGCTCCATGCCACATTCTCATGAGTGCTGTTCCTAACGTCGCTCGCGGTCAGTCCTGGGCCAGTCGGACGGTAAACAGGTCGGCCATGTCCGGTAGGAGGTCAGGCTCCGGATCGACGTGCAGAATGGCGCCTTCGCAATGAAGATCACCCGGCGACGCCGGCGGGTCGTCGGCGGGGTCGTCCTCCCCGGGCTCCCCGGGCTGTCCGGGCTCTCCGGGTTCCCCAGGCTCCCCGGGCGGATCCTCCTGGTCCTCGGCGGCCTCGAAGCTGCACCGGGGCTCGACGACCGCCGTGGCGCCCGCCTCGCCGTGTTTGTTCTCGGTGCCGGGCAGGATGCTGTTTCCCATCGGCTCCTGAGTGACGACGTCGACGGTGAATCCCCATCTCCCGTCGGTGAGCGCGGCGCAGCCGGTGACATCGGACCCGTTCTGACCGGCGAAGTAACCCGCGGCCGCGCAGCCTTGGGCCGATCCGACGGGATTTCCGTTGAACACGTCGTCCAGAAAGCCCGGTGTCAGAAGATCCTTGACGAGGTCGTCCTTGAAGAGGTCCCTGGATTCCTGGGCCGCCGCCAATGCCGCGGCGTCGGCGGCCGATTGGGCGCCGTTGTGTGTGGCACCGGCCTGCCCGACCGCGAAGAACGCGAGCGCGAGAAAGAGCAGGCTCGCCACCATCATGATGTAGAGGGGCGCCGCCTGCCCTGCCTCACGGGAACTCCGCGATATCACCCGCCGAGGATGTTGTTCACCTGCGTCGCGAGGCCGTTGGCGATGGTCCCGGCCACGCCCGACCCCACGAGCGCCGCGATGATCAGCGCCACCAGCACGATCACCCCGACATACTCCACCGCTCCCTGGCCCTGGTCGCCGCGCCGCTTCATCGCGGTGATCGCCGTGTTCGTCCAGGTGCCGACGTAGTGTTTGGTCGCGGTGGCGGCCTTCAGCGGGATGTTCGACATGGCGTTCCCCTCCGGTGTCGGCCGGCCGAGTGCCGGCCGGCTCGTGCGCTTCGTGTGTGTCGCGCGCGCTACCGGCTTCCTCCCGGCCGGTCTCACGCGTGACATGAGAAACGTACGCCGGGCAAGCCCCTCTCGCCATGGGCCCTTGGGCCCAACGCCGGGCCCAGCAAAGGGTGCCGGGGGCCTTCGTTCCGATCGGGACGGTGTCGGTCATGACTCCCCGGCCTTTCCGGGTCTTCCCGGCGCCACCCCGTGCCACCGGTCGATCGCCTCACCGCGGTTGCGCGCGTTCAGCTTGGCGAAGATGCGGTTGATGTGATTCTTCACCGTCTTCTGGCTGATGAAGCACGCCGCGGCGATTTGCTGATTGGTCATTCCCGACGCGATCAACTCCATGATCTCCCCCTCCCGCCGGCTCAACTCCTCGCACAGAACAGCGGGTGACAACTCACGCCCCCCGGAAGAATGTCCCACATTCGATTGCGTATGCAAAGAGTGTTGCGTGAATTGCCGGACATTCGCCAGCAGCGCACCCGCCGCCGAGTGGCTGAAATGTGCCCGCCCCGCCCTGATGTCCCCCACCGCCCGCACCAGTTGGTCCGCCGTGAACTCGCCGTGCACGAGATACCCGCCCGCGCCGCGCCTGAGCGCCTCGTACACGATCTCGTTCTCGCGGCTGTACGTCAGCATCAGGACGGGGGCCAGCGGCACCAGGCGGGGCAGAGCGGCGAGGCCGTCCACGCCCGGCATCCGTACGTCCAGCAGGACGACGTCGGGGCGGTGGCGTACGGCCTGGTCGTAGGCCTCCCGGCCGTCCGAGGCCTCCCCGACCACCTCTATGTCGTCGCGCCCGGACAGCAGGGCCGCCAGGCCCGCCCGTACCACCGGGTTGTCGTCCGCGACCACGATCCGGAGGGGGCGGTAGGGCTCCGGCTCCTCCGCCGGACCTGTCGTGCTCCGGTGGTCCGCCTGCATCCCTACGGCCTCCTCACCGGCGCTGCGGTGTCCGTCGTCCCCAGGGCGGCGGACGGGAGCTCCAGCCGTACCTCCGTGCCGTTCGCCGCCCCGCCCCTGCCGATGCGGATGCGGGCCCCGATCGACGCCGCCCGCTCCACCATGCCGACCATGCCGAAGTGGCCGGTGCGGGCGAGGGAGTTGAGGGAGATGTCCGGCGGGAGGCCCCGGCCGTCGTCGTACACGCTGATCCGCAGGACGTCTCCCGTCACCCCCGCCGAGACCGAGATCTCGGCGGGGTTCGCGTGGCGGTGGGCGTTGTCCATCGCCTCCGAGGCGATCGTCAGCGCGTGCCGCGCCGCGACCGGCGGGAGCAGCGGCACGGCCGTGTCCCCCAGCCGGTGGAACGTCGTCCGGACGCCGTGCCGGGTCGCGAAACGGGTTGTCCGTAATCGCAGTTCGGCCAGGATGTCCACGCCGGTCGGGGGTTGGCTCCGCGGGCCGGGGTCCGTTCTCAGGTCCGCCAGCAGCTCCCGTGACTCCGCCGCCGCGCGCCGGGCCGCGCGGGCCACCAGTTCCGCCTGGCGGCGGACCGTGGGCGGGTCCGTACGGTCCACCGTGCTCGCCAGGCCCTCCGCCGCCATCGCCAGACCGTGCAGGGTCTTGGCCACCGAGTCGTGCATCTCCCGGGCCAGGCGGGCGCGTTCCTCCTCGACGGCGTCGTGCGCGGCGAGCCGCGCGCGGGCCTCGGTGAGGGCCTGGCTCGCCATGCCGAAGCCCAGGACCAGGTTGCGCAGCGTGCTGCCCACGGCGCCCGCGATGACACAAAGGCCCGGCAGGAACAGGGCGTTGAAGCCCGCCTCCACCGCGCCGTTGACGGCGTACGCGGCGGCGATGATCAGCGATTGCAGCACGGCGAACAGGGCCGCGCCGCGCCAGCCGTACACCAGTCCGGCGAGGAGCGGGGTGCAGATGGTGACGTACGCGAGCGTCGAGTCGGGCGACGCCGTGGCGAGGAGGAGGGCGCCGAAGAACATGTCGGCGGCGAGCAGCGCCGGGTGGCGCAGGAGGACGGGGCCGAACCGCTCCCAGTCACGGAGCAGGACGTACGACACCATGAAGGTGACCAGCACCGCGGAGCCGACCAGCCAGGTCCCCGGCGTGCTCAGCTCGCGGTCGAGGGCGAAGGGCGCGGCCAGCGCGATCATCGCGAGCCGGAAGCCGAAGGTCTGGCGGCACAGCGCTTGCAGGGCGTTGACCTGGATGGGGAGCGGCGGGACGTGCGGTGCCGTGGTCGCCGTCATGGGTCACCTCCCTTCGGATCCGTGGTGGTCGCTCGTCCTGCCTGTCAACGCCTCATCAGCCCGAGAGGACACTTCCGAAGTCGACTCCCGAGCCGTAGTAGAAGCTCAGGACGATCAGGATCATGGTGGCGGGAAGCATCACCATCGTGACGACGAGAGTGGTCTTCGGCACCGCCTGGGCGGCGCTGCGGCGCGCGTTCTGCGCGTCCGTACGGCGCATGTCGTTGGCGATCTGTATGAGCGTGTCCACGATGGGCGCGCCCAGCTCCTCGCCCTGCTGGAGGGCGGTGACGAACATCGACACCTGCTCGGAGGCGTTGCGCCTGCGCAACTGCTCGAAGGCCTCGCGGCGGCTGACGCCCATGTCCATCTGCCGCAGGGTGATGCGCAGTTCGTCCGACCAGGGGCCTGTGTACTTGTCGGCGACCCGCTCCAGCGCCTGCCGGAAGCCGAGTCCCGCCGAGACGACCACCGCGAGGACGTCGAGGAAGTCGGGAAGGGTCCGTTCGATGTCCGCCTTCCGCCTGCGGACGTGCGCCCGGATGATGACGTCCGGCCAGACCAGGCCGAAGGTGAGGGCGACCACCGCGATGACGGTCTGGCCGCGCGCGACCATCCCGAGGGCGGCGAACGCGCCGAGGATCCCGTACACCGCGCGGCGGGCGGCGAAACGGTCGACGGTGATGCCGCCGGGGTTTCCCGCCATGTCGAGGCGGTGGCGCAGGGCTTCGACCCGCTTGGGGCCCATCAGGCCCAGCACGGTCGGGGCCCAGCGCATGCCGAGGCGGTCGATGCCGGAGCCCACGGCCGTCGTGCGGGTGGCGCCGATCTCCAGGGCCACCGCCAGGTCGCCGGGGAGCTTGGCGTCCGCGCGGTAGAGGCGGATGCCGTGGAAGACGCCGTACACCGCCACGCCCATCGCGACCGCGAGCAGGAGCCCGAGTCCCGTTCCTGATCCCATGAGTTGTCCTTTCTCTCCGCTCCTCGGCCGGGGTCAGACCTGGATACGGGACATGCGGCGGATCAGGATGTAGCCGGCGGCGTACATCGCGAAGGCGACGACGGTGCCGACCTGGCCGATCACCGAACCCGTCATCTTGTCCAGGGCGCCCGGCGCCATGGCGTTGATCATCAGCAGGAAGCCGAGGCCGAGCAGGGGCACGGCGAGGGCGGTGACCTTGACCTGGGCGAGCATGGTCGTGACCTCCCTGCGGGTCTCCTTGCGCTCCTCCAGCGTCTCGGTGAGGTTGCGCAGGGAGCTGACGATCTGGCCGCCCGCCCGGCTGGACAGCACCACCGTGGTGACCAGGACGACCAGTTCGCGGGAGGGGAGCCGGTCGGCCAGTTCGCCCAGCGCGTCGTCGAGGGAGTGGCCGATGTTGAGCTGGTCGGCGACCCGGCGCAGTTCCTCGCCGGCCGGGTTGTCGAGTTCCTCGGCGGCCATCGCCAGTGCCGTACGCATCGCCAGCCCGGCGTGGGTCGCGTTGGCCAGGACCCGGGTCAGCTCGGGGAGTTGGCCGATGAACGCCTCCGTACGCTTCACCCGCTGCCAGTTGAGGAACGCGTTGCCTCCCCACAGGCCGACCAGCGCCGCCAGGAAGCCGAAGAACGGGGCGAAGACCGCGCCGACGACGAAGTAGAGGGCGAGGAGGCCGGCCGCCACGTAGACGGTGTACTCGCCGGGGGTCAGGTCGAGGCCGGTCGCGGCGATCTTCCGTTCGATGCGCTTGCCGGTGGTGGTCCCGCGCAGCCGACGGTCGACCCCGGCGAACCGCCTGCGGCGGCCGGTGTCGGCCGCGAGCTGGCCCGTCTGAGTCATGCGGTCGACGAGCGCCCGGTGTTGGGCCCTGCCCGACGCGTAGACGTGCACGCCGGCGACGGCGAGGACACCCGTGGACAGGGTGAGGCCGACCGTCAGGAGCGGGAGGTTGACCATGGCGTACGGACCTTCTCGGTGGACGGGACGGGACTTGGGCGGGACGGGACTTGGGCGGAACGGAGGCTTGGGCGGAGGGGGCCTGTCGGACGTGCGTCAGGCCGGTGAGCTCCGTATCGCCAACTGCGCTTCCGTTCGGGCGACTCCGAAGGCCGGCGGCACCGGTTCGCTCTTGAGGTAGAGGCGCTCGGCGACCCGGCGCGGCAGCGGGTAGTACTCGAACTTCCCGTAGATCCGCCCGTCGGGGGCCATGGGCTGGGCGAGGAACTTGCACACGGAGACGATCCGGTACTCCTCCCTCCCCTGCGAGTCGACGATGGCGATCTCGGTGACCCGGCGGGAGCCGTCGGCGTGCCGGGTCAGCTGGACGATGACGTCGACCGCGCTGTTGATCTGGTCCTTGATCGCGACGAAGGGGATCCCGGCCTCGGACATCGAGGCCAGGGTCTGGAGCCGCATCAGCGCGTCCTCCGCGTTGTTGGCGTGGACGGTGGCGAGCGAGCCGTCGTGACCGGTGGACATCGCCTGGAGCATGTCGAGCGTCTCGCCGCCTCGTACCTCACCGACGATGATCCGGTCGGGGCGCATGCGCAGGGAGTTGCGGACGAGGTCGCGGATGCTGACCTGGCCCTTGCCCTCCACGTTGGCGGGGCGGCTCTCCAGCGTGATGACGTGGGACTGCTGGAGCTGGAGTTCGGCGGAGTCCTCGATGGTGACGATGCGCTCGCCCTCGGGGATCAGTCCGGAGAGGGAGTTGAGGAGGGTCGTCTTGCCGGTGCCGGTGGCCCCGGAGACGATGACGTTGAACTTGGCGCGTACGAGTCCGCCGAGGAGCAGCATCATCTGCTGGTCCAGCGAGCCGAGGCCGATCATCTCCTGGAGGGTGAAGGCCCGGGGGAAGCGGCGGATGGTGAGGATCGGTCCTGTCAGGGACAGCGGCGGAATGATGACGTTGACACGCTCGCCCGACGGGAGCCGGGCGTCGACCATCGGATTGGCCTCGTCCACGCGGCGGTTGACGGTCGACACGATGCGCTCGATGGTCTGCATCAGCTGCTCGTTCGACGCGAAGCGCAGGGGCAGCATCTCCAGCCGGCCCCCGCGTTCGACGAAGACCTGGTCGGCGCCGTTGACCATGATCTCGCTGATGGACGCGTCCTCCAGCAGCGGCTCCAGGATGCCGAGGCCGAGGGCCTCGTCCACGACGCGGCGGATGAGCTGGGAGCGCTCGACGGTGGAGAGGACCGGGCCCTCCCGGCTGATGATGTGGCCGAGGACACGCTCCAGGCGGGCCCGGCGTTCCGCCGCGGCCAGCGCGGACATCTCCGCGAGGTCGATCTCTTCGAGGAGTTTCGCGCGGTAGACCCCGACGAGCAGGCTCTCCTCGCCGTGCCCGTTGGACGGCTCGGGGCTGTTGATGCGTGCCCGCAGGCTCATGTCCTCAACTCCCACGTTTCGCTCATGTGTTGCGGATGTGCCGGATGTGCTCGTCGTGCTCGTTGCTGTTACGACCGGTGACCGGGGCCGGCGGTCAGTCCTTGGGCATCGTCGCGCTCCTGACCGCCGGGCCGAACTGGAAGAGCGGCAGGACGGACGGGACGGGGACGGTGACCGTGGCCGTCACGGCTTCCCCGTCGTCCGACACGCTGATGCCGGGGTCGAGCCAGCCGCTGACGGCCGCCTCCCCCGCCGCCGCGGGGGCCACGTCCGCCTGCTGGTAGGACGCCGTACGGGCCGCCGCCCGCGCCGCCGTCCCCGCCTGCTGTACGGCGTAGGCCGCCAGGCCCAGTTGGACGGCGGAGAGCCCGACGATGAGCAACAGCGTGATCACACCGGCGAATTCGAGGGCCGCCTGGCCCTTCTCCCGGTCCCTCCGCGCGCTCATGGCGTGGTCTCCCTCAAGGCGGACCCGTGGGCCGTGATGTTGACGGGGATGTTGAAGCCGGGAAAGAGCACGGGGGTGTTGAGGCCGATGTCGACGGTCACCAGATCGCCGCCGCCCCCGCCGCAGTTGACCGCGCCCATGCTCCAGGCGCCGGGCAGATCCTCCGCCGCCGCGGCGCCGCACGGCTCACCCACCGCCGCCGCCCGCGCGGCCCTGTCCGCCGCGTTGCCGGCGAGCGAGAAGGTGTAGCCGATCAGTGCCGCCTGCCAGAGCAGCACCAGGGTGCCGAGGATGATCGGGATCATGCCGGTGAACTCGAACGCGGCCTGACCCCGGTCCCCGCGCAGCCGCGCGCCGGCCCTCTCCGCGTCGCACGTGTCACCGCGCCGCGCTTCTCCGTACCCCGCTTCTCCGTACCGCGTACGTATCCCCGTAGGTGTCCCAGGACGGTTCATGGCTCGATCTGCCCTCTCACGCGTCTCGCTCCGATCGCGCTCGGTCCGGGGTTCCCGACCCGGTCCCGCTCTGCCCTGTTCCTGGTCCTGGTCCTGCCCGGTTTGCCGTGCTTCCGCTCACCCTCCTGGGCCTTCACCAGGCCCAGTTCGCCCGCCAGGCCCCAGATCGCCTGTTTCACGGTGGACTTGGACTCCAGATCCTGCAACCGGCCCGCGTCCACGACCGCCTGGAGTTCCTTGAAGTTCGCGGGGATCGCCGACCGGGAGACCCGGGTGCCGGTGATCCGCTCGATCAGCTGGGGCTGGATCTCGGTGTTCTTCGAGTGGCGGTTGACGACCGTCACGGTCTCCTCCGCCTTGCGGATCTGGAGCCGGTCCCACAGCCGCACCATGCGCTTGGTCGCCCGCACCGACACCACGTCCGGGGTGGTCAGCAGCAGGGTGGTGTCGGCCATCTCGATCGCCGCCGCGTTCGCGCTGTTCATCTGCGTACCGCAGTCGATGACCACGACGTCGTACCGGTGGCGCAGCGCGCTGACGATCTGCCGTACGGACCGCTCGTTGACCTCCTCGCCCCGCTCCCCCTCCCCCGGCGCCAGCAGCAGGCCGATGCCGGTGTGGTGGATGAAGACGGCGTCCTGGAGGACCCGGGGCGATATGTCCTGGATGGTGGCGAGGTCCACGATCGACCGGCGGAACTGCACATCGAGGTACGAGGCCACGTCCCCGGCCTGGAGGTCCAGGTCGGCGAGTGCCGTCGTCATACCCGACGCCCGTGCCGCCAGCGCGAGTTGTACGGCGGTCAGGGTCGTCCCGACACCGCCCTTCGCCCCGCTGACCGTGACCACGATCCCGCCGGGGCCGCTGAACACCTCGGCACCCTGGCCGAGATGGCGCCGTACGCCCACGGACCACCCGGCGGCGGCCTGGACGCGCTGCGCCAACTCCTCGTACGACAGCGGCAGTCCGACCAGGCCCCGGGCGCCGGAGTCCATGGCGGCCGAGAAGAGCATGGGGCTGGCGTCGGAGGTGACCAGGACGACGCCGACGGCCGGGAAGCGCAGGGCCACTTCCCGGATGAGTTCGAGCGCGGGCACCGGTCCGATCCGCTCGTGGACCAGGACCACTTCCGGCAGCTCGTCGATCGACTCGGCGGCCAGCCGGGCCAGGGTGTCGATCAGCGACGTCGAGTCGCCGACCGGCGCGGCCGGCTCCGCGTCGGGGAGCTGGCTGAGCAGGGTGGTGATGGACCGGGCGGCGTCGGCGTCACCGACGACCGGAAGGATTCGGGTGGTCATGCGTCCCTCACTTGTCCCCTTCGAGCGTGTAGGTGCTCTCCCCGGGGCGCAGCGTTGTCGGATTGCCGTCGGGGAGGAGGGCGAGTCGCACGTGGTCCGCGAAGGACTCGGCGTACGCGACCCGTTGGGCGTCCTTGGTCTTCAGCGCGAACGTGATGGGGACGGCCTGCTGGAGTCCGGTGCGGGTCCGGTCGCTCTCCTTGGCTTCGAGAGCGGTGAGTTTGCCGACGTCCAGGACCCTGGCGTTGGGGACGATGATCCGGGACTGCGGGGTGGCGCCGTCGTTGTCGCCGGGGAAGGTCGCGAAGATGTTGACCAGATCGCCCGGCCTGATCTTGCCCGCGACGCCGGTCTCCGCGTCGATCATGATGGCGATCTCCTGCTCGTCCGCCGCGAGTTCGGGGCGTTTGACGATCATGTCGTCCTGGAGCAGGGATCCCTTTTTCAGGGTGGTGACGGCGATCTTCCCGTTGAGTACGGAGAGGTCGGTCACCGCGTTCTCGGACAGCCAGCGTTCCGGCATCTCGATCTTCTCGAACTGCCCGCTCCGGAGCGGCGTGTAGGGCGCCACATCCGCTTTCAGCCGGTACGCGGCGACCTCGGGGCCGACCTTCGAATTCACGTCCCGTATCACCGAGAGCACCCCGGCGAAGGCCGCGACGGCGCAGAGGATCGAGAGGAGAAGGAGTATGACGCCGCGGCGTTGCCGTGCATTCATGGGAGGGGCAACCTCGTTCGAAGACGTGGGTCAGGGAAGCGTGACAGATCGGAGCGGGTACGGGGAGGTCGCCGGGCATCCGGCGGGCGGGCTACGCCCCTTGGCGCGTAGGGCTTCCCCTGGTCAGCACACCGCTGACGCGGCCGCGGGTCTCGGGCGGGCCGAGGGGCGCGGAGCAGAATCCGCAGCGGTCCCCTATGAGTTCGGATCCGCACCAGCCGCACACCTCGCGGCGGACCGACGCGACCAATTGGTAGAGCACGGAGATGTCCGGCAGGAACGCGGCGAATTCGATCATTTTCGCCGTGCCCCACCAGGCCGGCGATTCCGCAGGCAGCGCGCACTCCTGGATCCCCTGGACGCGCCAGGCGGGTGCCAGGGTCTCCGTCACCCAGTCGGACTGCAACGACCCCTGTCCGACGACAAGATGCGTGGCGAAATCCGGTCCGTCCAATTCACCGGACCCGATCTTGACCAGTTGGGGTACGGGATTGGCGACCACGCCGAACTGCGCTCCGGGGACCCAGGACTTGGCGTGCGTCTTCAGGCTCACCGGGACCCGGTCGAGCCGGGCGACCGAATTCAGCAGGGCGCCCGCGTGGATGTAGTGGGAGAGCAGCCGGGCGGCGGAGGCGATGATCCCCGGGTGGAAGTCGCAGAGGGACAACTGCCGTAGCTGGCGCACCAGGACGGCCACCGCGAGCGGCGGCAGGTCCACCTTGAGGAGCGCGATCCGGTCGCTCTCCAGGAGGTTGCGGACGGTGTGCAGCCGCCGCTCGTGCGGGGTGGGAATGGTCGCGGGGTAGACGGCGACGACATAGCCGTACTGCTCGACGAGCACCTGCATGTCGGCGAGCGCGTCGCCCAACGGCTGGGCGTCGGGCGGCTGGAGCAGGGTCGCGGTGGGCGTCTGCTGGTCGGTCGGCGGCAGCACCAGATCAGGGCTGGTGACAGCGATCGCGGTCGGCACGTTGGTTCCCCGTTCAGCCCGGGACGCCGGAGCCCCGGCGACCGCAGATCTCTCCTGCTCCGTTCTCCTGCCCCAGCACTTTATCCACGTCTTACGGTGCAGAGAACACCTTTCGGATACCCGGGCTGTGGCCGTCACATGACGGGCAGCTACAAAATCGGGCGAAGCAGCCCGGCGGGCGTCATTCGGGCCGGTCGGGAGCGCTCCCGTATACGACCTTCTGCCAGAGGTCTTGACAACTTGATTGGTCTGGACCAGTTTCTACGTCCAACGGTGGCCACCGTTCCTCTCACTCTTTACGTACCTCCATCCCCGATCCCCCAGCGGAGGCAGCAAGTGGAACGTGCACCAGGCTCCAGAGGACGCGTCAGAACATGGATCGGCGGGGCGGTGGCCGTCGCGGCCGCCGGAGCGCTGAGTGTCACCGGGCTCGCCGGGACCGCGCAGGCCGCCGACATCAACGTGGCGAAGAACGCGGGGTTCGAGTCCGGGCTCGGGAGTTGGACCTGTTCCGCCGGCAGCGGCTCCACGGTCGGCTCGCCCGTACACGGCGGCGCGGCGGCCCTGAAGGGCGCGCCCAGCGGCCAGGACAACGCCAAGTGCTCGCAGGTCGTGGCCGTACAGCCCAACTCGACCTACACGCTGAGCGCCTGGGTGCAGGGCGGCCTCGCCTACCTGGGGGCCGAGGGGACAGGCACGACCGACGTGTCGACCTGGACGCCGGACAGCACCTCGTGGAAGCAGCTCACCACCAGCTTCAGGACGGGCGCCTCGACCAGGTCCGTGACGGTCTACACCCACGGCTGGTACGGCACCCCCACCTACTTCGCCGACGACATCTCCGTCTTCGGCCCCGACGGCGGCGGGGGCAGCGACCCCGGCCCGACGATCCCCGGTTCGCCCGCGGGCCTCTCGGCCGGCTCGGTGACCTCGTCGTCCGTGACCCTGAACTGGGGCGGGGTGTCCAACGCCACCGGCTACAACATCTACCGCAACGGTACGAAGGTCCAGTCGTCGACCTCCCCGTCCGCGACCGTGACGGGCCTGGCGGCCAGCACCTCGTACTCGTTCCAGGTGTCCGCGACCAACGCGGCCGGTGAGGGCCCCAAGTCGGCCACGGTCAACGCGACCACCTCGGCGACCGGCGGCGGCGGGGACGGGGGCGGCACCAACCCGACCGTGCCCAAGCACGCCCTGACCGGCTACTGGCAGAACTTCAACAACGGCGCGGCCGTCCAGAAGCTCCGTGACGTCCAGTCGCAGTACGACATCATCGCCGTGTCGTTCGCCGACGCGACCGCCACCCCCGGCCAGATCACCTTCAACCTGGACCCGGCCGTCGGCTACGGCTCCGCCGCCGAGTTCAAGTCGGACATCGCCGCGAAGAAGGCCGCCGGCAAGTCGGTCATCCTGTCGATCGGCGGCGAGAAGGGCACCATCTCCATCAACAACGCCGCCTCCGCGACGGCGTTCGCCAACAGCGCCTACGCGCTGATGCAGGAGTACGGCTTCAACGGGGTCGACATCGACCTGGAGAACGGCCTCAACTCCACGTACATGAGCAGCGCCCTGCACCAGCTGGCCGCGAAGGCCGGTCCGAACATGGTCCTCACGATGGCGCCGCAGACCATCGACATGCAGAGCACGGGCGGCGAGTACTTCAAGACCGCGCTGGCCGTGAAGGACATCCTCACCGTCGTCAACATGCAGTACTACAACAGCGGTTCGATGCTCGGCTGCGACGGCAAGGTCTACTCGCAGGGCTCGGTGGACTTCCTCACCGCGCTCGCCTGCATCCAGCTCGAAGGCGGCCTCGCGCCGGCCCAGGTCGGCATCGGCGTCCCCGCCTCCACGCGGGGCGCGGGCAGCGGTTACGTCTCCCCGACGATCGTGAACAACGCGCTGGACTGCCTCACCCGGGGCACCAACTGCGGTTCGTTCAAGCCGTCGAAGACCTACCCGGGCTTGCGTGGCGCGATGACCTGGTCCACCAACTGGGACGCGACGGCGGGCAACGCATGGTCGAACGCCGTCGGCCCGAAGGTCCACTCCCTCCCGTAGCGGACCCGCACGACCGAAGACCCCCCACAGGGCCGGCAGCGCCGTCGAACCCCACCCGACGGCGCTGTCGCGCGTCCGGCCCCGGACTCACCCAGCCCCGGACTCACCAGATCAGGTCCTTCACCTGCTTCGCGCACAGCACGACGAACAGCAGCCCCGCGACCGCGAGCATCACATTGCTCAGCACCCCGTTGCGCCACTGGGCGGGCGTACGGGAGGAGTTGAGCAGCCAGATCAGCGTCAGCGCCAGGAACGGCATGAAGAACGCGCCCAGGACGCCGTACACCACGACCAGTCCGAAGGGCTGGTCCAGGAAGAGCAGCCCGATCGGCGGGAAGGTCAGCCACAGCAGGTACGCGCGGAACAGGACCGACCGCTCCCGCTCCCCCGAGGCAACGGTCTCCACCATGTCCTCGGTGCCGGTCCCACGTCGTTCACGGACGATACGGTCCACGAAGTCCGCGAACATCAGGCTCACCCCGTGCCACACCCCGATCAGCGCACCGAACGACGTCGCGAAGAAGCCCACCAGGAAGAGCTTCGCGGTGACGACCCCGAAGCGGTCCTCCAGGATCGTGCCGAGGTCGATCAGCCCCCGGTCGCCCGAGGTCAGGGCGATCTGGGAGGAGTGCAGCAGCTCGGCGCCGATGATGAGCATGGCGACGACGAAGAACCCCGTGGTGACGTACGCGACGCGGTTGTCCAGCCGCATCACCCGCATCCAGCGGGAGTCGGTCCACCCCTTGGCGTTGACCCAGTAGCCGTACGCGGCCATCGTGATCGTGCCGCCGACGCCGCCGATCAGCCCCAGCGTGTAGAGCAGCGAGCCGTCCGGCAGGACCGGTACGAGCCCCGCGAACGCGTCGCCGAGGCGGGGAGCGACCCGGATCGCTACGTACATGACAATCAGGAACTTCATCCCGATCAGCACCGTCATGACCTTCTCGAAGACGGCGTACCGGTTGAACCAGACGAAGACCAGGCCCACGAGACCGGTGATGACCGCCCAGGTCTTGAGGCCGGGGCCCTCGGGGAAGAGCGCGACGAGCGGCAGGGCGCTGGAGGACATGGCGGTCGCGCCGTACACGAAGCCCCACACGACCACGTAGACGGCGAAGTAGACCGTCGTCCAGTGGCCGAGGCTGCGCCAGCCCTCGAAGAGGGTGGTGCCGGTGGCGAGATGCCAGCGCCCGGCGGCCTCGGCGAGCGAGATCTTGACGACGCAGCCGATGATCGCGGCCCACAGCAGGGTGTAGCCGAACTGGCTGCCCGCGATCAGCGTCGCGACCAGGTCCCCCGCGCCGACGCCGGTCGCGGCGACGACGATCCCGGGGCCGATGTACCGCCAACTGGACCTGCGGGGACCGGAGGTGGAGGTGGTGGACCGCGCTGTCCCCGGCCGGGCCGGGGCGGTCCCGTCCGAACCGCTGTACTCACCCGTACCGCTGTACTCACCCGTGCCGCTGTCCGTGGTGCCTGCCATGCGTCTCGCGCCTCCACTCTCGTCCCCGTACGTGACCCACGTCACGAAAGCGGGGCGGGCGGTGATCGCGCAAGAGGGCGTGCGGCGCCACGGACAGCGGTTCGAGCGGTACGGATTCGCCTCGTACGGACTCTTCTAGATCACCAGGCTCAGCAGCGCCGCCACCACGAAGCCCGCGACCGACAGGACCGTCTCCAGGACCGTCCACGACTTCAGGGTGTCGCGCTCCGAGATGCCGAAGTACTTCGCGACCATCCAGAACCCGCCGTCGTTGACGTGCGAAGCGAAGATCGAGCCCGCGGAGATGGCCATGATGATCAGGGCGAGGTGCGCCTGCGAGAAGCCCTGGCCCTCGACCAGCGGGACCACGATGCCCGCGGTGGTGACGATCGCGACGGTCGCGGACCCCTGCGCGACGCGCAGCACGACCGAGATCAGCCAGGCCAGCAGGATGACCGGCAGGCCCACGTCGTGGAAGGTGTCGGCGAGGGCGTCCGCGATGCCGCTGCCCTTGAGGACCGCGCCGAAGACCCCGCCCGCGCCGACGACGAGCAGGATGTTGCCGACCGGCTTGAGGGACGCGGTGGAGACCCGCTCCAGCGACTGGCGCGACCAGCCGCGCCGCAGGCCCAGCAGGTAGTACGCGAGCAGCAGTGCGATCGTCAGCGCCACGAACGGGTGGCCGAAGAACTCGATGACCGAGCGGCCGGTCGACGGGTCCAGCGCGATGGAGGAGAACGTCGCCAGCAGGATCAGGACCAGCGGGGTGCCGATGATCGCCAGGACCGTGCCCAGGCCGACCGGCGCCTCCTGCGGGGCGACCCCGGCGGCGCGCTGTTCCTCGGCGACGGCGGCCTTGGCCTCCTCGGCGGCCTCCAGCATGTCCTGCGGGACCTCCACGAAGAGGCGCTTTCCGATCCAGGCCGCGTACACCCAGGCGGCGAGGACGGCCGGGATCCCGACGAGCGCGCCCATCAGGATCATCCAGCCCAGGTCCACGTGGAACAGCCCGGCGGCGGCGACGGGACCCGGGTGCGGGGGCAGGAACGCGTGGGTCATGGAGAGACCGGCGAGCAGCGGCATCGCGTACAGGACGATCGACTTGCCGGAGCGCTTGGTGGCCGCGTACACGATCGGCGCGAGGACGAAGATGCCGACGTCGAAGAAGACCGGGATGCCGAAGATGACACCCGTGACGCCCATGGCGAGCGGCGCGCGCTTCTCACCGAAGAGGTTCAGCAGCCGGGCGCTCAACACCTCGGCGCCGCCGGACACTTCGAGGATCGCGCCGAGCATCGTACCGAGGCCGATGATGATCGCGACATGGCCGAGGATGCCGCCCATGCCCGACTCGATCATCGAGACGGAGGTGGACCGCTGGACCGTACCGAAGAGTTCGGTGACGGACAGTCCGGCGGCGAGGCCGACGGCTATGGAGACGCCGAGCAGGGCGACGAAGGGCTGGATCCTGACCTTGATGATCAGGAAGAGGAGGAGTGCGATACCGAGGGCGGCGACGGTGAGCAGCCCGCCGGTACCGCCGAGTATGAGGAGGAAACCCCCGGTGTGGGGCGGGGTTTCAGGGGGCGCGTCGGCAGCGAGCAGCATGGGGGGACCTCTTGTTCTGGGCATTTTGGGCAGGGGGGATCGCGGTACGGCGCCTCCTCGGACGGAGGTGAGGGCGCCGTACCCGACAGGGGGAGGTAAGGCGGAAAGGCTCAACCGAGGACGGCCAGCGCGTCGATCTCGATCAACAGCCCCTTGGGCAGGCCGACATAGACCGTCGTACGGGCGGCGGCGGCCTCCTTGAGGCCCTGCTCCTCGAAGTACTGGTTGTAGATCGCGTTCATCTCGGCGAAGTGGTCCACGTCCGTGAGGTAGACGCGCACCATCATGACGTCGTCCCAGCCCGCCCCGCCCTCCTCCAGGATCGCCTTGACGTTGGCGAAGGTCTGGATCGTCTGCTCGCGCAGGGTCGGGCCCGCCGGGACCGGAGGCTTGCCGTCCACCGCCGGGAGGAAGCCGACCTGGCCCGCGACCTGGAGGATGTTGCCCTTGCGGACGCCGTGCGAGAACTTCGCCGGCGGCGCGGTGTGCGTGGCGGGGGTCAGCGCGGTCTTCGGGAGCTGGGGCGTGTTCTCGCTCATGTGCGTGCTTCCTTGGAGTGGGTGGTGCCGGAGTACTCCCGGCTGATCGCGTCGGCGGTGCGGCGCAACAGCGGGAGCAGGGTGAGGAGTTCCTCGGCCGTGACGACGACGTTCGGCGCGGAGACCGACATGGCGGCGACCGCCCTGCCGTCCGTACCCCGGATCGGGGCGCCGATGCAGTTGATGGACTCCTCGTGGCCGCCGAGGTCGGTGGCCCAGCCCTGTTCGCGTACGGTGGCCAACTCCCGCAGGAAAGCAGTGGCGTTGGGGATCGAACGGGGCGTGTACAGGGGGAAGTCGAGCCGCTCGGCGAGGGCCCGGCGCTCGGCCTCGGGAAGGTCGGCGAGGAGCAGCTTGGCGACGGCGGCGACCGTGATCGCGACCGGCTTGCCGATCCTGGAGTACATCCGGACCGGGTAGCGGCTTTCCACCTTGTCGATGTAGAGGACCTCGTTCTCCTCGTGCACCGCCAAGTGGACGGTGTGGCCGACCTGTTCGTTGAGCGCGACGAGGTGGGGGTGGGCGATCTCCCGTACGTCCAGGTTCTCCACGGCCTCCTGCGCGAGCGCGAAGAGGCGGGCGCCGAGGCGGTAGCGGTTGTCCTGCTGGCGGTAGACGAGCCCGTGCTCGTGGAGGGTACGGAGCAGCCGCAGCGCGGTGGACTTGTGCACGTCGAGGCGCTCGGCGACCTGTCCGAGGTCGGCGGGCCCCTGCGCGAGCAGGGGAAGGATGCTCAGCGCGCGGTCGACGGTCTGGCTCATCGGGTACGTACCTCCTGCTCGATGGCCGCCGTCCAGCCGGGGCCGAGACGAAGTCTCTCCCAGGCGCGTCCGTCGAGGCCCGCGAGGCGGTCGGCGTCGGCCCGGGAGGGCGGGGTGCCGAGGTCACCGGGGACGGTGAGGGTGGCGGCGGCCATGAGGTGGCCGTGGCGGAGGCGGGCGGCGGCGGGCAGGCCGCGGAGGGTCGCGGAGAGGAAGCCGGCGGCGAAGGCGTCCCCGGCGCCGACGGGCGCGACGACGTCGACGTGGAGGGCGGGCATGTCGGTGACGGTGTCGGGGGCGGCGGGCGTGGCGCGTCCCGGGTCCGGCGCGGTGTCGCGCCCCG